>NZ_QAJO01000009.1:48739-48860 GCF_003852415.1 Chryseobacterium sp. KBW03 | reverse complement strand
TTAACGCAATTAACGTAAAACTAGCGTAAATTTAAAAAAACTGTTTGGGTTTCACCACTACAGGAATGGCAACAGCCAAAAAACAATTTATCAGTCAATACACCAATTTTATAATACAATA
>NZ_QAJO01000009.1:0-48728 GCF_003852415.1 Chryseobacterium sp. KBW03 | reverse complement strand
GATGCCAAAGGATTTGGTTTCATTTCACCTTCAAATGGAGGTCCGGATGTTTTCGTACACACTTCAGGTTTAGTCAATGATATCCGTGAAAATGATATCGTAACATTTGATGTACAAAACGGAGCAAAAGGCGTTAACGCAATTAACGTAAAATTAGCATAAATTAAGAAGGAAGTTTAAAAGCTTCTTTCTCAATATATTAATAATTAGCAGAGAACTACAAATAGTTCTCTGCTTTTTTTTGTGCAATAAAGGAAAGCAATGCTATTTTTTACTGGTAATTATTAAAAAATTGAAGGGTAACTCATTCAATATTAAAATTGACAGGCTAAAGCATTTATATCCATACCCTGCCCCCTGCTACCACACGATTGTATTCTGTGGTTGTTGGCATTATCAATACAATATTTATAGAGATGATAGAGGTAAAACCGAAAAATATTAACGAAATTGCATAGATTTTATAACGAACTAAGAACTGATGACAGAGAAATTTCCAACAATAAACAGTACACTTTCACCCAATGGACTTGGCAAACTGATTCAACGAAAATATGAACTGACCGACAAAACGGAATGCAGCATATTTCGACTTGCTATGAATCATTTATATATTGTTCATGATGGCGAAAACAAATTCGTTTTTAGAGTTTACACCCATAATTGGCGGAATCAATTAGAAATTGAAGAAGAGCTAAGACTTTTAATTCTTTTAAAAGAAGCAGACCGACAAGTTGCTTTTCCAATAGCTGATACATCGAACAAATTCATTCAGGAAATTGAAGCCCCCGAAGGTACAAGATTTGGCGTTTTATTTTCGTATGCTAAGGGCACAAAGACCGCAAAATTTTCAGCTCAAACAAGCTTTCTAATTGGACAGGCATTAGCAAAAGTTCATCAAACCACAAAAAATATCGAACTGATGAGAATGTCTTACAATGCTCAAAACATGCTTAAAAACCCTGTTTTAAGAACAAAAGAATTCTATAGTAAAAATACCAGCGAAATTGAATTTTTAGAAATCCTTTCTGATTTTTTAACGCTAAAAATGGACAATATTGACCAACAGAAAATGAGATATGGAGCTGTTCATCTTGACGTTTGGTTTGACAATTTGCACATTGACGATGAAAAAGAAATAACATTTTTTGACTTTGATTTTTGTGGGAACGGTTATTTATGCTTTGACATTTCTTATTTCCTATTCCAATTATTTTCGACCCATTTGAACGAAGAGGAATATCAAGCAAAAGCAGATAGCTTCGTCAAAGGTTATGAGACGGTAACTAAAATAAGTGATGAAGAAAAAAAGTTTTTACCCTACGCATGTTTAGCAATTATGACCTATTACATCAGTGTTCAGTGCGACAGATTTGAATATTGGACCAATATTTTCCTGAATGAAGATCATTTAAAAAGAATGGTTGGGAATCTCAAACGATGGATTGCTTACAACAAAATTGAGATTAATAACTAACTTTTAACAAACTAAAATGGACGGACAAACGAGAATTACGTATGTCTTATAGGAATTTCGCAATAGTGGGCAAGCAGTACTTATATTAACTTCTGTATTAAAAATCAAACATATCACAAAGCGTAAGAGCGTACATTATAGACAGCAAAATATCCTTGTCAAGGTTTAAAACCTTGACAAGGATATAAATCAGATCTCATCACTCTTCGAGAGCTCCCGACCATGGAGCATGTTTAAAGGGATTATTTTTGAGGGGCTCAAAATCAGGAGATTTTCAAAAAAAACAGCAACTTTCAAAAGAAACTCCCAAATATTCCGTTTAATTCTTAAATTTGGCTCATGCGAAAGAATTTATACCTCATCATTTTATTATTTTCTCTTACCAGCTGCTATACTTATCAGATAAAAAAGCAAGTAGATCCAACTGCTGACAATAAGCAAGACTCTAAAAAGAATACAGCGATTGCTAATACTACTGCTCCGCAAATGAATGGTACAGCAACTTCACCTCAAAACCTCAACGCGGTACAGGCACCTGCTCCGGTAAATGTTCAGGAGAAATTAGCCTCTGGTAAAAATGTCAAAATTGAAGTGGATGGCAAGAGTTATAAAGTAATCGTTGACAGATGGGAAAATGATAGTCTGGTAGTACATCCGGTTCGTAATGCTAAAAAAATTATGAAATTCCATAAGAACCAGATCAATAGCGAGAAAATTGCAGAAAAACGCTTTTCACAACCTATCGCTGATATTCTTACGGTTACTGCTTATACCGCAATTGGTGTGGGAATCTATCTTCTTGTCCGCTAATTTCCCCAACCTTTTCTGGTAATCAGAAAATCTATATTTGAGCATTAGTGGGAATTGTAGAACACTGTAATGCTTACAACATGAAAATAAAATTGAGCTATCTGTTTATTGTACTCTATACCCTTGTAAGCGGCCAGGGGAAATCCATCATTAATGACTTGGAATTTTCTAACTATTCAGGGCAGCCGAAAAAAGTGACAGAGATCATCGCGTTTTCACCTCAGAACATTAACAAAAGCATTTCCTATTTCGATAAAGAGGGCTTTCTGACAAAAGTTGAACGTTATAATGCAACCACCATCGAATTTCCTGATAAAAGATTGATCAGTGACCTTCTTATCTATGATTCAAAGAATAAAGCTAAACGCCACTTCAAAAGCATTAATCCTGGAAATAAAAAGATAGAAACTACGGGCTATTTTGAAAAGATTTCCGATTCTCTGTACAAAAGAGTTTCAAATGCTGCTGATCATAAGATGTCGCTTACCAAGTTGTTTTATTTTGACAAAAACAACCGTCTTATAAAAACAGAAGAAACAGGGAATTTTTATGAAGCCCCGATTAACAATACCATTTTCTACACTTATACCAATGCTATAAAAAGTGAAATGCTTCTTGAGGATATCATTCAGCAAAAAAAGTCTAAGCTTATCTATAAAAATGTGAAGCTTGACGCCAATTCAAACTCTATTTATGAGGAATTGATAGACGATAAGGGAATTGTACAACAAAAAACAGAAAGAGAATTCGAATATTATTAATTGAAAACTATTGCTAGCTGTAGTTTTTCAAAATAGCCGCTTCCCAGAAACGGATATAAAAAAATAACTGGTTGACACCAGACTCTCTCCTCCCTAGAAGCTTACTAACTTTGAAGATGCAAATGCTATAAAATAAAATCCCTTCGCCATATTTGTGAAGGGATTATTTCTAAACTTAACTGGTAAAAAAATCTACAACAGCTTTGTTGAAAATTCCGGGTATTTTTTCGGGTGCTTCATGGTCACCTCCTTTAAAAATTAATAACTTACTGTTGGGAATTTTTTCGGCAATGAGTTTGGTGTGCTTTTCCTTTACAACATCGTGCTCACCAGCCATGATCAGGCTTGGTGATTTTATTTTCTCTAAAGAATTAGGATCAATATGCGGTTCGTTGATGAGCAGCATTTTCAACCGGTAATCCATATTGTTTTCTGCAATACCACGCTCTTTCATGGCTTTCACCTGTTCTTTCAGCAGCACATTGGTCTCTTTCGTTACAGAGCTGTCATCATTGTATAAGACAGTGCCCATGATAGCCATTTTGTTCACCTTATCCGGATAATCTCTTGCCAGGATAACGGCAATATTTCCCCCGTCACTCCATCCTAAAATATCTACTTTTTTTAATCCGAGTTGATCCAGGAATGCATTTACATCTTTAGCCATAAGTTCATAGGTCAAAGGTGTTTCGTCACTCGAAGATTTTCCCTGTCCGCGGCTGTCCAGTGCTATCACCTGAAAACCTTTGGTAAGGGGATCAAATTGATTTCTGAAGGCTCCCATAGAAGAATTATTGCCATGCAGCAAGAGAACAGGTGTCCCGTTGCCGTATATTTCATAATAAAGCTTCACCCCATTCACCTCAGCATATTTTCCAATCTCAGCGTTATTTCCAAGTGTCGGCTTTGTTTTCACATTCGAATTATCAATGTAGAGCGATTGCTTCCCTGAATAAAATTTTTCTGATGATGTCGCCACTTTTACATGATCATCTTTCTGGAAGTTTTTCCATTCTTTTAGATCTTCATTTTCAAAATCGCCATTCTTCAGCGGGATTTCAATTTTGTTTTTACCATCTAGAACATAGAGTTTCAAATCATCTATGAAATAGTTATCATTTCCGGCAAAAGCAAATCCTATCGTTAGAAATTTTGTATTTGAATCTATTTTTCCTTTCAATTCATAATGGCTCCATTCATTTTTTTTGTAATATTCCCCCGCATCATCATTATAAAAGGGTTGTTTTATCACCTTAGAATTGGCATCCACATTCCTTACAGCCAGAACCGTCCAGGAGGAATTCGTCATACTATTCGTATACCATATTTTTGCCTCAAGCAAAAAGTTTTTCCCTTTGTACTGCTCTACGGCTATGGGTTGGTAAAGTTCATAGAATTGTGCTTTTGCAAATGTCACCAGAAGGAAAATGAAAACAGAAACTATTTTAGTACGATATCCAAACATATTCTTTTAATTTTATTATATGGGCTGTCCTTAATGTAGATATGAAATTACCCTGATATAGAAAATAAGGCTTTGTTTTACAGCCTTTCTATTCCAGACAAATATATAAATAAAACACCATATAGTGTCTTGTTTTTTCATTATTATTTTACTGTAATTACAGGGCTAAAATTCGAAATTAAGATTTTAAGTTTCTCATTGGAAAATGAAGGAAAATTGATATGCCAACGCAGTACATTATAACAAAATGTTTCTAAGGATAGGGTTTCCCGTAATGTAAGGAGTAAATATGGTCTTACATTGTATATCTAATACAATATATTATGGAAGCCATTAAAGCAATTAAACCAGGTCCAAAGCCTGATAAGTCTGACGGAACACCAGACAGAAGGAGAAGAGTAACGCCGGAAACAAAACCGAAGCATCCGGAGCTGAAGCCTCACAAACACAAACCCGGAGATTCAAAATGATTAATCAATGATCTCAGAATGTTCCACATCATTTAAAATCCCGGCAACGCTGGGATTTGTGTTTCACAGAAAACCAAAGTATATCTGAGACCTAAGAGGCGTTGATAAAATGATAAAGGAAAACCACATCACCTGTATAGGCTGGTTTTTTATGATCTTTAATTAATAGTTTAGCCTCAACAACAGCTTTTACAGTTCCCCGAAGGTTGATCACTGATTTTACAGTTGCCTGCAGTCTTACCTCACTATTTACCGGAACAGCTTCACCAAATTTAAGGTTTTCTATTCCATAGTTGATTTCCATTTTTACATTTCTAAGATCTGCAATCTGCTTCCAGAGATAGGGAATCAAAGACAATGTTAAATAACCATGAGCAATGGTAGATTTAAAAGGACCTTCTTTTTCTGCTTTTTCCTTATCAGTATGAATCCACTGATAATCTAAAGTTGCATCTGCGAATCTGTCGATCTGCTCCTGATCTATTTTATGCCAGGCAGAAGCTCCAATTATCTGACCCTCAAGAGCCTTGTACTCATTAAAACTATTGATAATAATCATATTATTTTCTGAAGCTTTTGAGAAATTAGAATATATACAATTGTTATCATAATCACGATAACAATTGTATATCAAGTCTCATCTATTTAAATCCCTCAAAAACCTCTCACATATAGTAAGAGGCTAATGAACATGATGAAAATAAAAACGAATCTCATTGGCATCAATGTTCTTTCAAACAATATATCCAGATACTAAAGAGTATGGATTTTGAATTTGTAAAAAAAATATAAAAATATGAGACTTAATATTATAAAGGATGTTATATTAACATACTTGTAATTGAGATCTAAATTATGCCAACTTTACGTTAACAGCATTTAAACCTTTATCACTTTTTTGTACATCAAAAACTACTTTATCATTCTCACGGATCACTCTAGTGTTTAATCCTGAAGAATGTACAAATATGTCTTTACTTCCATCTGCCGGAGTAATAAACCCGAAGCCTTTTGCTTCATTGAAAAATTTTACGGTGCCTTCTTGCATTGTAATTATTATTAAAAATTGTATATTTTATCTGTACACTTTACAGATTTTATTTATTAAAAATCTCTGACAGGTAGTAAGCCGTATCAGTTTTGAATATTCTTACCTTCTAATCGCTTATCTACATTACACAATGAGATAGCGGTTACTTCTCCCTATACCGTCAACCAGTAAATCCGTTTTTTTTTCTTTTTCTACAAAAAAAGGTGACTGCTTAACAGGTTGTGCTGTAGAAGAAACAGGGTTCACAATAACCTCTATAGGATTATTGAGGATCGTTTTGGCAATACTTTTTATACTTGCCGGCATTGTTTTAGAGAAAAGTAAGGTTTGTCTTTTTGGGGAAATCAGTTTTAAAATCTTTTTTACGTCATCTACAAATGCTTTATCAAGCATTCTGTCTGCCTCATCCAAGACAAATATTTCTATTTTAGAAAGATCAATATGCCTATGGCTGATCAAATCCAGCAGTCTTCCAGGTGTTGCCACCAAAATATCTACCCTTTTTCTAAGAGCAGCAAGCTGGCTCCCAATAGAAACACCTTCATAAATGGAAAGTAGAGACAATGGTAAATACTTACTGTAAATTCCAAGGTTTTCTTCTATCTGTATCGCCAGTTCTCGTGTCGGGGTAAGTATCAGAGTTCGTATTTCTTTATGTTCCGGGGTATGTCTTTTTAGCAGTTGCAAAATAGGCATTGCAAAGGCGGCCGTTTTCCCCGCACCCGATTCAGCACATCCTACAATATCTCTTCCAGCTAAAATATGCGGAATTGCAGTATACTGTATTTCAGTAGGCTTAGAATATCCGGCTTCTGTCATTGCGCGGATAATTGGGTTGATTAAATTTAAATTTTTAAAACTCATTATAAATTCCGGTCTTCCGGTAGTTTGTAAGCAAATCTGATTATCAGAATTTGAGTTGGTGTATTGACAAACTAGTAAAGACTATTCCTTGTTTTGTTTATCTTTTTTCTTGCTTTAGCTACAATAATGACCTTAATATATCATTGATAACCAGCAATAACATATCGCTTTTATCTACAATAGAACTTTATAATCTCTGATTCCTGATGTTGAAACTGATTATAAATTGGTAGCTGAAAAAGCAAAACTGAAAGAAAAAATTGTGATTTTAAACTATTACAGAATAGCAAAGGCAGTGACCTGTTTTATAAATGTTTTGCAAAAATACAATAAAAAAAACGCATTTAATCGATTGATTATCAAAAATATATTCGTAGCTTCCGCACGTCAACCCAATTATTTGCAAATGCGGATGATTTTAAGATCCTAAGTATGCAATCGCCTTCCCCCATAGCAAAACCTTATCCCAAGACTTTAGGTTCCCCTACATCTCCACATGTAAGAATTGCTTATTTTATCATGGTACATCATAAGCCTGAACTGTTTAAAGAGATGTTTCAGAAGATCTATACAAGAGATCAGTTTTATCTTATCCATATTGATAGAAAAACTAAATCAAAAATTATAGAAGAAATACAGCTCTATATCATTCAGTTTCCTAATGTCTATATTCTGGACAGTCTGAATATCGTTTCCGGGGGATTCAGCATGGTTCAGGCCGAGCTTAATGCAATGGAATTTCTCCTAAATGTAAGCCGGGAATGGGATTATTTTATTAACCTGAGTGGGGAAGACTATCCCCTTAAGTCACAAAATATTATCCGAGAATTTCTAACCATCAATAAAGGCCGAAATTATCTTTTTTATTATGATCAGAAATTTTACAGACCTGATACTCTTCAAAGAATACAGAATCATTTTACCGAATTGGCCCATATGATTTCATCACTTATTTATAAAAGAGCATTTATGAAAGGAGTGACCCCTTATATCGGAGGGAAATGGTTTATTTTCACAAGAGAAACCTGCTCATTTTTAGCCAATAACCAAATGGTAATGGATTTTGAAGATTACTATTTTCATACTTTTTTACCTGCAGAATCATTTTTTCAGACTGTTCT
This sequence comes from Chryseobacterium sp. KBW03, assembly GCF_003852415.1. Classification (NCBI taxonomy): domain Bacteria; kingdom Pseudomonadati; phylum Bacteroidota; class Flavobacteriia; order Flavobacteriales; family Weeksellaceae; genus Chryseobacterium; species Chryseobacterium sp. KBW03. The sequence continues at coordinate 40,709 of NZ_QAJO01000009.1, read as the reverse complement.
GATGAATACGTCATTTAATGATATCATCATCAATGATGATAAAAGAGCCGTACTTGAGAAATCAGTCTTCCCCAATAAACAGAATACATTCAATTATATTAAGTCCCTAAAAGCCAGTAATCAGCTTTTTATCAGAAAGATAAACAATAAGATTGATGAAAATATCCGAAAATATATTGAAGAAAGTTTTCTTTCTCCCCTACCAGACATAGATGAAATTGAAAGAGAATTGAAGCGGGATAATCTTCAAAATAATTGACTTTGATACACTAATAGTAAGTTGGAAGGACTCAAACCTTCAACCAGCCAAAGCAGCCTGCAATACCACTACCCTATTCCAATAAAAAATCCCTCAAAATGAGGGATTGTATCTTATAAATCCGGGCAAGCCATATGATTTTCATGAGGAAGACAAATACCTTCATTTCCCCAAGGAAGCGGACAGTGAAAATACCCTGGAGGACAATTGAAAGGACCTCCTTTGCCACCTCCATTAATACTCTTTAATTTCAATTTTGAAATTTTCTTTAAATTTTTCATGGTTTTGATTTTAGTTTAAGTCCAAATATAACAACTATTCCCCAACAAGAGATTTAACATAATAAAATAACTGTATGTTTTATCTGAATTGATAATAGGTTGCAAAAACATTTTTTTATCAAAAAAAATTAAGTTTTCGAGAAGTTGTTTAGTTGGAAGAGTTTGAACTTTCGACAAACCAAAACAGTCTGCAATCCCACTCCTCTATTCCAAAAAAAAATCCCTCAAAGTGAGGGATCTATTCTTATCTTAAACGATTGGAATGCAATAGCAATTACAAGCAGCATCTGATTCTGGTCCACAAATACCCGTAGCTTCGCAAACCCACATGTATTGAGGTTTACAAATACCATCTCGGCCTCCGCCACCATTTACTTGTTTTAACTGATCTCTAGAAATTTTTTTGAAATTTTTCATGGTTTTAATTTTAATTACGCATTAAATATATAAACTATTCTCCAATTAGAGATTTAACATAAAATAATTTTAGAATGGGAAAAGAGATATGGGGGAATTTACGGATATGACTGTAGTTATAACTCTACGGAAACCCGCAACAGATCCCAGCATGGAAACCTGGAATGGTTAACATTTGTTTTTGTCATTTATTTTCACTATATTGATACATGAAAAAAATTGAAAATCAAGGTAGTATAACGCATGCAGGTAAAATGAACGAACGATCAAAAGCACTAGAAGTTCTTGAAAAAGCAAAGCAAACACAAGGAAAAGTCACCTTTCTAAGACAAGGAGCCGGAAGAAATTTTAAGCCAAAAAATGAGGAGTCTTAAATTATCTTCAAAGAGTAGTATCTTTGCTCCATGGAAAACATAGAAGAGCTAGAAGCGAAAATTCTAGAGAAAGTAAAAGAAGATCATAAAGTAAATGGCGGATCTAACGGGACGGATATAAATGAACTGGATAAACTAATAAATTTACCAATTCCCGAAAGAAATAAACTATTTGAAAAAATGGTAGCTGAGAAAAAGCTTGCCTATCTTGATCCGCTAAATGCCCGTAGAATTACCCTACCAAAATAAAACCCCTGCATTAACAGGGGTTATTTTAATCACGAAGTTTAAGTTCAAAAATTTTATTTTTTAGTTTTTGAAGTCTTATTCCCGAAAATATATCCCAAAGTTAATGTTACAATTGGTGTTATAATACTCCAAATCTTTACTACATTGTCAATGTCGTTATTATTATTATAAACTACATACGTAAGCCAACTTCCAATTATTAATAGTAAAAATATTAAGAACCCTGAGATATTTAGAGCAGTTAATTCTTTGCCCCCAAAAATAAATCCAAGCCAACCCAGATCTTTGTCCTTACAGTCTAATTCATGCTTATGCTTTTTATCAAGCACTTCAAGATCGTGTTGGTTAGTTTGAGTTAATATGATTTGTTCATGACTTTGAACCTGTTTGCTCATTTTAAGTTCGTGTGCAGGATTAACATAACCATTCTGGTCTTGAATCACATATCCATTGTTATTTTCTGCCATAACTATTTATCTTGCAACCAAGTATAATGAAACACAATTTCTTCAGAATCTGTTAATTCTTGTTTTTCATTTATATCATAACTGTATTTAAAACTAAATTTCAAATAAATATTTTTCCCATCAAAATAAGCTAAATGAAGAGGCTTTTTTGTGCTGGTTGTATTATCGTGCCGTTTAGGTGTGAGAATTTTAACTTCAAATACATTTTCTTCATTTTTTAAAAGCTCATAAAATGTTTGAGGCTCTTCTCCTAGTCCAATAAAATCAAATATAATCTTGAAATTCCTAGCCCCATCAAATAAACGAAAATATAGTGGATCCTTAAAATTGGTAACTACGGATCCACTTGCAAGCACCTCAAACTTATCAGTTTCTATCTTTATATTCATATTTTAATTTGTATAAAAATACATTAATTCGATCAAAATCCAAATATTGAAATTATCAAGAGGAAGGAAGTCTAAAAAATAAGTATCCAATAACTTAAAATCTGACACCTTTTTATTTTAGTTGCAGAATTATCTTTTATCGTGTATTCAATGAAATTCTACAGCTCTATCACATAGGATTGAAAGAACATTTCACTTTAAAAAGCAGTTTTTTCTTATCATCCTGAAATTCAATTATCATTGTATTTTTATAAGGATGTGTTGATTCCTTGATGGTGCCTCGTAATTTCACGAAACAAAATTGTTGCAATTTTAAACAACAATAAAACAATAGTTTGAATGGGATCTTTTACCGGACCTGAGAAAAAACAAAAAAATCCCCGGATCTCTCCGAGGATAAAAACTAATAACCATGAAAACTCAATTAAACATGAGCTTTATTTTTAAACCTTATAATTTTCACTGTAGTATTACCACTTCTGTTTTATATACGACAAAGTAACCGACATGGTTTGTCATGCATCATTAAAATTTAAAAAACCTCCAGTATTGGAGGTTGAATACATAAAATCCGAAATATAAATTAATCGAACATTTAAATATATAAAAACAAAACCTTCATAAAAAGGATTGTGGTATCAAAAGCTATGTAAAATAAATTAGCGTGAAATAAAAACATTAAGTAAACCACTATTAACACTAGATATTTTAATATAAAAATTATCACCATTAAAAGATATATTTATTTATAATACGCATCATAATAATCCCCGTATTTTCCCGGATACAATTGTAGTTATAACTCTACGGGAAACCGTAAGGGTCATATTTCTGGAAAGTAGTATCTTGAGTGATAAAATTTTAATACATGGAAAATACTGAGATTGATGAAATTAAAGAAATATTAAGAATTATCAAGAGTCAATTTAAAGAATTTAGCGATGGTTATCATGATTTTAATCATGGCAGAACCAAAGGGATTAAAGCATTGGGTAAAAAGCAAATGCAAAATGCCAGCGATTTAATGATATATTGGATTGGAAGAAATGAAAAAGTGTATAAAATAGCTTCAGGAGGGGATAAGACCGAAGATGTTTATAGAGATGATTATTTACGTAGCACGTTCAGCGGAACATTAGCTACTTATGAACTACAAAAGATTATCGATAAAATCGAAGAGCTTATTCCAAAGTATCCCGAATTTAAATTAAACATGTCTAATAGTTCTGATCCAAGATTTACAAAGAAGGAAATTGAAGAGTTTCTGAAAAGCATTTATAATGAAAGTTTTTCAGAAATTTGTGATTTCTATTACGAGCCCAAATACCAAAATATTATATTTAATGTAAAAACAGATTCAATCGTAAATCAAAAAATGTTTACAGATTTTCTAAATGATATAGAAAATAGTAAGTATGGAGAATACTTCTCATTATAAATTACAATGCCTAAAAAACAAAAACTCCCCATCTAACAATGAAGACTACTTCTTTAGCATTAATAATATAAACTCCAATTTCATATTATTAAAGTTTTATAAATTTGGGTAAAAACATAAATATATGACAATACAAATTCAATTAATCGATGGAAGTTTTACTACTCTTGAAATATCAGATATTGAATCCGTTAATGATGTTGATGGATCTTGTGTAATTCTAACTGGCAGAGGAAGAACCTTAATTACAAAAACATCATACAATGATATGATCAATGTTTTACGAAATTACATTGATATAAACTAGAACATAAAACAAAATTACATTCCAAATATTTTATTTATATATTTGATCAACCAAAAAAACATATGGAAACACCTATTACATACGTAAACAAGTTAATTATGGAACACATTGATAACCCCTCAGTTGTTACCAACATGATTAAAGATTACTATTCTGAGATATTGCAATTTGAGGCAAATTTCATAAAAAAAATCTATATTGATGCGCTTCCATTGGACTTATCAATTGCCAATAAAGAAAGACTGGCTGAAAAGTATTATTTAGAAAATTTTACTAAAAAATAAACAATCCCCACCTAATAGTGGGGATCATTTATTTCGCAAAAAACATATCCGCTTCCGCTTTTCTTCTTCGGATCAAACCATTTAAGGTTTTTCCGCCAGCGGTAATATATTTCGTGGTGAACCAATTTCTGATCTCAGACTCTCCTGCTTTTTTATTGACTAAAGAAAACAAACCATCTGAGCCTCCAGTATTGTAAGTGTGCGATACAAGCGCATCAAATTGATTTTGGGTAAGCCCTACTTTGATTTTATTGTACACTATTTTTTCATACGTTGGTAAAACAGATGAAAACAGTTCTACTCCTTTTTCTTTGCTGATGGCAGGATCTGTCATAGTTACTTTCTTTCCACCTGGGTAATAGGTATTTCCGTATCCTATGGTAGGAATTTTTGCGGAATCGAGGTAAGGCTTGGAACTGAAACCTTCAAATGATAGAATCAGGTTTATTCCTTTTTGTGATGTTTTCATTTTTTAAAATATTTATAGGTGAAAAAGAGAAGTATTAAAGTGATTCCCAAGATGGTAATGAAAATCCAGGCTGCAATTTCAAATCCACTCACTGTTACTTTTTTTGTTTCTTCAGTGACTTTCGATGCTGCTTCTTTGACGGCTTCTTTTGAAACTACTTTCTGAGCTGAATCCTGAATACTATTTGTAAACACTGATTTTTTAACTTCTGATTTTTTACGATCAGCCTTTGTATAATGGGTATTGATTGTGTATTCTGCATTTCCCATGATGGAAATACTTTGAACAGTATCACTCCCTATAACATTATGATAAACAAAGGGATTGGATGTATCAGATTTTCCTGTAATCAACAGATCTCCGGATATTTCATCTTTCTTTTCCTGTACTAAAGTATCAGCATATTCATTTTGAATTGATGTTGAGTGGTGTACGCTCAAAGAATCCGTTTTCACTTTTTCCGTTTCTTTTCTATCTTCTTTATAAGTGGTTGTCATTTTCTGCTTACTTCGGCAGCCCAATAAGAGACAGCTCAATAGAAGCAATAATAGAATATTTGTTTTCATCGGTCTTATTTTTAAAATTGAATGAGTTTACATCACCGGTTCTTATGTAAATATTTTATCTTCTTTCACATATTCTTTTTTGATACTTTCTAATAACATATCTAAGCTTACTTTGTACCCAGATTCTTTTAATGCAATTGTTTTTAAACTTACATCCTGTATGACGTTCATAATATTAGAGCCGGTGAGTTCGTATCGTTTGGCGATGTGTTCCAGATTGATGTCTTCAAGCTGTAATTGTTTGGGTAAATTTTGCTGCCAGATACGCAGACGCTCTTCATGCTTTGGATTGTTGAATTGTATGCAGCTATGAAAGCGTCGCGTAAAGGCTTTATCCATATTATTTTTAAAGTTGGATGCCAGAATAATAAGCCCTGAAAATGTTTCTATCCGCTGCAGCAAATAGGAAACTTCCTGATTGGCATATTTATCGTGAGCATCTCTTACAGAGGTTCGTTTTCCGAAAATAGCATCCGCTTCATCAAAAAATAAAATCCAGTTTTTATTTTCAGCTTTGTCAAATAATTTTGACAGTTGTTTTTCTGTTTCTCCGATATATTTTGAGACCAGCATGGAAACATCCACTCTGAAAATAGGTCGTTTAATATATTTCCCTAAAAGGCTGGCTGCAAGAGTTTTTCCGGTTCCCGGTTCTCCATAGAACAATACCCTGAAGCCCGGCTTAAGTTTTTTCTGCATGTCCCAGTCTTCCATAAGAATCCGGCTGCTGTTGTACCAGGCTTCAATACTCTGAAGTTCATGTAACGTGGCTTGAGGAAGTATCAGGTCTGTCCAGGATCTACCCGTCTGCAACTGTTCTGCCGGAAAATCATTGCTCATTTTCGGCAATACTTCTGATCCAAAAATTAATGTATTAAAAGCTTCGTGGTGGATGCTTATCTGGCTGTTCATTGAGGCATACTCGTACGCTGAATTTGAAAAAACAATGAGTTCTTCTTTTATCAAAACCGAATCCGGACTCAAATAATCCAGCGCTTTCAATCGTTCTGAAATATTATCTCCACCCAGAATATATTGTATCGCCTGAACTGTAGGATAAAAGAGCCTGCCATTATCATTGGTTGAACAAAAGTCAAACAGCATTGTATTGGGGAACTCCAGATAAATGCGTTTCAGCAATGATGGATCCAATCGTGGTAATAAAGCCATTAGAAGAATAACAACTTCCTGATGGGCAAGCTCTTTCCCTGAAATATAGTCGCCTAATTGAAAGCCTTCATGGTCATTAGGTTTAAACTCAGGTGCTCCTATAGTAAAATCTTCCGAAGAATTATTGATACGCCATGTAATAACCTGTTCTAAATGAGTAAATAATTTTTGTATTTGTTTAGGCTCCATTGGTTTTTTAGTCTTTTATATTTTTGAAAGCATCCTTTAATAGGCTGCTAAAAAGAAAACCTCAACCGAAAAGTATCTCACATTAGAGAGTCTTACCCAAACTGCCGTAGCCGTTCTTTGTGGAAAGTTTCTCACTCATTGGAATTCCTACTTTTTAAAGAATCGATCCTACGCCTGAAAGAAAACTCTAGAATTAATAATCTATCGTTCTGCTTCATGGATGAGATTCTTATGATCACTCATTAGAAAATTCCAGTATTCCAGACGCAAAAGGCTTCCCATTATTAAGGATCTTACTCGATTGAGGGTATTTTTGTATGTTGATAAAATAGGGTGTATTAAATCTGTACTACAGATGTCTCCACTCTATTCTGAGGTTTGCTTTAATAAACCTCAACCGAAAAGTATCTCACATTAGAGAGTCTTACCCAAACTGCCGTAGCGGTTCTTTGTGGAAAGTTTCTCACTCATTGGAATTCCTACTTTTTAAAGAATTAATCCTGCGCCTGAAAGAAAACTCTAGATTTCACAATCTATCGTTCTGCTTCATGGATGAGATTCTTATGATCGCTCATTAGAAAATTCCAGTATTCCAGACGCAAAAGGCTTCCCATTATTGAGGATCTTACTCGATTGAGGGTATGTATTAATCAATAATATAATTGATCACATCAGTATCGTCTCGTCCTAAAATAATTTTTATATTAACTGGAGCCGATCTGTATTTTTTTCCATTCACATTAATTTCCAAAAGCATTTGAATAAGAGAAAATGGTTTTCTATGATGAACTGAATATCTAAATGAACCAGGTCTGTTGAAGGTACCTGATGGATAAAATTCTTTTAAACTTGCATTGGGTCTGAAATAGTTAATAGGATTAATATCGATCACCATTTCATTAGATGTTACAGGATATTCGGACTGTCTACCCAAAGATTTTGCATCTAATGGACGCTCCTTGTAATAACCAGACTTTTTTAAATGACCACTTTGAAGCCTTTTTTTCTGCTTGTATCGTTTGATGATAATCTGAGGCTGGTATTTATCAATATCTAAGTCGTTTGATAATTTTATATTGAGTAATTTATATTTTACATTACCACTTAAAACATGCTTATATTTATCTATCTTCGGTGCTCCTGTCCCATCATCTTCAATGTTTATATGTCCTCTTCCTGAATTCTGGATATTTTCAGCTACATAGAAATGATAGTTTTTTCCCTTCCAATTTCCTGATGCCTTTACCTCCAGTCCGAAATTAAACTCATTTAAATGGACATAATTATCTATGAATTGGCCAAATTGACTTTGTGTTGGATATTTACCGGTTTCAAAATAGGTTTTCAACTCCTCTCTTTGGGTAAATTTATTGTTTTCTTCCATGATTATTTTAATTTTCTTTAGTGCTTATGTTCTTCGTGTAACTGTCTTTCTGGATTCAATTATTATCTATTATTTACAGAGCAAAATTCCTCTTTTTTTTGGTCTAATAAAAGTTTTTCGGCCTCTCTATCCTGTAGTTGCAGTAACTCTTATTTCATAATAATCAGATAATTACATGTTCAATTTCAAAAACTCACTCTTCATTGTTTCTAACAAAGCTTTTGTGTTCCGTTTGCACGAAATGTGTTATTTATTTTTGAAAAAAAAATAGATCTGATCAGCCTTTATTATGCCTCCTGGATGAGTTCCTGATTTTTGAACATCAGAACGTTCCAAGATTTCAGGGGCAAAAGACTTTCTATTATTGAAAAATTGTACTCGAGTGAGAGTGTATTTTAGTAATGAGTAATGGAGTTGATTACATCTTCCCGTCCTGCGATCCTACATCATTTTATATTAAGAGGATACGGTTTGTATTTTGTTACCTAACAGCAATTGCTATTGGTGTTATGATTTACAGTTCAAAATTAATCACTTTTTTGTTCTTATCAAAGTTTTTCGCCCTTCCTATCCTGTAGTTGCAGTAGCTCTTATTTTCTAATCATCAAATGATTGGTCAATTGGTTTTAAATTTCCACCCTTGTATTTTTTCTAATACATTTGGGTGAATTTTTAAAATATTTAATTCTCTTTTAACCTTGCTTTATAACGGTTTCCACGTTCCCTAAAGTTTCTTTACAAAGACTTATGAGTTTTTAAAATGTTGATTTTTCCTCAAATATTTTCAGTTTGATTATTTTCCAATAACAGCATAATTACATTCGATTCTTATATTTCTGATTCCCTTTACCCGATCACCCCCAGCAATATCTTGATTATTTTGTCCCGCATGTAAAGAAGCTTTCATTAAAAGTGTGTCCCTATCTGCATCATAGACCTTACATTCTATGGACTGATTGATCTCACGAAGGTCTGCTCTATAGCCAAATTCCAAATAATCCCACTCATCATAATGATCGGTAATGATGTCTTTAGAGGTATACTGATGTCCCCAATAAGTTGATTGTACTGTATATCGAATGGCAGCCTGTGTTGTATTAACAAACTTAATGTTTGTGTTTACAATGTTGACTTTTTTTCCAAAATCTTCTTTGAATATCCGTAAGTACAGTATTCTACTCTCCCCGGTTCCAAATTCAAACCCATCAGGAATCGCGGGCAGATTATTTCCGAACATTTTAGTTATCGTGAAGGCCTCCCCTATATTACAGCTCAAATAATAGTATTCGGTTCCTTCTAATCCTTCTACCGGGAATTCTTTTGCTTTAATGGTATAGGGTGAACTGCCGAATAAGTATCGTTTTTCATCGCCACGGTATTCTCTTATGGTAATCATCTGATCTTCCTCATCCTTTGAACCTATGGCAGCTATGAATTTTTTATCTCCAATATTAATTCCAGAATAGAAAATATTTGCGTTATCTATACTTTGCAAACTATTGGCAATGATTACCGCCTCTTTATTGCTCAGATTATCACCCTTATGTTTTAAAGAATCTATCAGATCTGAAAATTGATTTTGTGTCGGATATTTACCTGTTTCAAAATAGGTTTTTAGCTTGTCTCTCGTAGTTAAATTATCTTTTTCCATACTATTTTAATATTTTTTACAGCTTATTTTATAGGCATATTGCTTTTTGGATCCATTTATTATTTATGATGTAAAGGCCAAAATTCATCTTTTATTTGCTGCTGTAACAGCTTTCTGAGCTTTCCGCTCTGTAGTTGCCATAATCCTTATTTTTTCAGAAATGGTGTACAGTTTTAAGATGTTGATTCTTGCCCAAATATCTTCAGCTTGATTATTTTTCATTTTTAGAATAATTACATTCGATTCTTATATTTCTGAGTCCTTCCATTAACTGCTCTCCACCCCAATAGTCACTATTTGACCCTGCATGTAATAAAGTTGTTGCTAAAAGGCTGTTGTTATCTGCATTATAGACCTCACAGCTTATAGACTTATTACTTGCCTGAAGATCAGCACTATAATAAAAAGACAGATAATCTGCTACATTATAATGATCGGTAACAGTGTCTTCATTCCTAAATCTGTCATTCCAGCCGCCTGCCGCTATTCTATATTGGATAGGTATTTCTGTGTTATTAACAAACTTAACAATTGTGTTTACAACCATTACTTTCTTTCCGAAATTCTGTTTGTAAATTTGTATGGGCATCCTTTTACCCTCCAGTATTCCGAGCTCAAAACCATCAGGAATTGTATTCAGATTATTTCCGAAGAGTCTACTAATGGTGTAGGTCTGGTTGAATTGATAACCCAAACTATAATATTCGGTTTCTTTCAATTCTCCTCCTGAAAATCCTTTTGCTTTAATGGTGTAAGGTGCACTGCCTAATAAGAATTGCTTTACCACGACATTGTCAGTTTCTTGTATTGTAATCACCTGATCATCCTCACCCTGTGAGCTTATAACAATTGGAAATTTTAAATTTCCGGCGCTATTTGTACTATAATAAATAAATGCATTATCAATTCTTGCCAAACTATTGGCAAGGATTGCCATTTCTCTATTGGTCAATACATCTTCTTTATGTTTTAAGGAATCTATCAAATCTGAAAATTGACCTTGTGTCGGATGTTTACCTGTTTCAAAATAGGTTTTTAACTTGTTTCTGGTGGTTACTTTATTTTCTTCCATAATTCTTTTCTATTTTTACTACTTATATCATGAGTATAATTACTCTTTTATCGCTTTTTGCTATTGATGATTTAAAGTTCAAAATTCATCATTTTTTCATTCCCGTGAAAGTTTTTGGAGTCCTCTATTCTGTAGTTGCAGTAACCCCTATCTTTTAGAATCAGATGATTGGTTACTTAATTTCTAAGACCAAAATTCATCTTTTTTTCATTCCTGTGAAAGTTTTTGGAGCCCTCTATTCTGTAGTTGCAGTAACCCTATTTTTCAGAATAATTATAGACCGCTGTGTTTTGTCAGATTGAATATTTTTTCGTCATAAAGACAGGCAAAAGTGTATCGAAAACTTATTTAAAGATCAACCCACCTATGTTTATCATTGAAAAAGGCTTGGATTATAAAATCCAAGCCTTTTTATTTTACCTTATAGGTCCAGCGAGATTATTTCTTCTTCGCAGAGCTAGTGATCAATTAAATTTAAAAAAGAAATATACTACTGCGGCCCATTCTTTTCTAACTCCTCTGGCATAGCCAATAGTACTGTGACTGCTGTTTTCTACCGTTCCATCGTCTTTGATGTAGCCAATGGTTGAATGGCTGCTGTTTTCTACTGTCCCGTTGCTTTTTACATACCCCACCGTAGAATGACTGCTGTTTTCTATAGTGCCGTCACTTTTGATATAGCCAATGGTGCTGTGGCTCTTGTTTTCAATAGTTCCGTCACCTTTAATATACCCCACTGTTGAATGACTGCTGTTTTCTATGGTCCCATCACTCTTGATATACCCTGTAGTATTGTGGCTTCCGGATTCTATGGTTTGAGCGCGTATAATGGAAAGGCTAAAAAGGAGGGAGCAAATGAGTAGTATTTTTTTCATGGTTTGAAGATTTTAATGGGTTATTAATTTCACTTACATGTTTTAAAGTTACATCGAAACTTCTATATTTTTGTCACAATGCAGAAAGTTTTATTGAAATACAGAATACCTTTATGTTATCATTACGATATTTTAACGAAATAAGCATCTGAAAAAACAAAACCTTTTGAGCTTTACTAATTCTAAAATTTTATTTCTTCTATAGGTATTATTTCTATCTCTGGTTTTAGTTCTCTCCTTTTTTCACAACAAGAAAGCGGTTTTATTATCTAATAAAACCGCTTTCTTTAAAACTTATAATAAATCTATTAGATGCTTTTTTCTGCTTCTTCTATATTATATACAATTCTATTATCCTCGCTTATTAAAGGACTAAAAATATCTTTGTATTTATTAAAAGTATTTTTGTTATAATGAACAATAACCGGAAACAGCTGACTTGCCTGATAGTATCTTTTATTTTCTAAAGCAGCCTGTATTGCCTGTTCTATTTCATTTACAAGTGGTCTGCAATTCTTCTTTAAGAGAAAATCTTTTAGATTGGATTCAAAAAATTTATCACCATATATATTCAAAAAATGTTTAATATATGGATAAAGTTCCTGCTCGGTCTTTCCATTTAATGTAGCAATATATAAGGCGTTTGTAATTACATCATATACATTATCTTCACTATGGAGTCTATGGGATTCAAAATTTTCTTTTTCATCCCATTTTTCAGAAATGAACTGATCAAGTTGCCTAAAACCTTCCGGTATTGCCCACGCCAATAAAATAAGCATGGCTTGATAAGCAATATATTGATTGTCATTATGAAGAAGCAATTTTAATTGTTCAACTCTGTCTGGATCTATTTTTTCAAGGAGTTGTACTTCCTTTAAATCGTTTCCTTCGTTTCCTTCTTCATTATAGTGATAAAGGAGTTCGTTTATTTGGTTGTTCATTTTATTATTTTTTTATTTTAAAAGACTAACATAAGAACAGTTATCTCCTTAAATATTTTTTGATTGGTGATAGTTTATAATAATGTCCACAATTATAATAAAAACCTTTATGTGAATCTTTTAAATAATTAATCTTTTTATAACTGGCTATTAGTGAGTGTTGAATAGATATGACTTCTCATAAACACCAAAATTATCCAACATTAACTTAAATAGAAATATGTTATTTTTTATTTATTTCCTATAACTAATGTTAAAATTACACTTTGATATTAAATGTATTAAAATCTAGAAAAGATAATATTATCGTTTTCATCTCTTATTCTTTCTATAGAGTGAAGATCATGCTTATCAAAACAAGGAATAATCTTCTCTTTTATGAATACAGGAATTTTCATACGCTTTTCTAAATCTTCTGTTCGAGTATGGCTTATAATTAAATACTCTTTTTCTTCTTCTAAAGTATTTAGTTCTTGTATTTCTTTTGCTTCTTGTTTATAAATTTCATATTCCTGTTCACTAATAAAAAAAATAAGACTTTTATATTTAAATATCATTTCTTTTTTAGACTGAATTAAAGAATTCTTAATATCAGGCTCTAAAACTTTCACTTGTCCTGCCCACTCATTGCAAGGCATGACAATATAAGATTCACCAAATAGTATTGCTTTATATATATCTTCTGCTTGTTGATTAAGGTCATAATTCGCTATAGGGGGCCAAAAATTTTCTATATTTTCAATTTTTGGTAAAAAGACTATTTCTACTCCTCCCCACCCTAAGCTTATTCCAAAAACATCTTTTACCTTCTCGTTACCAAAATCCTTTGCATAATTGAATAGAATATCTGAATCTTCATATGTAGAATCAAAGTAGCAGATAGAGTAATTAAATTCTCTTTTTATATTCATAATGTTATTATTTTAATTTATTTTCTAATTGTTTAATTTCATCGTAAATAGAACCTATATATTCTTTAATGGTTGACATCCCACTAGTACTATAGTTACTCTTTTGCACTATTTTGTCAAATTCAGTCCTATATTCATTCACTCCATGTTGAGCTTGCTTTAAAGAAGTATCAGAAACTTTTACCCCTGCTTTTTTCATCTCTTTTAATCGCGATAAATCTTTTAATCGATTATGATATTCTAAGATTTTAATAGCATTACTGTTTCCCTTAAATGTTGTTGCAAAATTTCCATTTTCTCTAAAAAATCCTTTTGGTGTGGGTAAATTAAGTCCTTCATTAATCATTTTTTCAATCTGCATTACATGTCCATGTTCATGTAGAACTGTATTATAATCCATTTCTTTTATCAATACAACTTCTTTTTCGTATCGGATAAATTCATCTCCTTCAGTGATAGTTCTAACCTTAACTTCAGGATCAATTTTTATCTTTCCAAAATCCTGTTCTATAATGGTAACTTTATATCCTAATCCTTCCATTTCATTTACTAAATTATTAAAGTTAGGATGTAATTCCATTTGAACCGTACCTGTAGCTATGGTTTGTTCTGTTGCAGCTAATCCTGGTTTTGGTCCATAGTTAGTATCCCTCCAATGGCTACTTTCATTGATCCATTGAGCTTCTTGATTAGCTAGTGGTCCTAAGCTCTCATCAAATGTACGGTTTTGTGTTGAGCTAATTTTATTATTTTGCTCCTTACTTTTTAGTCCATACGTTTTTTTATTCCCTACTATGTGAGGGTCTTCTTTTGGTAAAATATTCTTAGAAACACTATTTTTAGTAGATTTTACCTTAAAATACTCAGCAGGAATTTCACCTTTAATTAAAATCTCTTTGTCTCTGACACTGTTGTTAAGATCTCTTACCGCATCATCTACTCTTTTTTGATTTTTAGGCGTTGGACTTTCTTCAAATCTTTTCATCGCCTGATCTATTTTGGCTTGTAATTCAGCTTGTACTTTTTCCGGTCTTAATACCTCTACCTCACTTATTTTACCTGCAGCAATATCAGCTTCCAGCTTTTTGATATCAACTTCAATTACATTGTCTCCGTAGGTTTTGCCTATACCAGGACCTTCATCTGAGAAAGAAGTATAAGGGCTTTTGCTTTTCATTGGCTCACTTCCTCTTACGTGATCTGAAACAGTAGCACTTCCGTTTTTGTCTGCGGGAGTTAAATTTCCTTCTTCATTAATGTGAGATTTTATCCTTCCTTCTTTTGAACCTGCAGGAGAATAAGGTCTGTTATCTTGTCTGAATATGCTTTCTTCATATACATTTTCCTGCACTGGAGCTGGTTTCACATCCTCTTCCTTAATATTGGATTTTGCATTACTTCTTTCACTTCTTACAGGCTGTTCATGCATTCTGTCTGGAACGGTCTGCTCTTCAAAAGGAAGTTGATTCAAGTTTCGGCTTGGCGGTGTTGTAGATTTTTTCTTGAAAGGTTCAGTAACCCATTCCTGTGCTTTTTTATAAGCTGTTTTAAAACGTTGGGATGCTTTAATCCATGTCTCTTTTTTGAAAACAGAGGTTATTTTTCTAGGGATAGAAACAATACTTGCTTTTATTCCATTTCTTGCCGTAATGAACATTCGCTTACCAAAAGTTTTTGGGTTTCTTTTTGCCAAATCTTTTATTGAAGCTCCTCCTTTTTTCGAGGCTTTCCCACCTATCATTGCCAAAATAGCCATACCCGAATTGGTAATATCACTTTTTAATTCGCCAGAGTTTTTAAATAAAACTTCAGCCGTCTTTGCCGTATGTACATCATAAATATTTTTAATTCCGTTGAGTATATTCAATCCTAACGCTATGGCACCAATCCAGAATGTAATGGTTCCCATCGTTATTGTAGCTCCTCCCAGCCAAGCTGCTAATGGTGCTAAACCACCTAAAGTGAAAATTGATCCTACGGCGGCCGCTAATGTTAATATCCCTAATATACCTGTAATTACACCGGCTATGACAAGTACTTTATTGGCTATTCCAGCGGCTTTTTGAAGAATCATTCCTACCGGATCTTCTGAGAATCCTTTCCAGCTTGTCAAATCATCCCAAATACCACTTATAGATCCTGAAATAGCCTCCACCCATGCTTTAGGACTAAAAATTGATTCAATAAATTTACCTACATCAGTCCAGGTAATGGATGTAACGTCATTCCAAATGTCTGAAAATGCAATAGATATAGACATCCATAATCTTTTTAAACCGGTAATTCTATTCAGATTTTTGGTTACTAAGTTTAATGGTTTCTGTAAAGCATCTTTACGTTTGTTGTTAAAGACCTCTATTTGAGAATTTCTGATACTCTCAACATTTTGGTCAATTAAGCTTTGATGCTCTGATTGATCACTGTCATAATTAGCATTTACTTCTTCAAATTTATCTCTTAATAAATTTTGTTGACTTGGGCTTAATTGCCTTAGAAAGACTACTTGTTCATCTTCTGTTTTTAATTGTGTAAAATCAACTAACAAACGCTCTGCCTCATTAAGTTCTCTTGGTGTTTGTTGAATTTTATCTTTTTCTTTTTGTATTAAACTATTTCGTCCCTCAACGGTCGACATATTGGTATAATAAGCATTTTGAGTTTTAATCACTTCATGCTCAATAATGTAAGAATCCAATAACAAGGCATTTGCTTCCTGGTTTAATTTCTTACTTTGCGATTCTACCTGTTTTAGTCTTGGGTTAAGTTGTCCTAACTCTCTTTTTGCTTCTTTATTCTTTTTAGTATCTGCCGCAAGTTTAGCTTTTGATTTTCGTATTGACGCTCTAGAAGACATTATTTCGCCCTGTATCTTTGTATTCTTACCTTTAGCTTGTTGAGCTTCCTGAGATAATTTTTGAGTTGTATTTCCTGCCTGAGATACCGCTTGATTTATCGTACCGGCGTTAGTATTTAATTCATTTAATTTTCTAGTAAGGTTTCCTGAATCAGCATTTTTTGGATCTTGATGTTTTTGAGATCCTCCGAGTAAACTTTTTGCTTCGTTATTGAAATCATTTGCTTTGGTCTTATTTTTATTATATTCCTGTTGATATATTCCTACCTCCTGTTCTACCTTTTGTTGTCTTTTTACTGAGGTTTCAAGTCCTTTTTCTAATTTTTTGATTAAAGCTTCTTTCGTTTCTATACTATCTTCTGATTTTTCTAAATCAGCGTCTGATTTTTGAATTTCTTTTTCTACTTCTTTAATCTTATTTTTTAGTGTTTTAGCGGCTTCGTTTTGAGATTTTACCTGATCTCTAGCTTCTACTCCCTGGTCCCTAAACTCCTGTGCCGCGGCAACAAGCCCAACTATGTTGATTGTCGTTTGTGCATCCGGAGCTATTTCGGCTTGCTCACTATCAACAGCCTTATCCATTCTTGGCGTAACAACGGATTGAATATCATCAGGAATGACAACTTTTGTTTCTTTTTCTCCTTTAGTTTTTGAATTTAATTTTTTATTATTAGATTTTTTGTTATCTATAGCATTATCTGAACGAGGCACTTCATTTTTATCTGCAACCATTTTTGAGCTATTACTATTAACTTCGGATGAGGTTGGTTTAATTGAAGGTATTTTAATCTCAACTGCTTTCTCTTTTGGTTTCTGATCTACAACGGGTTTTGAGGCTTCAGATTTGCTGCTAATGTTTTTTAATGCTTCTTTTTTTCCTTCTTTTGTCGTTTTTACTGAAGTTTCCTGATTTTTAACCATTTGACGAACTGCGGTCTGCTCTTCCGGCGTCTTTGGTATATGATTTCCAGATTTAATATTATTATAATCTTGTACCTGGTTGACATTCAAGGTTGCTATATATCCTTTTTCCATCTTCTTGGTCTCAGGATGATTGATATCTCCCGTTTCCGCCAAGCTCTCCTGATGCTTTTTATACATTATTTCAGCACCTTGATCGTAAATGGTCTTCGAGCCATGAACTGATGGTATAGCACCATTCAGGTTCATTTTATTGCTATCCTGGTTTTCAAGCCCGGCATTAGCGACTGATGTTTCAGGGGTTTGTATTTGTGTATTAACAACTTCCACCAATGACAGGGGTATAACTATAGGTTTTTTAGCCTTTTGGTTTTTATTTTGGTTTTGGTGGGCTTTATTGTCTTTTTCTACAGGTTTTGCTGCTTTCATTGACTTGGTTTTTAATTACATATTATTTTAAAAGGTATATAAAGCACAACTTATATTGTTGTGCTTTATACCTACCTGTTGAAGTGAAAAATCTGACCGGATATGGTAGATCTTTTTTAAAGAATTTGAGTAATTAGAAGTGGTTATTCAACTTGGCGATGAGAAACAGGTACTGCTGAGCCACTTATATTTTTTCTCTTGTTTATTTGAGTTTTCATGGTTTTTCAATTTCAAAATTCATTCTTTTTTGGGAGAATCAATTGCTTTTCAGACGATAGATTCTGTAGTTGCAGTAAGGAATTTTCCCTGCTCAATTTTTCTACTGAACGATATCATCTTTTTTCTCTTCCTCCTCTTCAGGTTGTCTGTTGGTCTTAATACCATATCTGTTTTCTATAAAAAGATTCACTGCTTTATCAATCCAGTTAGGTAGATTGGTAGTGATCATTTTCAGGAATTTATCATAGCCATATCCAAGTACAAATAATACTCCTGTTGAATACCATTTGTCATGTAATTCGGCTCTATTCATCAAATAACTCATCGTAAATCCAACGATTACAACGATTAATAATGTGATAAAATGTTCCCACGGTTGTTTCTTCTCCTTATTCTGTATTGAGACCAGTACTCTTAATAGCCCTCCTGAAAATGCTATTGCAGTTCCGATTAAAAGGGCTTTTATACTATCCAAATTCATTCTTTTGCTATATATTATTGATTAAAAATTTTTGTTTTTTACAATTTTCAGATGTATCATTATTCCTGATCCAGCATGTACATATCATCTAAAAATCTTTTGCTTTTTCGGATATTTCCAGTCTCATTCAGATAGGCTAATTCGTCAATAAGATCACTGATATCTTTACGGGGCTTTTGCAGCTTTTCCTTATCTTTTTTCTTCTTTTTCTTTTCTTTTTTTTTCATGGTTTCTAAGTTGTATTGAATGAACAGTTGTTTTTACTCTTTTTGAAATTGGTTTCTCTACTAACCTAAGGTCAGACGGTTTCTTTTTTCAGGCCTATGTTTCCAATAAAAACAATAGAACTTAAAAGCAAAAACCGTTTTTCACCTTAGTATTTTACTATCAATTTACATTTGAGAAAGAGGTCAGGATAACCCTTTGATGCATCTGATCTACGGGTAGTTATTGGGGCAGGATAATAACTTTGAATCCTTTTCTATCTTTTTAGAATATTTTCATTTCTAGATCCAATTCATAAGTTCTCTCTAAAAGATCATCTTAATGAGGTTCAATGCAGTATTTATGAATACATTGCCTGAACTTTGTTTTACTAACTTTGAAGAAGAATATTATATATTGTTCTTTCGGACAAAAACAACATTTCTGTTAGCTCGGTAACAATTACTTTCATCTGTTTATCTTGATTACGTTTTACATATTCAATGACGAAATCTTTTCTTTTCTCTACTAATTCTTTACTACGTTTCATTTTTTTATGGTTAAAAGTTTTTTTTATGCTAAAAGTTTTTTTTGAATTAGACGAGTTTTCGTATTTCTTATGTTTTTCCCTTTTCATTGAGGACATAAGAAGCCTTAAAGGCATGGTTCAAGCCTTTAAACAGATGTCTAATTACATTATTTAATTTTGGTTTTTTAGAAAGTTGATACCAGGTATTTTCTAATAGAAAGGATACACCGGCTTCTTTCTTCTAACTTCTACTTCTTTGTAAATCATTCTATGGATGCTTATAACGAATTGATCTTCTATAAGCACACAGAGTCAGCATTTACTTCTTGTATTTGTTTATAAAGAGCGCAACATCCTATTTGTCTATATTAAATTATTCTCAAAAATAATTGAGCTTGTTTAACACACTTTATCTCCTCTTTAGGATGTATTAACAATCTTACTGATCATTATAATTAATCGATATTTTATAGGTTGACCAGTAGTGTGAGTCTGCATTTTTTAGTCTATTTCATATTTTCGAAAAACAAAGAGCCAACAGCTGCTTCATTTTTAAATCAATAAAAAAATAAACACATTTTCCTCACTGATAAAACCGAACAAAATAAACGCACAAAAAACTATTATCACTATTATAAAAAATGCACTTTTTACACTTAATTAGATTCAAAAGATTTTTTTGTTTTAATTAACGCATGATAAAACAAAGTCTAACTATAAAGCGTATCAAGTATAAAAACCATTGTTTAACTTTTTGTTTACAGGGGTTTATATAATTCAAACAAGGATTTTAAATATTAAAACAACATTCGATTATAAATATAATTTTGTATATTTGTACGGTTCTATCTGAACAGCGAAACAAATATACGAACATTGTTCGTTTTTCAAAACACAAAAGAGAATATTTTTCATATTTTTTTACAAATAAACTATAAACATATCAAAATGAACTATTTAGAATTCAAAGAAATCAGAAAGAAACTAAACATGAAGCAGGCTGATATTGCAAAATCTATAGGAGTAGGCACCAGAGCTGTTCAATATTGGGAAAAAGGCGAACGAAAAATACCGGAAACAACGGCTTATTTTGTAACCAACTTACTGTTGGAACAGCAAAAGGAAC
The DNA here is from genome assembly GCF_003852415.1 of Chryseobacterium sp. KBW03. Lineage (NCBI taxonomy): Bacteria > Pseudomonadati > Bacteroidota > Flavobacteriia > Flavobacteriales > Weeksellaceae > Chryseobacterium > Chryseobacterium sp. KBW03. The sequence goes on along the minus strand of NZ_QAJO01000009.1, from coordinate 20,250 downwards.
TCAATAATGACAGTGCGTCTCCTGTTGTTTTTTCGGATTTAAAAATCATGAACGTTCCGCTGGCTAACCAATATGCACAAGCTGGCTATCTAAGTAGATTTGCAGATGAAGAATATATAGAAAGTTTACCTACCATTCCTTTTACTGACGATGTGGAACACCGAGGTGAATACATGTGCTTTGAAGTGAAAGGAGACAGCATGGATAACGGATCGTACGAAAGCTATCTGGAAGGCGACATTATTCTATGCAGAAATATCAGACAGGATTACTGGATGAGTAAGCTGCATTATGACAAGTGGGATTTTGTAATCGTTCACAAAGAGAAAGGAATTCTGGTAAAAAGAATTATCAACCATGATGTTGAGAACGGTATTATCACGCTTCATTCTCTGAACGAATATTATGAGGATTTCGAGATCCATCTCAAGGATGTTGCAAAGCTTTTCAATATTATAAGCACCAGACGTAAGAATAACAGAAGATAACAGCCCGGGTGAATAAAATCCTCAATTTCTTGAGGATTTTATTGGGGCTTTCAGATAATCATATTGTAAGATATTCTAATAATAGCACTTCTCCTCTTCAACGCCTCCTATTTCAGCAATTTCTGGCTGTACACGATAAATTAAATTTGGACTAAACTCCGAATTGGACCTTAGAAATGTAATCCATCTGATTCCACTTTTTTTCAAATTTTCGGGAGCATTTTGATCAAATTCTCTTATATTATCCGGTATTGCAAGCTTACCATTAGTCAGATAAATTAGGCTACCCACATCTGGTGGAGTGGGCTTCACAATCACTTTCAACAGCCAGGCAGGGAAGATTCCATGACAAAGAGAGTTTAGATTCCGCTCATCGTTGGGAGACAGGCAGTAAGCTTCTAGCCCCCATATTCCAGAATCAAATTTAACGTAATCCGACCAATCCGAAATTCCATTTGGCCTGCAATATTTTCTTATTCTTATGTATAAAGTAGTTTTATCAGGAATATTTCCATGTCTCATGTCAATATTCTCAGATTTAGTATAATTTACATCACTAAATCCTACTTTTGAATAAATAATATCTTCATCTCTAAAGCCAGGATCTGTCGCTATCTGATATTCCAATGTCGCAAGATTGCCGACATTCTCAACCTCGTAATCCATTACTAGCTGGCCATTTTCCAACACTTTTACCCCATAGACCTTCGGAGTTTCACAAGAAGAGTTACACCCTCCAACTCTCAAAGTACCACTGCTTGTAGCAACACTTCCATTTATTGCCAATTCAACATCCAACTCATAAGTACCAACAGCCTGAATGCCAGGTAATTTTATTGAATTACTATCCTGAAGCAATGCGGCCTTTATATCAACGGTCTCTACAGTGGAGGATCCCGGTGGATATTTGTATTTCACAAAAGCATCTTTTATTGTTTCGGAAGATTGGTATTCTATTTTAAATGAAACATCACATTTTTCCATTATATTATGTTTATTGTTATTATTTATTTTTTCTAGTATGTAAGGGGTGTTATAATTATTCTAAAAGATAAAAAACACCCCTTTATATTAAATATAGCACAAAGAATATGTTTCTTAATCCACTCTTATCTCTGCTACATCGATTTCAAATGCATCACTATTAGCATCCTTAACCAAAAGCTGGAATCTATATTTTCCAACTTTTAAATCCTTGATGATCAAGTTATCTTTGTTAACGTTTTCAAGTATTACATCCGGACCTTCTAATTTGCTCCAGAAATACAAAAGCTCATTTGCTCCTCTACCCCATCCTTTTAATCCCAATCTCCTGGTAGGTAAATTAGATAAAAGAAGGTTTTGAGCCCCGCCAGCATTAGCTATAATAGTGGGTAACTCAACAATACAGCAATTTTTATTAGGAAAACTAATGCTATCTATCACAACCGTGGGACGATATTCATTTTTATAGGAAAGAATGTTTGAAGTAACGGTATTACTTTCTCCATCTACTACAACCGCTTTATATAAATTTGTACCAAACCCACTTATAGAGTCTGTAAATGTTGTCCCGGTAAAGTTGCTATTAAACAAACTCCATGTAGCCCCATTGTTAATACTTTTATGAATCTGAACGTTGACAATATCTCCATCCTGATCGCTTGCATAAACATCAACCGCATAATTACAAGTAGGCTGTGTACATACCCTGTCCCCATTTCCTAATATATCATTCCATTTGATTGATACAACCGGTGGGTGATTTTCTTTTTTATAAGACAGGATATTTGAAGTTGTTTTATTGTTTTTCACATCTGTAACAACTGCTTTATACAACTGCGTACCAGCTCTGTTTATAGAATCTGTAAATGTTGTCCCCGTAAGACTGCCAACAAATGAACTCCATGTAGTCCCATTATCAGTACTTTTAAAAATCTGAATATTTGCAATATCTCCATCCTGATCAGTTGCAAAAACATCAATTGCAAAACTACAAGCCGACTGTCTGCATAACCTGTCCTCAATTCCTGAAGTATCCTTCCATTTGATTGATACAACCGGTGGGTGATTATTCGGATCTTTTATAATTCCAATATCATTAAATCCCGGAAGTTCTAACGTGTTTTCTGGATTTTTACATGAACCCACTAAACCGAATCTAATAGAGTATTTACCTAAAGGCAATGTGATTGTTCTTCGTGGACGGTATGATCCAGATTCATAATGCCATCCATTTGCAAGATCACTTGAATCATAAATATTCAAGCCTGTTATTCCAGAAAGATCTGAAGGTAAATCCCAATCAAATGTGAATGTTTGGGTACCATTACCATTATCAACAACTGTATATTTAATATTTGAAATCACCGGACACTCTTTGGTCTGGGGTAAATTTACAGGTATCGTCTCAGTACATCCGCCGCCACTCACTTTTACCCTTACTACTGGAATATTTTTTGGATCCAGATTAGAATACTTGTAACTCACATATCCATTTTTATCTGGATTTAGAGGAACCCAAACATCATTACCCAGGAAATCCCAATTGTAAGTATAGTTTGCAAAATTTTGTCCTGAAACTTTAAAGTTTACGATTGTTGATTTTGAATCTCCTCCAGAATAAATGACAGGCTCAACGACTTCTACTTTTATATTTGGTTGTGAAATCACTTTGATACTACAATTAGTAGGTTTCCCGTTGACCGTAAAGGTAATTTCCTTATCAAGCAGACTTAAGTCTACCTTTTTCGGATTAAAGAAATATTGCGTGCCGATTAATTCCACACCACCCTTTACATTTGCACTGACATTGGCTTTCACTTCTCCATTCGCCGGAATTACTTTAAAAGGTATAGGGCGGGATTCTATACAAATAGTCGTGGTTGGCAAGCTCAATTCAATTTTATTTTTTGGAGTACAGCATATGTACGGAAGTGAAAAATCCGCGACAACTTTATTGTCTCTCCCAATATTCTGATAAACAATAACAAATGTACCTCCCCGCTGAACACCCCGTTTGTGTTCCAATCCCGGATGTTTTTCTAGATATTCATTGAAATAGTCTTTTACCAGGTCTTTATTATCTTTTAATTCATCTAAAGACACAAGCATAATATCAAATCCCAGCTGCTGCTTATCTCTGATTTCCTTTATTTGATCAAAAACCGTTTGATAATCCAATCCCTGATGTCCTTCTATATTATAAAATGAACTTTTATCGATATTAAAACTCAACGGATCTTTTATATGTGCGTTTAATGCAAACCCTGTATCATATGCAAGGTTATCTGTAAATGACCGATTACTTGTTTTATCAAAGTTCCACGCTTTTAAAAGTTCTACTGAAAGCTCGTAATAAAAAGGAACCGCTTTGTTGCTCAGAGGATTCAATTTTTGAGATGGAGTAATTTTGATCTTTGGCTGAGTCCCAATTTCAACGAAGTCCGGATACTTAAAACTCAGTACCTGCTGATTAAAACGATTAATCAACACTTTGACTCTTTGTGTTGTTTTCTCATCATCCAACACAGGCGAGTTATAAAACTGATGTCTTGAGAAATCTAATTGGGTATCCGATAGTAGTTTCCCAAGCATGATATGTTTAGGAAAAGAAACTACATCAGGAAGACACTTGGTAAATGCTTTAGGAAGCAGCTTTATAATTTCAGAATAGGTATCTGCCAAATCCTTCACTACATCATAAGCATACTGAAAACCAGATTCTTTAGCAAGAAACTTATTTAATGTGCTTTTGAAAACTGAATGGTTCGCTCCTGATGTTCCCATAAACTGAGAAATGGCATTGATTTTTTGAAAAAGAGCCTCACCATACTTATTTTTATCTAAAGCTTTGATATACAGATCTCTTAAATCAGTAAAGGAAAAAGGAGTGTCAATGTCATTTTCTAAAATAAGCTGTTCTACAATAACCCGCTCCTGTTTCACAGGTCCCAGGATATCATCCACAAACAATGGATGAGGCATAATCTTATCTTTTCCAAGAATATAATTGATTCCATCAGCTGTAGTAACTAATACTTTAAGATTTCGAATTTGCTGGATTCCATGGTTATCGCAATCAACTCCCCTACAAGGTTTCACTTCTTTTTCATAATCCTCCAGATACAGCAACAGATATTTATTTTCTAAATCTGAAAGATTGCTGATGGGTTGAAAACCAGAATTTGCTTCCTCATCTGTTGCTAATTCCCACAGCTCAATCTGGTTGTCTTTTCCATAGTAAAATGCAGGATAATTTACTTTAAAATTATCATATTTTTTAAAATAGTTATACTTTTTACTTTCTATCTTGATGGTTTTTAAATCACTTACATACAGATCTTTACTCACCTCATTGGTATTATTCAAAGTCAGCAGATCTCCGTCGGTTGTTATAGCCATCCCCTGAGAAAGTTGTATGCCGCTCAATAGCTTATTTGTATAAATAAGATCTGGTTTGAGACCACATACAACACCTACCCCCTGCAGCAGCACTCTGGACAAACGGTCCTGATCTTCAAAAAAATCTAAAAACTCGTTGAACTGGGGGTGTTCTATGTATTGTCCTTTACTGAATTTGCGGTATTGGACTGCTATATTACTTAATTGATTATTCATTATTGTTCATTTTTTAATGATTCATTAAGGTCTTTTAATAAACTTCATAGGCAATTTATACTGCCTATGAAGTTATTATTTGACTATTATTTTGTCACTCCTGTACAAGGGTTTATCTTTAAGAAATTCCCATTTGGATATCCTTTATAAATAGGAACTGTAGCATTTGCCAAGAAGATTTCTGTATAGGCAACATCTTGGTGACAACCAGTTGGTGGTCTATTATTAACAGGTAAAGCACATTCAAGTGAAAACTCTACAAAACCATCTGTTGTTTTTGAAGCCATGGTTTTAGCTTCGGCTTGACTGATAACAATTTCATTATATCTACTCAGCGCAGGAGTACCAGGTTTATGATTGTTTCTATCCTGATTACCTCCTGTGTTACTTAAATGTATGTTTCCAATAAAGCCAGGATATGGATTTATACCTCCTATTACAATACCATTTCCTGTTAAGTTGAAAGTAGCATCATTACAAACGTGACCAGTGTCTATATCATCTCTATACTGAATGACCACTCTCATACCACTTAAACAAGCAATAGTAGATTGACCTTTTAATTTCAGTGGAGCTAATTTATACACAGTACTACAGCCATTAGCATTGGTTACTGTAAGGGTTGGATTGAACGTTTTTTCTTGTCCCGCAACAAGCTTGTACACATGAAGTTTTGTGTTAGCAGGTGCCTCATTATGCTGTACTGGAGTACCATCATCAAAATTCCAAGTAAACGTAAGACCTGTAAAGTCCCCGGCAACTTTAAATTCAACCGTAGCATCCGGATTGTTTGCATTTTCGTCCGTTGTAGGAGCATCATAGCTCACACCTCCTGTGGTAACAGATACATTTGGTTGTGGATAAACGACCATCTGTGCTTCCACCAGATCATCATTAACCGTAAACGTAATGGTTTGTCCAAAATAAGCTGCGTTAACCAAACCAGGATCGAAGAAGCTTTGGCCTCCGGATTGTGTAACCGCAGGGATCTGAGTACCATTTATAAATGCTTTTACTTCTCCGTTTTGCGGAACGATTGTCATAGCAATCGGAGCATCTTTCTGACATAGTTTACTGTCTGGCAGCATCAGGAATACAGGTTCCTTTTTAGAACAGCACAGATAAGGTAATGAGAAATCTGCAAGAACCTGATTGTACGTTTCTGATGCGTAAATTAAGACAAAGGTTCCACCCGGCTCTACACCGGCTACATGCTCTAAGCCCGATTTTCTTTCTAAAAATTCGCTTAACAGTTCGCTTACAACATCATCTTTTTTAGGATCTTGTTTTACTACAGTAATTCCTTCTGCTGATCCGTCTTTTGCGAATTCAGCTTTATTTAACAGTCTTAATTTCTCGTCTAACTTAGAAATATTTAGTAAGGTGTTTTGTGAATCCCCTTTTCTATTACTGATATCACTGGAAATTGATGTTAATTGTTTTCTAAGGTCGTCTATTGATACTGTTTTTTCATTGGATACATCACCAGTAGGTTTTTCACCTTTCTCTAAAACCAAAGCAATAACATCAAAGGCTAATCCGTATTTTGTTTTAAGATCATTGATATTTTGTAAGGCTGTTTTGTAAGGCAATGTTAAATGGCCTTCAATTCTATAGAAATCATTGTTATCAATATTATAAATCAACGGATTCTGAACAAAATCGTCCCCGGCCAGATTGGCTGTGTGATAACTTAAATTGTAAGTTTCTCTATCGGTTTTTGTTTTTTCAAAGTTCCATTGAGCCAATAATGGCTTATCTACATTATAATAATAAGGGATTGCTTTTTCACCTAATCTGACATAGAGATTGGAAGGAGTAATTTTAATGGCTCCCATATACGATTGAAATCCATTTATTTTCTGTACAAAACGATTGGCAAGCATTACGACTCTTTCGTAGTTCTCATCATCATTTGTGGTTACAGGTGAATGGTAAAAACCGTGACGGAGTGGAATATATTTTCCTAATTCCTGCGCTGCTCCAACAGCCCCCAACATAAGGTGTTTAGGGAATGAAGCTATAGCCGGACAGCATTCCGCATTAAGATGCAGGATCAATCCTTTTATTTCATTGTAAGTATCAATTAAATCTTTTAGCAAGTCATATCGATACTGATAGTCGTCAAAACCTCGTACCGTATTCTTAAGTAAAGAATCCAATTTATCAAAAAGGGATTGTCCTCCCAGATTGACACTCACATTAAAAGTACTTGCAATTGCATTAAACCCATTGCTTAATTCTGCAACAGAACCAATGGCATTTTGGAATTTCTCTTTCAATTGCCTTGCTGATACAACAGCAGGGTCCAGAATAACTCTTTTGGCTTCTATTTTAGGCAACTGATCAAAAAGCTCTTCATAAGAATTGTGAACATTATAGATGGTGTCTTTTGCATCCCCCTTCTTGATAAGATCTAAAACAGAATTTGAATCTGCTAAAAGCACTTTGAGATTAGATACCTGCTCTGCACCGGTATTGTCACAATCTGCATCCTGACATGGTGATTCTTCATTGGAATAACTTTCTAAATACAGAATTACGGTTTTGCCATAGATATTGGTGATTTCTTTTGTGTGCTTAAAATCTCCAACATTAACACCTTGGTTTTTTAATTGGGTATATTCTTCCTGCGTAATCAATTCTAAAAGAGGGATTTGTTTCCCTCCAATAAGAAAATGCTTATATCCGACCTTGTCAATATAATTTCTAAAATATTTGTAAGTATTAGTCGTGAAATCGATAGTAACTTCTGCCTCTTTATCTGTTTTATGGCGCAGCGTTATTAAATCACCATCTGTGGTAACCCCGGCACCTTGTGTAATTGCAATCGTATTAAAATTAAGATCAATCGCTTTATCTTCAGATCCAGACTTTTTTTCCATTACAGTATCAGGCTGCAAAACAAAATCTATGTATGTCGATTGAAAACCACATACTACTCCCACCCCGCTCAGGCGGGTTCTTGAAAGCCTGTCCTGGTCTTCGAAATAGTCTATAAATTCGTTTAATTGCCCTTCTGTTAACGCTTGATTTTCGTTGAACTTTCTATATTGGGTTGTTATATTATCTAATTTAGCATTCATTGTTTTTCGGTTTTTATATGTTTGATTGTCCTAATATGATTTTTCCGTCTAAGCTGTCATTGTCATCCATTGCGCAGTCCAGAAGTCTTCCCGGTCTATAAATATTGTTTAAATGGGTAAGAGCAGTTAATAAATCTGTAATGCTGTTTCCAAGGTTGACAATATTGTTTCTCGATTTATCTAAAAGGTATTTTTTAAAGGCCACTTCAAATTCAGACAAGTCATTCTGAGCAGTTTCTGTTTCTGTCAATCGATCTCCCACCCAACAAATTTTTGCTAAAACATGGGCCGGAATCTCCTGTCTGATAACTGTTTCGGCATAGCGTCTGAAATCAGGATCCTGGAAACGATAAGCAAAGCCCGGAAGAACAACGCTTACCCGGTAAGAATAAGGGTCAAAAACATCTGTTTCGCAATCTTCTTCACAAGAATGCATGAAGGCTTCCGAATATTTTATTGGATCTTTTGCAATACCCTTTTCTTCAAGGTCATACATGATTCTAAAACTCCCTTCTATAGACATGCAGCCTATGCCCCCCATGAGTTTATAATCTTTGGAGGTTGGCTTTAGTAATAAGTGCTCCACAAGGAAAATACCTTCTTCTGTAAATTCATATTTAAAATACTTCACGATCTCCCTAATCCCATCTTTCAATAATGGCAGTGATGAATACGGATTGGTTTTTTTGTGCATAGCAATGACATTCTGCTTATCGGTATCATCCAGAATCTCCAGATAGAAGTTACCCCCCAATGAAACACGGATTTTTATATTTCCAATTAAGCAGTAATTATCCTCACATGCTATTAGTTTTTCTACTGTATCTTCGAGATGCTTCTCATCTAATCTGTCTAGTTCATTTTCAAGGTCTTCCTGATCTATCTGAATCGTCTGATAAATCGCTTCATTTAAGCTTTTGGTTGCAGCGTACTCAATTTTGTAGGTGTTGACAGATGATAGAATAATATTGCTATTAGCATCTTTTATTTTCCAGGTATAGCTGTCTTTATTATTACTATCTTTTGTTTTGATGATTGAAACAGGCGACTGAGATAAATTTCTCTGTCTATAATTTTTAATCCCCAACAGACGGGCTATCCTTTTCTGTGCACCGGAAATATTGTTGGTATTCCAAATATCTGAATCCCCAATTAATGTATAATTGTAACCCAATCCTCTGTCTTTACTTAATGATGTATACTCATGTAGGAAGGTTTCTTTATTACTCAGGACAATTTCATCGGCAGATTTTCCATACAATGACTTCATTAGGAACGTATAATCACTGAATGTTTCAGCAAAACGAGAGGTCAAATGATTCAAAACTTCATTTCGGCGTTCCACACTGTTATCCAGCTCTTCATATAACGAATCTGTAAGCTCGTCCTCGTTAGCAGGATAATCATGAACCAACTGGTCAAAACCTTTAATATTTTTAAGAGCCTGGGTAAAATAAGTTCTTTTCAAATCACCATTTACACTTAATACTTCTTTTACTTTTTCAAGGTGTTTGAAGTAGCTGGCAAGGATCTGATCAAAAAACAGCAAATAGCCTTTCAATTGTTTAGCCAGGGCTTCTCTCTCCGGAGATTGATTTCCTATAATCCCTGATACTCCTACTCCATATGTATCCGGAAATTCATTTAAAACAGTAGCATAGTTGGCGATATCATATGAAGTCCCCTGTGGTAAAGTCAATTCTTTATTTTGTCTTGCATCATCCCTCAATACTTCTTCTTCTCTTTTAAGAGTTTCTAAATATTCCTGAACTTTTTTGTCATTGATATTTAATGGAAGGGAACCTTTACTGTAGCTGAATGAACTTAGGTCACATAACTCAGGTTTTCTACCTTTTTCAATGCAGATCAGCCAATCATTGGTTTGCTTGATCACGCTATCACAACCTGCAATAGAAATTTCATGAATTTCTTTAACTCCGTCAATTTTCATGACTTCACTGATGATATCGGAAAGACGAACTTCTTTTCTTAACTGGCTTTTTTCAAGTTCTTCAGTATCAATAAAACCGTTGTCCAAGAGTGGCCCTTCAAAAATCTGATCTGTAGTCAGACCTTTGTCAAGCATTTGCTTCAGTGAATAAAAATGAACCTCCGGAGACAGGTAGTTATTGATCGCTTTTATTACTTTAGCATGTACCAGCTCTTCATCGGCTTTGTTTACAAGTCCGATACGGGCACAGACAGCCACTTTCTGGGTTTCGATTTCTTTAATTTCAGCCAGATCTTCGCAAAGACTTCTATTGGCATGGTAACGGTCTAATATATTGATGTTGACATTGGATTTTTGGCATCCACTCCCTTCAGCATCAATATCTTCGGCATAATCCACATAAAGATCGTACAGTCCTTTCACTTTAAGATCTTGTATTTTTTCTCCAATCGGCTTAAAATCCAATTTCCCTGTTTTACAGTCAACGTACAACGTTTCAGTTTTAGGAACCAGCCAACAATTGCGGATTGGTCTTTTATGACCTGCCACCAGGTTGATATCTATAAACAACTTTCTATAGTCAAGCTCGTTTAAAGGTCTTGAAGGTAAAATCTCTGTAGCCTTCAGAAACTGTGTATGAATGTCTTTCTTTACATCTTTGGATGCTAAGATATCTTCCATATTCAGATTCATTCTCATCCCAAGATCTGTGATGGCATAACTTAAAACTTCCAGCGTGGTAATACCCGGGTCATGGGAATTATAATCGGTCCAAAGTTTCCCTCCTAATTTTTCTATGTATTCAATACCTGTTTTTCGTAGAAAATGAAAATCTGTTTGATCTCCGGTTTCTATATTTTTTGATATACTAATGTGCTTATTTTCTGACATGATTATGTTTTCTTATTATTATTAAATACATACTTGGTCCGTAATACTTACATCATGCTGCTTAGCAGATACCAGAATTGATTTTGGATCTACTTCGATTAAAGATTGTTTTTGTAAAACATTATTTACCAATATCTTTATCTCATCAATATAATCTACGTAATACAGCTGCTCCAAGTAATTAATGAGCTGATTAACATTTAGTTCCACGTTAAAATCGATATCTTTAGAGTCTGTAAAAGCCCAGGGCGATATATATTTTTTAATATCTTCGTCTAATTGCTGGATGTAAAATGTTTCGTCGTACTGCTCAAAGAATTTGACTTTCGTTTCTACTTTTGCTTCTTTATAATTTGGATTGATTACCTGAGCGTTAACATGCATCGTATTTAATTCATTGACATAATTTTGAATTTTATTCAGACTGGCTCTGCTTACTCTTGGCTGATAGACATCAAAAGCATTTTTATTTTTAATATTCGGCACTACCATTAAGGTTACATGCCCTGGAGCCATATATGATTTTTCAGAGGTATGATTTAAACATTTTACCTTAAAGACTTCCGGAAATTCCTGTAATACCAGTTGTTCGTAATCCCATTGGGTAATGGCTCTGTGCTTATGTCTCAGACGTTCACTCACGCGTCTGTAGAACTCTGTGTCTGTTTCTTTGTATTTACCATCGAAAGAATTGTAAGGCTGGCTAACCGATTTCACCTGAGGCACTCTGGTAATAAGCTTAGCAATAGTTTTTGCTTTCAATCCGTTATTCAAATGGGACAGATCATTGTCCTGATTCTGGAATGTTGCCAAAACAGCCTGAGTGTATATTCCCTGAATTTTACATACCGCATCATAACTTCTTTGTGATTTGGCTCTGATCCAAAATAATCCGTCGGTAAACCTTGTATGGTTGGTATTGATGTCTTTAGGAATTTTAAACTTTACAATACCTGATTCCAGAAATCTTCTGGTCTCATTCTGCAGCATATAATTCGACAGACTCACCCATGTATTATTTGAAAGGATATGCCATTCTATAAACTCTTTTTCCTGGAAAGTATCCACTAAAGGATTTTCACTTCCTTCCAGCATTTGGATTAATAGTGAAACAGTGGTTTTTGGCATAGCTTCCAAACCGATGTATAGTTCACCTCCGTTTCCGTGTACAGGTACGATACTTTCCGTTTCAACTTCTTTTTCATATTGTCCGAATGCATCTTCATGATACAACTGTACCCCTTTACTTTTTGAGGCCACACTGTCGGAGCTTTTATCCAAGTACGAATATGCATTTTCCTTTGCAGTGTAATTCAGTTCTATATCTTCAGCAAAAGGGATGTAGGGTTCGTTTGGAATCAGTTTGCCGCTAGCGGGTTTGCTTGATAATGCCAACGTATACAACTTCGGGTATACATCCTGTAGTGAAGACTGGTTCAATGTTAATCGGATAGACTCACTGGTACCAGGCTCTTCATTGGTATTATTGATAGAAAACTGGGTTTTATAAGCGCCGTCTACTTTTTTGAATACATCAATATTATTGGCTTTGGCGTACCATACTTCTTTTTCCAACAAAGCGGTATCTGCTTTAAAATAAGCATCAGAACCTACAATTGATGAATTTTTTAACCCTTCAAAATCCTGTAAGCTGATATTTTGATTAGGCTGAATGATGTATCCGTTGTATAAATCTTTTATAGAATCCGGAGTATTTTTCCAATGGATACTAATGTCTGCATTGAGCCATTTTTTGGAAAACATTTCAGGACATTTGATATAGAAATTAGATCCTTTAATGGGCTGTGCAGTGAATGGATAATACGGTTTTTCCGAATTTAATGTACTGCTGTCATTTTCTATCTCTATTGATTTTACTCCTTTTACATCAACCGCTATTTCTATATTTTTTATTAGTTTTTCTGAAAGAGCTTCGTAGATATCGTAGTACTTTTCTCCTTCGATCATAAACCTTACGACCGGGAATTGAGTTTGGAATGTTTCTGACAGCACTTCCTTATTGTATTTTACAACTGCCGGGAAATCTTTGGGCAATGTAAAAGAAAGCTCTAATCTTTCTTCTTCGTTTTTAATACATTTTAAAACGATGCCCGATAACCATTCTTTTTCACCACTACAAAGCACTTTGATATTATTCTCAATATATTTGTCTTCAATTTCCTGTAGTTTTTGAGTCGAATTTTTATTAAAATCGATTTTAAGAGTGACTGTTCTTTCCCCTTCTTTTAAATCAAATAAAGAGGATGCCACGGAAAAGCCCAGTTTAGCTTTTGGGAGCTCTTTGTAAATAGATTTATCCGAAACTGTTTCATCCGAGTTATACCCGAATGGCCACCAATAGTTGCTGTCTTCCGGTAATTTATCACCCAGACCATCAGCTGTATTGGCTACGGGAGCCATTTTTAGCTCTCTTTTTTTAACATCGTTTAAAAAACTTTTAATTTCAACTACTTTTGCCTGGTTGGCAATGAGTTCTCCATCTGTTTTGTACACTCTTTTTTTTCCATCAGCGTCTTTATCACCATCCAGCAGTGTACCGGCTGGAATTTTTTCCTGAATTGCTTTTTTTGCTAATTCAAAGATCACATAGACTTTGTCTGATTTAGCATCATTTTTCTCAATTTGAAGTATTTCATTATAATAGAAATCCAAATGCCTTTTCGTCAGATTGTTGAAGGCTTTTTTTGAGAAATCTAATAATTTTAAAAAACAAACAAATAATGTCAAGTGAGGGGTCAAGTTGCTGTCTTGTTCAAACTGGGACATAAGATCTGTAACCTGTTTTTTCATACTTTTATACTCAATGCTTTCCCTACGCGGCATTATATCATTGGTATCATCACCCAAGAAGAAGTTTCCCCAGTTTCCTTGTGGTTTTGTATTATCATCTTTGTCAAAATAATTTACACGCTTAGCAAAATTGTTTGCAAATAATAGCCAATCAAACAAATCGAAATCGTGTAATTCAAGATTGCTAGGATCTAATTCTGCTAAAAAGCGCTGCATTTGTGATTTTCCTTCACGATAATGTGAAAATGTATCTGTTTTTTTCATTTGTTTATATTTATCTTTCTATGGTCAGATGCAATACTTCATGTAGTGTTTAGTAGTATTCAAAATGGCTACAGACATCCCGTAATTCATTATATTTCGGTAGCTTCTCCTTTGTAGAAAGGAAAAACAATATTGCTTCTTGTATTAGTATTTCTTACTTCGTAGTCAACTTGTATCAAAACTTCTCCCTGAAGTTCTTCCTGAGTATCGATATCAATATTTAAAATATTTATTCTAGGTTCATGATATAAAATAGCACGCTCAACGACTCCTTTCATTTGGGTAATAAGCGTTAAGTCCAGAGGCTTAAAGAGCATTTCCTGCAAGTCACATCCGTAGTTAGGGAACATGACACGTTCACCCGGGCGCGTCGACAACAAAATAATAAGGCTATTGTTGATGTCTTCTACATCTGTAGTCATAGCCAGTTTTCCTTCAGTCTGATTAAACTCAGGCGGGAAACTCCAGCCTATTCCTAAAAAATCTGTATTTATTTTCATACGTTATTTGTATTATATTTAATTGTAACATCTTGCATCTGTAACATAGAGTTTTAGTTATTCTAACCGTTTTGTTATGGATGTTTTACATTTTTATTTTTAATTAAATGGGATCATCCACCTATTAAAACAGTAGCTTCACCTGCGGTTATTACCCCTCCATGAGCGGTAGAATCTCCCATTCTTGCGGCTTGTTTTCCGCCTATCAAAACACTTGAAGATCCTGATGCAATAGTGTCTAGTGGACCTGTGCATACTGCTTTGTCTCCTACTCTTGCTGCGGGCATACCTCCAATAAGTACCGTAGGTTCTCCTGCAGGAATGATGGGTCCGCCTACATGCGGGACCGTGCCTGTCACCATAGGACAAGTATGCATGTCTGTAATTCTTGCTGCCGGTTTCATGATTATTAATTAATTTTTACTTGAGATCCTTTTACAACTGTTACTGCTCCTGATTTAAGTTCTGAACCGGAGCTGCCCTCTGCTTTTAACTGCGCAGATGCTTTTAAACCGATATTCGTTCCTTCAATTTTTACGTCGCCTTTTGCCTTTATTTTGATGTCTCCTGCACTTTCCATACTAATACCATCTTTATTAAGGGTAAGAATATTAGAATGTTCATCTTCTATTTTAATGACGTCCGCATCTTCATCTAAAATCACTTTTTTCCCTTTTGGTGTCTCCAGGGTATATGAGATTTTATCATCATTGAAGATCATTTTCATTTCGCTGCGGGTGACAAATCCTTTTTCATGATTATCATCAGAAGCTACAATCGGAGCTGGTTTTGCACTACTGTTTAGCATTCCCAGCACCACTGCATCATTGGGATCGTCATTAATGAATCCGATGATGACTTCATCTCCGATTTCCGGTCTGAAAAATGATCCTCTGTTTTCTCCTGCATCAAGGGTGGCTACACGTGCCCAAATACCTTCTTCCTCGTTATTGATGATGGGTATTTGCACCAAAATTCTATCTTCACCATCCGGGTCTGATTCTAATTGTGATACTACCCCAACATGTAATCCGCTTATGGAAGGAATAATTCCTGAACCTGGCATTTCACTTACATCATAAGTTTCTGAAAACCACGTTGGAGAAAGCCCAAACTGTGCATCTACCAGCCAGTTTCCTTCGGCTATTTCATGACGGACACCGGTTACGTATATTTTTCCGTTAAATCGGTTTCCTACTCCCTGAAGTGTTAATGAAACTCCTGGTACTACAGATGGAATTCCCTGGAATTGTACTCTTCCCCTGGTTTTTGCTAACTGTTGAAAAGTTGCTTTCGCATCGCTCCATTCCTGAAGCTCGCTTTGGGTAAGATTCCCGCCGTGTTTAAGCTGTAGGTCTTCAATTCCAAAAACATCTGCTAAATCACCGGATGAAAGATTTCCATTGAGCTTAATAGCCGGATCCTGTGCTTCAACTTCTGTCACTTCCTGATCGGTATAACTCCATGTTTTGGCTGTAATTTTGTTGAACTGATCTCTGGCATCTATCTCTCCGTCAAATTCATGTACGGATGATCCATAAACCACTGTTTCTACAGCTTCACCACTAAAATCAGGCTTAGCGACTTTTATCGTTCCGTTATCTACAAAACAAAGTTTACCGTTAGCCTGCGCTCTGGTTAACATGAAATCCCAATCAGAAGCCCGGTACTGAACCAGTTCTTTATGTGAATTTGAGGTAGCTTCTACATCGGCAGTTGCACCGCTGTTTCCTATTAATTCTTCAATGATATCGCTGTCTTTGCTGTCGTAGAAATATTTGCTTTTTCTTCCTAAAGTCATTTTCACAGCTTTATCTCTACATTCGATGATGAGGTAAGAAGAGCCGTTTCTAACTTTTATATTGTGTTTTACAACAACTCCTTTAAAGATGGTTTCTTCTTCAGAGTGGTATCCGGCAGTGATCTCAATTTCTTTTCCAGGAATTAACAGATCTTCATTGCTTAGCTTGAAGTCTTGTTCCGGCGCACTTCCGTCTAAAATAACAATGTGGGCATAAGGAATTCTGTTGATTTCTTTTTCGACTACAATGCTTTTCACACCATACTTGCCCGGCAATTCTGTACCTCCGGACATAACCTTATAGGTGATCAGGTCTGAGTTTTTTGCTGTTTGTATGTATCCGCTATTGTTCATGTTATGATATTTTTTCTAAAGGTGGAAAGTATAACTCATCCCCTGGGATCAACTGTCTGAAATTGATAAGACCGTTGACTTTAGCTACTTCCAAATAGTATTTAGAATCGCCGTAAATTCTTTCGGTCATTAAGGGAAGCGTATCTCCATCCTGTATTGTCCTTTTGTGGGTAAGATCCGGAGACTGTTTATTCCCCATTCTTGCTGCAAGTTCTTTACTAATAGCCTCTACAAAAGTTGCTTTGCCTATAGCTCTTAATGGGTGTCCTTCCGGAGTAAACATCTTATAATCTATTGTAAATTCAGTAAGAGCTCCTTTAAATTCAAATTCTCCCCAAATAACGATGACATTATACGGTTTATGAATCGGCCCATTAAAATCTCCTGTTGCTGCATAGAAACGATCCAGTTGAGATTTAACAGTATCTTTTTTGAACTTATTTTTTGTTAGCACATTGATAAGCTTATTGCCCCCATATGCTTTGGTCACTCCCGTACCATCAAATAAAAACTCTAATTGTAAGGATTGAGGAGATGTTTTAATATATTTTGCATCGGTTCCATTGGCTCCGGGTTCCTGTGTTGTATCATATTCAACTTTACGGGTAAAAGAAAAACCTGTAGGGTTAATAAGTGCTACAAAAGCCTTACTATCAATTATAGCATCTGAACCGAAACCGTTATCCTTATAGGTCCCTATCTTTACTTTCATAATTTCTCCTGCCATTATCTTTCTTTTTTACGTTGTTCTATTTTTACTACTTGCTCTACACTTTCGCTGATTGCCCGCATGATTTGTTCTTCATCTACCGAGGTGGCAGTTGTGGTTGCTGCTGCTTTTTCGTCCACATTTATTTTAATGTGAAGCTCTTTTATTTCTATTGGCATTTCGTTTGTTTTTTAATTAATTATTAATACGTAAAAAACTTAAAACCAATTATTTAACGTATTTATTTTAAAAAATCTAAGCACATGAAGGGTGTGTTCAGTCTCGGTTATAGACTAATCTGTTGTTTTTATGAAAAAAGATGTTGCTAAAAGTTATCTTTAAACTAACACACGCTCTAGTGCTTAGATTTGATTTAGAAATTACAAGCCTAAGCTTGCTAACGATGAGGGTATTGTGAAATATCTATATTTCAGTTCTATTGTTTCAATAGCAAGTTTGCTTTCTTCGGCGTTGAATTCTGATACTTCCCATTTTACAGGGTAAGCACCCACTACATTCCAAACCATTAAAGGGGCTGTAGATTGAAGTCCTCCTGCAAGAGAAACAATCAGGTTTCTAGGCTCAAACTCGAAGTTTTCCATAGCATTTCTACACCAGCTTATCAGTCCTGAACTTACAATTAATCCACGTTTAAGAACTAAATTAGGATATTTTGGTCTCAAAGGAAGTTGATGAGTAAATCTGTTTTCGCCTCCTTCGGCATATTCTTCAGTGCTTATTTCAGTTGATAAACCAGATATAGACTGAAATCTGGAGTCAATACCCTCAGTTGTTGAGATCCCATTAACAATAAAAGAGAAACTGGTTGGAGGATATAAAAGAGCCATGATTAGTTATTTTCAATAGTTAATCCTTCGTGTGCAATTTCTAAAGTTTCCAATGCTACCTCATTACCTTCAGCTTTCAAATCTGTAGACTGTAATTTTAGTGGGAATGCATTTTTCACTTTCCAGGTAACTGCCGGTTCTCCGTTCTCGTCTAAAAGAGAAATTGTAATGGATCTGCGCTCTACCGTATTAAGCTGAATTGTCTTGAACCACTCAAAGTACTCGTTATCACTCTTGAAAGTTCCTCTTTTTAAAGTGATGTTACTGAAGCTTGTTATTCCGGGCATTTTAATCTTGCTGAAATCCGGGCTTGCTCCATGTCTGTATTCAATTAAAGCAGTTTCTGCATTCAATCCCGTTACTTCCTGAAAACCTACCTTTGTTCCGCCCCAATCTACTTCAAAGGCAAATTTTACTAATGGATATGTACTCATAATCTTATTTATATTTAATTGTTATTTAATTTATTCTATGCTTCTTGTAATTTGTGTGAAAAACGCAACACGATAAACTCAGCAGGACGCACTGCAGCCATACCGATCTCGATGTTCATTCTTCCTTCTAAAATATCCTGAGCAGACATTGTTTTGTTCAGACCAACACTTACGTAATAAGCTTCTTCCGGCTTGCTTCCGGCTAATGCTCCGTCTCTCCATTGCTGATCAAGGAAATTTTCGATCATTGTCTGTACACGGATCCATGTATTGGCAGTATTAGGTTCAAAGACGAAACGTTCTGTAGATTTCTTCACAGATTCTTCTACCATGTTGAAGAAACGACGTACGGATACATATCTCCATTCATTGCTGTTTCCATCCAATGTTCTTGCTCCCCAAACCAATGTTCCTTTTCCTGTAAAAGTTCTGATCGCGTTGATAGATTTTCCACCCGTTGGGTCTACATTAAGATTCTCTTGTTCTTCATGAGAAATTTTTACTGTAGGTGCTACTACGAAGCTAAGTCCAACGTTAGCTGGTGCTTTCCATACTCCGGAAGTACTGTCTACTTTAGCATAAACTCCTGCCATTGCTGATGATGGAGCTAAAACTACTCTTTTAGACTCAATGGCTCTTTTAGCCAGGTTGTACAATTCTGAATTGCTCAATTTTAAGTCAGCTAACTTTGTAGCAGTAGTTGTAACAGGTACTAGAACTCCTGAACCATTGGTTTCTTTATAACTCGTGATCGCAACATCTGCATCATCAAAGCTATAGCTCAAAACTGTTTCCAATTTTGGATAATACGCTGCTCCATACTTTAAACGTTCACCACTTGGCCCGGAAGTAGGACCTGAAGCTCCTTTAAATGAAGCAACATCTCCAACGACATCCATGATAACAAACCTGTCTTTCATGTCTTCAGCCTGATCTAAAGCCTTATTGTATAACTGGTAAGCATTTGCTCCTAACGCTTCAGCATCCGGGAAAACAATAAGTGTAGGTTCGTCTTCTTTTTCTAATGATTTTAATCCATATAATAAACTGCCAGCAGTAGTTTCTGTTCCTAAAGATGGAGCTGTTCCATACCCGTTTACAGAAACGATATAACATGGTCCGCCACCGTTAGCAAAGTACATTTGCATAGCATAATACATTTTAAAAGTACTTACATTGCTATTGTTGACATTTGCCGTAACAACATTATCTTCAATCGAAATAGAGATCGCTGTTTTTTCTTTGTTTGCTGCTCCAAAAATTGTTTCGTATTCCAACATCGAAGCAATTCTTGTTGGTTCATTTCTTGGCCCTTTGTCTGTATGTCCAATAAAAGCTGGGATGGCCGTTTCTACTTGTGCTACTGATGGTGGAAATTTTGCAATTTCCTCTACGTAGGCTCCAGGTGTTTTGTAATTCATTTGTTAAAATTTTAAGTTATTATTAATTATTTTCAATAGTAAACCCTTCGTGGGCAATTTCTAAAGTTTCCACTGCTACCTCATTACCTTCAG
>NZ_QAJO01000008.1:0-184940 GCF_003852415.1 Chryseobacterium sp. KBW03 | reverse complement strand
GTTCCTTGTTGCATTGTATTATAAATTGTTGTATTTACTGATAAATTATTTTGGCTGTTGCCATTACGGGATTGATAATTACGTCAAAACTGTAATAAATCGATTTGTGAACAAGAAAATGATGTTGGTATTTTTAGAATCTTGAAAGTATTCAAGCTGAAAAAAGGTACTGCACCTGTTAAGTTGATGACAAAAATTAGCGGCTGTAAAAGCGAAGACTGATGGGGAATTGTAAGTTCAGAAATTTCAGAAGAAGCGTCGGCAGATGCCTGATTATTTTACAAATATAAACATAATTTATTGAAAACAAGCATTTTTCTGTTTTTTATTTTTTTATAATAGAAATTAACGCGAGTATAATAAATAAAATTGGGTTATTTAAAACCTATTTTCTGTCTCTAAAAGGGGATGTTTACTCCTCAGGTTAATACCAGGCAGAACTTTTGTTACATATTGAATGAGCTACGAATCCTTTTTGAGATTAAGTTTTATCTATAGCTAATGTTTGGGGGCTTGGTGAGGGTAGGACAATCGAAGCACAAATCTTCAGTTTTGCACCGCTACCGTACGATTGTATCGTGTAGTTTCTATTTCAATCACTTTTGTGGAGTAGCAGGGTAATTAACCAGGAGATTAATGATGTACATCAAAATCCTGTAGAAGCAGGTTCGTTTTTCTGTGTGGAAGATTATAGATATAGCAGTTCAATCGTGTGGTAGCGAGGAAATCAAACTAAAAAGCTTTCCTATTTTTATGAAAGTTTTTTATGTTCAGTAGCATTAATAAAATTCCCGTTTTTCCAAGAGTCCGTTTTTATATATTTCAGTGTATACTAATGGTCCTTTTTTCCTTGTATTGATGATAGGTTCTCCTGTTTCCTCACTGTATTTCTGTAGTAATTTGTAAAATCTCCATGTTCCAACGGGTAACCCGTTTTTATAATCTGCTTCCAAGTAGGTATAGGGATCTGTGAATTCCGGATGTTTTTGTATATCTATAGAGCTATTGGATTTGGTTTCTATCCATTTTCCTTCTTTAAGATGGTTTTTCACCGTGCCCTGTTCTTCCTCATTTTTATAAGGACCATCTTTGTCATAGTATCTGGAAAATTTTCCGGTGGGTAGAATTTGGTATTGCTGTAAAGGTTTTAGCTTGAAAGGATCTTCAGTAAACTCATAATCCTGCAGAGAAATAATGTAATTTTTATCGATATTAAATAGGGTATAGTTGGCAAATCCCATTTCACCCTGATGATTAAGATAGATTCTCTTCATATCGATAAGCTTACCGTCCTTGGTTGAAACTAAATACATTTTTTCAATAAATGGTTCGGGATAACGAACAGTATTATAGACCGCCATAAAGTAGAGTGAATAGTCTCCGTAACATAGAAAATCAGAGGCTATTTTAATGCGGTCATATTTTTCATTGACAGTAGTGCTGAATGGCAGAAGGACATCATATTCTTCAGGAAGTAATACAAGATCTTTTTTGATTACTGTTTCAAATTTCAATGCATTGATTTTCTTCAATGTATTCTCATCTTGTATGACAGGCAAAATGTCATCAGCAGTTGTTCGTTTTGAAAGATCAGAATATCCAAATGGCAGCGTTATACAATCCGCCTTATTTGTGTTAAAAGAAAACGATCCTTTATCTGTTGAATGTGTTCCTGTGTTTGTTGCCTTATTTTCTGTTTGAGCCTTACTGTAACAGGAAAAAAGGAAAAACAGACAAGAAAAAAAAACGATATTAATTTTATACATATATATCTGATATTGGGGTGAAACCGTGGACATGCAAATGATTATTATGTCTGGGATTAGCGGTATGGGTGGTATGAGGTAACCGTGTGCTGGCATTGTCTGCCGTACTGGCATTTGAAGTGTTGGAAAAATCCTCTGACCGGCCTAATATAAACCCAAAATCATAAAGGATATTTCTAAGAATTACTTCATTGTCATAATCAAAATTCGCTGCGGTAAGGATCGTATTGTTTCCATTCTGCTGATTCGTTAATAAATTCAAGTCTCCTGCTTCTCCATTCACATGTTCTGCACTGGGATAACACGACGCATCAGCATAAGAAAAACCCTGAGATACAATATAATGATTATGCCCTTCCTGTCTGAACTGTGCCAATGACCCTAAGAAGCCGGCAAATAAATCCGGCTGAATGCTTCTTCTTCTGGTATGCTGAAATCCATATCGGATGATGACTCCATTTTGATTATAATTGAATGCTTCAAAAATCTGTGGTCCCACACCAGCATTCGCTAAAATATCCATATCCACCATTTCAACATCTCCCTGTTGATTGGCATACCATTTATCGGTGGCTCCATCACCAAGTGTTCCGTTAGCATACACCAATAACTGATGAGCATCGATCTGTTCTCCGGCAGCTCTGTTGGCAGTGAAATCTATGGTCTGCAACAGCGCTCCTCTTTGGGCTAGTGGTGGAATGGCATTCATTCTTCTTTTTCTGGTTATCGTTTCTTTTGTTCTGGCACAAATCCTGTGTTCATTATCGTTTTGATCATAATAAAAAAAGATAACTTGCGTAGATTGGGCATTCAGAACTTTCTGAATCCTTCTTCTTCTTTCCGGATTTGTACTGATTACAGCTAAAGTATTGTACGTATTACTGCCATGGTGAATGGTATAGATATTTTTATTGACCACTCTGAATCTTGCTGTGTCATCATTTAAGAAAATACCGGCTCCATTTACTTCCTGCTGTTCATCTCTGTAGGCACAGGGATTGTTGTCTGTTCTTTCTACCGCCACTTCCAGATTGATAGTGCCATCTGCCAGTCTTCTGGTCCATTCATCAAAAGTTGTTCTTCCGTCTGGTCTGAGCTGCAGTTTAATAATCGCTTTATTGATATGGTCACTTTGCAGATTGGTATAATGAGCATGGCTGCCTGCTCTGTTGTTAAGGGCATCAAAATTTCCGACCTGTACCGTCAACAGCCTCTGTACTTCATATCGGTTGGGAGATACAAAACGCATGAGCTGTAATGTATCTGTATTTTCTGTCATGGTACTGGCTGAAGGTCTTATCACGGCATCTATACTCAGGTCTGTCATATTGCTGGTCTCTATGATCAGATACACGGTTTTTCCTAACATAGAATCGTAGGGAATTTCCACATTATCGTGATCCCGCTGTATGTGGGCAGAATCAATTTTTGTGAAGCTTACTCTTGTTCCATTGTCTGTAGTTACTTTTTTGGCAAAATAAACGTCACTGATGCGCTGCAATGAGTCATCGGGAGTATCCGGAGCCAATGGGCCGTTTAAAGTCTGTGTCTGCCCGGAGTCTGTTATGGTAATACGTGTCGCCATTTTAAGATTTTTCTATTTTTAATACGGGAGTTTCTGATATTTCATGACGAGGATGATCCATGATGTTATCTTCTTTACATGAGATGAGGTTCAGACCGTCAAATTTTTCATCCAGCTGGTTCTGGAGTTCTTCGATCCATCCTATTTTTTTATAATTCTTCATGGCTTATTTCTTTTATATGATAGATGATTTTCTTTTGATAGTTTTCTCCCAGAGAAAATTCTATGGTCAATTTATGTTCCAGCACTTCTTTGGTCACAGCATCTAATAACATCTGTCCTTTATATTTGTCCAGTTTTGGGAAATCTGTTTCGCTATGATAAGTGATTTCCTTTCTTTTCATCTCTCCATAAAACATTTCCCAGTTTTTGTCTGAAGGGATATCGCCGGTGTACTGTAATAGTAATAATTCATCATCACAACGCATAGCCTCCGTCTGTATACTTTCGTCTATATCGATTACGGTATTAGCCATGAAATTACGGTAACGTACACTATGCTTCTTTTGATTCTCTTTCTCATGCCTTCCGTAAAATTGATGGAGGATCATTCCAAAATGAATATTTTTTAAAAAATCTTTACCCACCAGATTTTCCTTTTGGTAAAATGTTTTTAAAAACTGATAAAAATCTTCAGCCTTTTTGCCGACATAGGATCGGGAAAGCTTTTCTATGGCTTTTTCCATTCTGTCCTGAAGAATTGTCAATCCCTGTATGTTTTTTAAACGGCAGTATTCATCCGTTATGAGCACTACATCATCATTAACAGCTGCAATTCTGGTTAAAAAATCTTTTTCGGAGAGCGAGAGTTCCTTATCCCGATGCACTCTGTCAAAAGTTTCGATACGATATTCAAATCTTTCTGTTTCTAAAAGCTTCAGCGTAACATGAAAATTTTTGTTGAGCTCGCTTCTGTGAGTTTTCCCATTGGTGGTGGTATACTCATTACAGGAATAGCGATAAAATTTCTTTCCTTCAAGAAGGTTTAATTTAATATGTATGGGAAACACTGGCTCCATAATTTTTCACCCGTTTTTACAACTTGTTATTGCTGATTAAGCCATTGCTTTTATTTAAAAACTACTTTACCGCCAGACGAAACCCACTGGCTTTTTTTGTTCCATGATCCATCACAGTCTTGCTGTATTTGTTTAACTATTTTTGCTGTTTTCAGATCGATAATAGCACAGGTGTAGTTTTCATGCAGGGTACTGTCTTTATCACTTTCATGCACATAGTCTTTGATGATGGCATCTACCACTACATAATTGGCATTGGGTGATAATCGGGAGAATAGCTCACTTCCCGTACCTTTGTATTCATTTCCTTTCCCTACTTTTATCTTCTTCTTTTTATTAATGATATAAAGATTATACCATAGTTTCATACCGCTGTTATAGGACGCATAATACAGTGATGAGGTATTATTCAAAGTAATGAGGGTGTCTTTCTTTACCTTTTTATTCTGTACATCATGATTTCGATGGGAAACGGTGTTTCCGCATGTAATGCAAATGACTAAAATCATTAGGATGGTTATAATTTGTTTCATGATGATAAATTTGAATTTTTTTCCATTTTTTCATACCGTTTGTCCATATCGGTACCTCTTCTTGTATTGCCGTAATCATCGAGGATTTCCTGCTCATATTTACTGTGCATCTCACCCCAATCGCCAGGATTTCTTGATAGTTTTTCTATTTTTTCACCTTCTTTTTTGGTTTTATTTTCTTTGGCTGTGTTGGCATCTTTTTTGGCGAAAAACCGATCTAATGCAGCCCCGAAATCATCTTTTACAAAACCAGGTCTGTTTATGTGATGATCCAATACGGTGGCCTTTCCTAATTTTGACTGTAAATAATCTGACAATTTATAGGAATAGCCTGTAGGAGTTAAAGGAAGTACAACTTCTTTTAATCTCGTAATAAAATCCAGCACTTGTTTTTCCTGAAATGTCTTATCAATAACAGCATTTACAATCGGTTGCAGCGGCTTGCATTCTACTGTTTTTCCAAATAAAGATTCTTTACAGTTTTCTCTGATTTTGTTTGATAATGTATTTCCTGTAATTTTTTCCGCTTTGGAATCTGCCGGATCTTTATAATACAGAATCCCGGAGTCTACTGTCCATCCGCATGATACAAATAACTCGTCATATTTTTCAGGGTGCTGGGCTTTAAATTCTTCAACCTGCGTTGTAAATTCCCCTTTTCCGGTATGATCCACTGTTTTTTGCATGGCACCGGCCGTTAATATCATCTGTTCACCGGAGAGATCCCAGTCATAGGACTGCACAGAGTCTAATTTGCCTTCATTTTCAGACATTCCCACCAAAATAGCCTTTTCTTCAGCCGTAATTTTTTTATCTTCAATTAATGTATCCCAATCGGAATAATTTTCAAGTTTTTTTGATCCCCAGTAGGCGGGCCCATATCTTTTACTGTATCGGGTACAGGTAATATCATAATTGTTTCCACAATTACAATATCTGATCTCAAATCTTTCATTGTCTTTATTTAAAAACTCATGCGTTTCATCCGGAAATTTCACTTCATCTTCTGTTCCTGTTACCTCAGCTTTGAAATATAAAAACGCATTTCTATCATCTCTTTTATTAAATTTATCTATCAGTTTTTTCAAATCTTCATCACTTTTGGGACGCATGGCTATTTCTTTGGCATACACCAATGTTCCGTTGATCGTGAATTCAATTTTGCTTTTCTCCTCCTCTCCATCCAGAAATTTTACAGGATTTTCATAGATGTTTTCCTCATTTTTCAATTTATTTTCGTGAATCTCAACCGATAGCTTTCCGCTGGCTCCTTCACAATTGGCAACAACCCATACTTTCTTTTTAATGGTGGTACTGTTTATTCTCTCAAAATCAAAATCCAGGCTGCCATCAGCTTTTTTTGCCTGTACCTCTTCTTCCCATGTGATTTTCACCGACTCTTTTGCTTTTAATCTTACAGAATCTTCTTTATCAGCCTGGAGGTTCCTTCTTCCTTTTTTTTCATACTTCTTTTTGACGTCAGATACCAGCCCTCCGCTTTTTACAGTATAGGGTTCTTCTTTCTTTTCCCAAACCATTTTAGGAACTTGTTTCGCAAAATATATTTTCACCACATTCACTTCATGATCCACCTGGTGCGGCATATCATAAGTCTTTTGATTGGGGTTTGCAGCGTAATCATCTTTTTCTTGTGCTTCTTCACTCATACCATTTTATTTTGAGCTGATTATTGAAAATTACTAGAGTTATTATATTTTGTTTCCAGGTCTTTAATCACTTTTAAAATTATTTATCTACCAACAAAATTTATCTGATACAGCATATTCTGTACATTGATCAACCGTCTTCAGCTGGCCTCCAACAATTGTATTTTTATAGATTTTTCTTTCTTTGGTATCACTCACTCCGGTTATTAGATATTTTCCTGTTTTGTCCCATCCATAAAATGCCACTTTATCGAAAAATTTTTCCTTATATGAAATTCCATTTTTGCCTCCTTTGAACATTGCATATACATCGTTATCCGGTGTGCTGTTCTGAAGATTAAGAAGTAAAATATCATCATAACCATCCTGATCAACATCTGAAATATATAAAAGTTTAGAAGAGAATTTTCTACCAGAGTTCTTTTCATATTCCACAAAATCAGTTCTCTTAAATTTCAGATTTTTATAATCTTCATAAGCTGATTGATAATTAGAATTAATAAGCCATGTTGCTAAACCAAAATTGTCCTGCAATATTGCATAAAATTCTTCTGGTAAAGTAAGATTGCTTGTGATGCTTGATATGTTTGTGTCAGCGCCATCCCTTTCGCACACCACCTGGATAGAAGACTCTTTATTATTATACTTTAAAGGAATAATAAAAGTGAAAGAATCTGATGCTTTTTCCTTTTCAACTCTGCTATTATTGGTTACAGGATTAGTATGCGCATCTTTACTTGAACAATTAATATTTATAGAAAATATTAGAGAAAGTGATATGATTAGATTATGTATTTTCATAAAAATTATTCGTTAATTTTTCCTATTCTTTCATTATATGATCCATTTGGTGTGTCATATCATAAACCTTCTGATTGGGGTTTGCAGCGTAATCATCTTTTTCTTATGCTTCTTCACTCATATCATTTTATTTTGAGCTGATTATTGAAAATTACTTGAGTTATTATATTTTGTTTCTAAGTCTTTCATCACTTTCAATCTTAATTTTGAAGGGAGATCTTTTAAAGTAACGTTCAGATTATCTTTGAGTTTACATTTGCCTTCTTGTTCGCAATAGTACTTGATATGATGGAGGTACTTTTTACGGTTATACAATATAATATAGGAGACTTTTGTATCGTTATCCCAATTCCCGCAATATGTAAAAGGTATTAATACAGCCTGATGTTTATCTATGGTATAACTGGATATATTATCTGCTTTTACATTGATTAAACCAGATTGTGCATATGGATAATTATAAACAATATTGTCACTATAGTTTTTATTTTTAACAGTAGCACTGATCATGGTTACAGCTCCGTCAAATCTGTTCTTTTCAGAGTTACAGGGATTAATTACTTTTACAGTAAGCTTATTGGATACGCTTCCATTTTTAAAGTTTTTATGGATGATCAATGAATCCTGATAATATCTTTTCAAAGTATCATTCACAGGCTTTTGCCCGCAAACAGGAATAAAGAAAAGTACTATCAAACTAGTAACTAAGCTTTTCATTTTTTGTATAATAAATAGGTAACTCATCGTCTTCAGTTTTTTTGGTATATTCTACAGGGTATAGGGAAGAGGTTCTCTGCCCGAAAGTTCCCACACAGACTTTGTTTCCCTGGTTTCCACCCAGATAATATATGGTTTTTCCATCATTACTCTTTCCAACAGCTATACTTACGTGGTGCTTATTTAATAAAACACATATTGAACCCACCAAAGGCTGATTTCCTGCTATCAATTTCCCCCATACCGGATCATCAAACTCCTCTTTTTCCAGACCTTTTTTATCTGTTGGGTTTTTCTTAAAACCAGCTCTGTATCTGGTCTTTTCTTCTCCGTATGAATAGGCACCCGGATCTAATTGGGCAGAATATCCGCTGTTTTTCAAGCACCAGCCTACAAATGAGGCACACCAGGAACTGTTATCGGTATTAGCACAGGCTTTTGGTTTGTTTTGGCGGTTGATGGCATGATATTCATCTATAATCTTTGAGCAGTGGGTGGATTCTGAAACGCCCAATTCCTGTTCTTCACGGGCCTTAATAACCCATGGCTGTTCAAAATATTTTATTTTAAAATATGTTCCTTCTCCGTTTAAAAAGGTGTTTTTTAAACTGCTGCTTCCTTCTTTACCAAGATATTCAATTTTTGGGTCATCAGAAGTTACTTCAATATATACTGATGCTTCTTTGTCGGAGCTCGCTGTTATGAGTTTTGCCAAATTAAATGATAAATCATCAGCACGTTGATTGAGCATCAGCTTAAGTACTGCTTTGTTTTTGAATTGAGCTGAATTTTCTATTGTGGGATCATTGGCAAAATTATCAATATCTATTTCAAATTCACTTTTTGCTTTTATACCCGCATATTTTGAAGCATCTGTAACTTTTTCTATATCTTTTAAATCAATTAAACTTACTTCTGCGTCAACATCTGTTAAGACTTTATTTTTACCGCTTTTAATCTTAACTTTTACTTTTTTTCCTGCAAGACCTTCCGTCTCAACAACCAAAGCAACCTGATAACTTAATCCGCGTTCTGATATTTTTTCTGTAGATATCTTCGTGGTTTCTACTTTCTTTTTTACAGTAACTTTCTTACCCAGTTTTTTGTTGTAAACCTCTTCCTCCTTTTCAACAGGAGTGCCTTTCTCTGAAGTCCATTTCACAAAATAGGCATCAATGATTTTAGGTGTTTCATTATTTTGAATCTCACTTTTTATACTCGCAACTTGTGGAATCGGTGTCGCAGCAGCAGCATTAAACTCAGGGTCACAATTGATAAAAGACTCTTTTACTAAAGCTGTTTGTTCCTGTATATTAGAGGTTCCCAGATTATCCCATGGACTTAATTTTATCACGCTCATACAGGGTGGGGGAGACATATTTCTTGCAGGCCATTTCGGGTGCCCGCAGTTTCCTTTGAATTGAAGGTTGACCATGTTGTTTCCATCTCCCTTTGTGGCAAATATCTTATCCTGAAGGTTTATTTCGTTTGAGGTCACTTTCAGTTCTCCGGGCGCCTGGGCATAGGGACACTTCAATGTGGCTCCATGTATGACCATTTCTCTTTTTTCTGAAGGAGAATCTTCGGTGGATTTTTTTTGTTTTTCGGTTCTTTTTTCAGAAAGTTTCTGATCATGCGCTGAAGTATTCTGATCTTCCATGGGCTGCTATTTTGGATTGGATTCAATTGTTAAGGCGGAAATCATATTCGCAGGCAGCAATGAAAATAGATTTTCATCACCCGAAATAGATTTAGCCTTTACTTACTTTAACGTCTTTTCCTCCCTGGAATACGGCCAATGATGTTCCTCTCAGCTTTAAATCACCTTTAGAGGTTTGTATATCGGCTTCTCCGGAAATACTTTTAAATGTATTACCTGTGCTTTCTGTTTGATCTTTCTTAACGATAACACTTTTATTTTCAGAGGTCTGGGTGTATCTCTTTGTAATAGATTCGGTATGGTCATTTCCAATATTCAGGGTGCTGTCCTGCCCAATCTTAGTGGTCATATTCCTGCCCACAGAAATGTGCATATCTTCGCCTGCGGTAAAAGTCATATTCTTCGGTGCCGTAACATTAATGTTTCCCTGGCCATCCATAAAATAAGTATTTCCGCTCGGATCTTTAATGGTTACACTTTTGTCTGCATCATTCATTAAAACCTTAATGCCGCTTCTCGTCTGTATAGATTTAAGATGATTGTCCACGCCTCCGCCCAGACCTACCTGCCCATGAAACATTCCCCCCATGGCAAATGGAAAATCGGGGTTGTGGTATTCAAATCCTACCATCACCTGATCGCCTATCTCCGGAACTGCTACAAAACCTCTGTTTTGGGTGATCGCATCTGTTCCTCCTGCATCGGGGCTCATCATTCTGATAAAGTGGGTGGTATCATTTAACTGCCAGTCAAACCGAACCTGTATTCTGCCCTGATTCAATGGATCTACATTGGAGATCACGGTGGCCACCTGCGGTTCTGCTTTGGGCATTTCAAAATCAGGCTTAGGCATAAAACCGGTACCTTCAGCAATTGCTTCAAAGCTTCCTGTATAATATCCTCTTGCATTTACTTCATGGGTTACCTCTGTAATCATAAGTGTTGTAAAATGCGAGGTTTCATTAGTATCCGTTTTTCTCATGGCTAAATCTGCAACGCAGCCAATATATAGAAACGGAACTGTTGTTTGTCCTGTAACGGTAAAAACCTCTACGGCTTTACTTCCTCTTGCACTCTTCTGGGAATCATCTACATCCAGGAACATATTGGCATTAACGGGAGTGGGAGTCAGTGATCGTGTAGTAAAAATAGTGTCATTCAGTTCATAAGCTTTAGAAGATAATTCTCCTAAATGTTGTATACGATCATCGGCACCCACCATTTTAGTGTGGTTGCTGCTGTTGTAGCCAAAATATTCCGGCTTGGTGTGAACCGCTTTTAGTTCAACAATCACATCATTTACATTGCTTCCATATACCAATTGGATAGGCTTTTCAGAAGAAGGAAGCTTTCCGAAATGAAGGATTTCGCCATCATAATAAAACTGCTCTCCATAGGCTTCTGCAATTCTTGTAAGGTAATTGTAATGGGTTTCGTTGTATTGTGAACTGTAACTGATATAACTTTTGTTTTGGGTGTCTACCCTGAAATCAAATTTGTTGGTTCCTAAGGTCTCCTTGATGATCCGGGTGGCAATAATATTGGTGTTCACCGTCTGGCTTCCTCCGAAACTTTGGGTATGAGGAGCAGCATCCATCAGAATAGTGGGGCTTTTTCCTTTTAAAATAATATTTCCCAAACTCATTTTTTCCTGACTGAAGGCTACCTGGGTAATGAGGCCCACAAATGTTCTTTCGGGGCTTTCACTTTCAGCATCTTTATATCTAAAAATAACGGTGATTCTTTTTCCTAAAAACTTTTGGGCCTGCTCAAGGTTGTGGTTTTGTACCTCACCCAAAGAGTCATGAGCCAATACCAGTTCAAAATTATGGTGCTTTCTTGCACTCTGTTGCAAACGAAAGTGCTTAAAGTGATTGACAGCTTTGCCCTCAACCACAATTTCCAGTTTTACCACCCGGTTGATACCCGAAATGTGGTTGTCTGAAACTTTCTCAGAATTTGAGGAGTTTTTCATAATATTTTATGCGTTTTTTTTGGTATTATGTCACCGAATTTAGATAAAAAATAGATTACAAATTGTAATATTATATTAAATCTGAAAAATTGTAGTAAAACTACGATTGACTGAAAACCTTGCTCAAAGTAGCTTTAGATTAATGATATAAGGAAAGTACTGGAAATTGGAGGATTTTCAGGTGGGCAAATGTTGTTTTTAGAATGTTTGATTTATAGTTCTAAAAACCACATGAAAGAATTCATGAGGTAGTGGGGGATGCTATGTAATTAAAATATTTTTTGCGGATCAAAGATAAACTGATAAGTATACGTATATTCTTCGACAAACTGTTTTGAATATTCTAATTTGAATTTTTCTAATACTTCACTAAATTCACCAAGTTCAGTTTCTATTCTACGATCCCATTTTGAAGCTTCAATTACTTTCCATTGTCCACCAAGAGTTTGAAGATATTCTTCTTTATCATCTCCATCATACCATTTTATGAGACTTCCTCCAACATTACAACAAACGATTTTTTTGTCAATTAATATCAGCCATTGAAATTCAGGCGCAATAAGAACTGTATAACCTGTACCATTAATCTCAACCAGCCCCCATTGTCCAGTTGATAATTTGCCCATATAATGGTCTCCATTCCAGGAATGTGTATCTATATGTTCTATGAAATATTGAGATGAGTAATCATCAAACTCCCATGAATAATCGCCATTGAAAATTTTGTAGAATCCATCTCCAATTAAAGGAGAGATATAATCGTAAATAGGAGGTATGATTTCTTGTCCAGAAATATGAATAACTCCCCACTTTTTTTTGCCCTCTATACTTTTGAAATAGCGCACTTGATTATTTTTTGAATCAATAATTTTCGTAATATCAAGTTCTTTAATAGAATCTTTTTTTGCATGGAATACTTCTCCTTTTTTCAATTGAAAAATTGCACATTCGAATTCTTTTGAAAAAAAGAAGTTATCGTAAAGGTCAATTGGATTATCCATGGCGATCGTTTTTATTTTGAATCAGATAAATTGTTTTTTTAATATTAAAAGCTTGAAGATCCTTTTAGTCCTATTTTAAAATCTGTTGATCATAAAGAAGATTATCATCTTCATCAAAGCTTATGATCAAAACTTTAAATTGTTTTGCAGTATCATTATTAAAGAATTTAATTCTTGGCGGAACGTAATCACTATCAAATAAATTAGGATTCCAGTAAAGGGTTTCACGGGTGTCATTTTCTATTTTCGTTGGAGAATCATCGTCTAACATTTCAATAGGAAATTCTGATGGTCTATCATATCCTTTTACTATCGATGCATTATTTTTTTTCGTGTCATTTCCAGTGCTTTTAGATTTCATATTGCCCCTCATCGTATAGACTGCTACCGCATCACCTATTAACCCTGCTCCTTTGATAATTTTCACCATCGCAATATTGCTTACAGGAAGGTTTGAAATCATCGTAGGATCAGTAAGCACTTCATCTAAATAGAGCTTAGCGGGCTGGTTACGGATGTAGGGTACGTTTACCCCTGAGCTATTTCTTTGAAATGTTAAGCCGGCAGCTCTCCCTTGCAGCCAATCTAATATATTGATTGACCCAGAGGCGTGCTGGTCTTCATTGACGAAGTCAAATATAGTAGAATTGATAGAATTAAACATTCCGGTAGACAGTTGCTTGTTGAGCTCTTCTTTGGGATCTTGTTTTTTTCCTGCTAATTTTACTTCTTCAATCTGTACCTCACCATTTTCATTTTTTTTGTTATTTTTCTGAGTGTTGATGGCTCTGGAAATAGCGGGTGGAAGTTTCCTGTTTGCAGGGGCTTTCACCAGTCTGTATTTTGTATTGGGAAAATTGCCTTTAAATTGTGTTGGCTTCACCATGGGTTCAACGGTAACATATAAATCATCAGTACTTGATTCTTTACCATTTTCAGGATTTACAAATAATGAAACAGCTAAAGGCTCATCGAAATCAACACTTTCTAAATAAACATATCCATTCTGATCTGTTTTAAACAGGTTGAAATTAGGTGGGTTCTCGCCTAGCTTTAATGCTAAAGTTACGTTGGTATCTCTCAGTATCGCATTGTTTTTAATAGGCTGTACTTTATAAGAAAGAAATTTTGGAGAATTGTTTTTAATGCTGGGAACAGATCCGCTCAGTACGGAATTCCAGTCAAATCTTTTCCATTTTTCAGAAATAAGCAGTGCATCCAAAGCTTCACTGTTGGCATTTTTAGAGAAGTATTGTGCCGGGGCATTTATTTTGTCGGTAAAATCTCCAGTCAGCCACAGGCCACTCAGTAAATTTTCTTCTTCTGAACTCCCGTTTCCGTCATCCTCACTTACCAAAACGGTATAGTTTTTAAAATAAGTCTCTGGGGAAAGATCGATACTATTGAAAGATCTGGGGGTCTGTTTTAAACTCTGAGCGACAATTTGGGCTTTCTCAATCTTTAAATTGTTGGGTCTTATAAAACAGAGTCTTGTTGCAACCAGATTATCCTGTTCATCAAAAATGGCTAGCTGCAAAATACCATTGTTCCCATTGCTGATTTTTGTAGGAATAAGACTTGATACTTCATTGGTCAACTGATTGATATTGGCTTTATAAGCCAGATGGTTGTTGATGGTTCCTACAATTTTATAATTTTGGAGTTGTTGTTTTAGATTAACTCCTTTTAAGCTGTATTTAATTCCTTCTTTAGAGCTGTTGACTTCTAAACTGAGACCGCTGTTTGCCACTTCCGGTAAATCGATTGTTTGCTTTTTTCCAGTATTATCCTGAATAATAGCCTGGTATTTTTTTCCTGAAGCCGGAGTTATTTTAAAAGAGGCCACATTTTTATCAAATGATGTAAATGAAGCAATAGATACATTTGGATTTTGTGAGTCGACTATTTTTCCGGTCCAGCTTTCTGGCAGTGAAGAATCGCTTGATAACCTTACAGCAAATTTCGTGGGTATTCCATTGATGAAAGTTCCACCTTCGGCAAAAGCTTTGGCAGACCAATCAGCATTTTTAGAAACCTCTAATGTTTCGCTTGAGTTGGGGTTGTAAATCGGAATTGTTTTAACAATCTGAAAATCTTCATTGAAATTGGTCATGTAAAGAGTATAAGCCCTTACAAAATAAACCTGCTCAGGAAGGTCTTCTTTCAGTTTAAAATCTCCGCTGCCTTCACCATTGGTTAAACGTACGGTTTTCCAGTCTATTAATTTTTTATCAGCATCATACAATTCAACAAATAAAGTAGTAGACAACGTGGAACGATTGTAACCATCAAATACAAAGCTTTTGAACCAGATCTGGTCACCCGCTGCATATTGTGATTTGTCAGTAAGCAAGTATACTTTTTCCTGTTCGTAATTATTCTCAAGACTTGTAATTGCTTTTTCTAGCTTAGTTTGTGCCAGTACAGGCTGCACCATTGAAAGAAGCAATACACAGAATATATTTTTCATAGAAATCTCAGCGCATTTTAATTCACTGCTAATGTAGTCATTTAAAGACTTCGGAGATTGATATTTAACTTCTTATTTCAGAGAAAAAAATAAGATTGATGATGTCTTTCGGGTGGAGATTCTGAGATACAATACCTGGTCGGATATTGAGAGCGTATAAATTGAATTCGTGAATTAAATAGGAATGTGCTGTAAATTAAAATTTTAGATAGAAAAAAATAATCAACATTGTGTGATAAAAACTTTGTTGAAAGAATATTTTTGTTATTTTTATAAAAAAAACTAATACATGAAAATAAATGATAATTATTCATTCATAAATATTTACTAAGGTAAAATATTTTGTAAATAATCCATTTTATTTTTAATAATATAATTGACTTGCTCATTGGTAAGCTGATCTTGCTATGGGCATAGGATACTGTGTTATTAAAAATATATACCGACAGAACTCAACTTAAACATACAATCAAACCAAATCATTCTTATGGAAAAACAACACACGCACACACATGGCTGCACCCATTGCTCTTGTGACAATCCTATTTTGAAAATTTTTAAAGAAGAACTTTTCAGTGCAGAAAATCTTACGAAAATAAATCCCGGTTCCGGAAAGGCTACTTACGAAAAACCACAAACTCTGATGATCAGTGGAGGAACCATCCGGCCTATGATCGGCGGATCAACAGCTAATGTGGAAGCTATTGGGGTAGCTGATGGAAAAGTCGTTATAACCGGTGAGAAAAAAGAGGTAGAAGAATACATGGACAAAAATCATCATGGTTTTCATAAAAAGGAACTCACCGGAACCCAAACTTTACTGCCTGGTCTTATTGAACCTCATGTTCATATGGTTCCTACAGCAATGATGCATGGCTGGCTGGATTTGAGCCCTTTTGAGGAACAGAATTTACGTCCTGTATACGATTTGACATCTGTTGGATTAATCATCAACAAGAATATTCCTAAAATTCCCGGATATGTCATTTTAGGAAGAGGATTAGATCCGTCATTAATGCCTTTTGAAGAAATAAATGGCAAAAAAGAGTTAATAACAATTAATAATACAGTACTTGATGGTATCAATGCTGAAATACCAATGATGCTGTTAAGTGCTTCCATGCATACGCTTTATCTGAACACTAAGGCATTGAAGCATGTTTTTGATCATAGCACTGAGATACAGGAAAATTATAAAACTGTTGAAAAATATATTAGTGAAACCAAAGGCCAGTTGCAGGAAGGTTTACAAATGACACCTGCATTGAAGGTCGTAAAGCTGCAGATCATTGTGATGAGTATACAGATTAACAGTTATCTGACTGATCTTTTTAAAACGGCAAATTCGAGAGGAGTTACTTTTATGTATGATGCCGGGCTGAATA
The DNA here is from genome assembly GCF_003852415.1 of Chryseobacterium sp. KBW03. Classification (NCBI taxonomy): domain Bacteria; kingdom Pseudomonadati; phylum Bacteroidota; class Flavobacteriia; order Flavobacteriales; family Weeksellaceae; genus Chryseobacterium; species Chryseobacterium sp. KBW03. The sequence continues at coordinate 168,361 of NZ_QAJO01000008.1, read as the reverse complement.
AAGGTTCAGAAATACTTTTAACCAAATATTTTGAGACTCACCCTGAATTGGTGAGGACAGGTGGGGCATTTCTTTGTTCCAGCCAGGAAGATGTTGATAAGCTGGATCCTTATAAAGAGCCGGATCACTACAAACCTGTATATTGTGGACACATTAAAGTGGTTTCGGATGGCTCCAATCAAGGGCTTACCGGGTATCAGAGTTCTCCATATTTGTGTGATCCTGCTGATAACACAGGGGTATTCAACTTTCCACAGGCAGGTATTCCTGCCCATACGATTCCGCCAAGTTATAATACACTCATCAATACTGTTGTTGCCGTAAAAGGCTGGCCGCTGATGGTGCATGCCAATGGCGATCAGGCGGTAACATTTGCGATCAATGCTTATCAGCGTGCTCTAGCCCAATACAGAGGTGCTGAGCTTCGTAACCGTATAGAACATTGCTCGCTTCTGACAGCGGATCAGATTACTAATATGCTGCAAATGGGAGTCTCGCCGAGTTTCCTTATCGGGCACGTGGGGTATTGGGGATATGCCTTTAAGAAAGTAATATTCGGTGAAAAGGCACAAATGCTTGACCTTTGCGGTTCAACTCTTGCTGCGGGTATGAGAATTACTCTTCATAGTGATAACGAGGTAAGCCCATTAGGACCTTTGAGAATGATGGAACAATCGATTACCAGAATCATGGAAAAGAAGACAACAAGCATTGAAGTTTTAAATAGCGCTGAATGTATTACCCCTGAACAGGCTTTGATTGCTGTTACTTATGATGCTGCATGGCAGTGTTATGCAGATAAATGGGTAGGTTCATTAAATGCAGGCTACTTTGCTGATTTCGTCATATTGGAGCAGGATCCTCTTACATTAACGACTCAGGCCTCACAATATATGAAAATGCGAAACATCCCGGTATTGGAAACCTGGGTGGGTGGCATCCCTGTTTATGTAAACGATAAGAACGCAAAATCAGTGACCGAAAAAGACATGACCCTTTCAGAAAACCAGTAACAGGTCACACAAAAAATGGTCTGATTGGCTAATCAGATATCAATCAGAGTAGAAAATAATCTACTCTGATTTTTTTATATCCAGATTCCAGTTGATCGTAGGAGTTTTTCAGAGAAGGATTTGGATTCTTAGTTTGTCAAAATGGTATTTGAAAATTTTATTTAAAGTACTGAAGATCTCCTGCAACTACAGAATGGAGAGGCCAAAAAACTTTCACAGGAATTAAAAATAAATGAATTTTGAACCCCTGTAATTATCAAACACGATCATTCCATTTCAGAAAAATAAAGTCTCCTGCAACTACAGAATAGGGAGGTCAAAAAACTTTCACAGGAATTAAAAATAAATGAATTTTGAATACTGTAATTACAAAACTCGATCATCCTGTTTCGGAAAAATAAAGTCCACTGCAACTACAGAATAGAGAGGCCAAAAAACTTTTATAAGAAGTAAAGAAAGATGAAATTTGAGCTCTAAGGAATCCGAATAATCATTGATTTCAAAAAATAGTATACCAGGAGAATAGGCTTGAAGTAGTACAGGGAAACGTAAGTGATCTTGCTAATATCAAACAAAATTACAAGGCATTGACAAAATGGATGGTTTTCTTAATGATCGCATAAACAATTCACTAATTGATAGGACGATAAAAGAGGGGTGAAATCAAAAATTGCTCAAAAAATACAGCATTCTATCTAGGGCGAACAGTCCATGAACAATAGAGATCTTTCCAATTATCAATTTTATCAAAATTAATTTTCAATAATCAAATGAGTACACCATTAAATATAATTTTCAGCTGGTTCGAAAAAGGGGACATTCCTACAGAATCTCAGTTTAAGGAGACCTTTTCTTCATTCCGCCATTTAGATGAAAAAATCAAAATGGATGAGGTGACGGGCTTATATGAAGCTTTTCAAAAAACGCTTTCTACCACAACTTTTACAAATCATCTGGAGGATGAAAACGCACATCATTTAGCGCTGGCAAAACGTAATGCGTCCAATCTTACTACTGCCAATATAGATGAATGGAAAGAAAAATTAAAAATCAAATTAGCAGCTACTATAGATGGTGGTGAAGAGATTGGAAACGTCTATACAAAAGAGCAAATCGGAGAAATTGTAAATATATTTCAGGCAAAGGATGAGGAAATGCTTGAAGGTATTATGAAAATTAACGAAATGCTGGCCTCTAATGATGTAAATCTGGATAAACTTCAGGAGATCGTAGACTATATCAAAGAAAACAGGGAACAGATAAAATTGCTTCAAGAGGCGGTCATCAGAAACATTTTAGATGATAAAATCTACCTTGTTGGAAGGTATTCAAACTGGGGTGCAATCACTTATCAGAATCAGTTTAATGATTTGGTATATGATAAAATTAAAACGATCGAAGATCTGGCCAGTTCCGAAAAAATTAAATACGAAGAGAGAGTTAGGGGGGACTCCAGGATCAAACATGATCTTGATACATTAAGTTTTGTGATTGATGCTTATGACATCGTTACAAAGTTTACAGTACCCCTTAAAGTGAGAAGAATAGACACGAATAATATTGAAGTGCTATTTGACTCACTGCCACCAAATATAATTCAAATAACAATTAAAAAAATATAATTATGGACATTAAATACGCTTATTATCGAAGTTCTGTTGGATACAAAATAGAAGGGAAAACAGACAATGATATTGTAACCGCTGGCGGTAGCACGAGATCAATCAATTCTTTCTGGCATGATGGAAATTTAAATCCTTTAGACTATGTGCCAAAAACAAGAACATTAACAATTAACGGTACAGCTTATGATTTGTCAGCAAACAGATCATTTACAACGCCAGACACCATTACCCGTCTTAAAGGAGGGGCGGCAGGTTCTTTGGTTTCCGGGGATGTTACCCTTGCGGCAGGTGCTAATATGGCGATTAATCAAGCCGGAAATACAATCACATTAACCTCTACGGATACAACCTATAGTGCAGGTAATGGTTTGACATTGACAGGAACTTCATTTTCTTTACCGGTTGCTACTTCAGGTACAGGGAATGTGGTTACGGGAATTACTCAGACGGCCAATGGAATAACAGTGAATCTGGGCTCTATGCCTACTTCATCGGATTTGGCTAATTATATCCCGTTATCGCAAAAAGGTTCAGCAAATGGAGTTGCTACGCTGGATGCATCCGGGCAGGTGCCTGCATCTCAATTGCCATCTTACGTGGATGATGTTTTGGAGGGATATTATAAATCTGCTGACGGAAAGTTTTACAAAGAAGCGGCTTACACTAACCTCATCGCCGGGGAAACGGGTAAAATTTATGTATCTCTTGATACCAACAAAACTTACCGATGGACGGGAACAACGTTCGTTTATATCACTTCCGGAGCGGTAGATTCTGTAAATGGATTAACGGGTGTTGTCGTCTTAAACAAATCACATGTCGGTTTAAGTAACGTTGATAATACGGCAGATGCTGCGAAAAACGTTCTTTCCGCTACAAAATGGACTACAGCGCGAACGATTACGCTTTCCGGAGTTACTGCAACGGCACAAACAATTGACGGTTCCGGAAATGTAGCAGTTCCTATTACTGCTGTTCCTGCGACATTACTTACAGGGATCGCAGCAATCAATACAACAGGATCAGCTGCAAAACTGACAACACCGAGAACAATTTCTGCAACAGGTGATGCTGCATGGACAACAACTTTTGACGGTTCAGCAAATGCTACCTCAGCGTTGACATTAGCTGCAACAGGGGTAACTGCCGGAACTTATGATGAGGTTACAGTGGATGCTAAAGGTAGAGTTATTGCCGGAAATAATAATGTAAAATCATACACTACTGCTATTTCCGGAACGTCGAGTGTGGCGCACAACTTAGGGACTAGAAATGTAGATGTTGCCATGTATGATACCGTGACATTTTACAAAATTGACGGCAGGATAAAATTAACTGATCCTAATAAAATAGATGTTGAATTTGATTCTGCTTTGCCTAATACTGTATCGATAACAGTAACCCGTAAAGATATTTAGAATGGATGTAAAATATGCATATTATAGCACTTCTAAAGGCTATAGAGTAGTGGGCGGTACAGCCGCCCACTTTTTAAAGGCGGATGGTTCCTTAGATAGTAAAGAGTATATTGATAAGAATTCAGAGCAAACCATAGACTCTACGAAAACCATAGGTATTCAAAATACGATATATTCCGGATGGGACAGATCATCAGTAGCTAACCCACAGATGGGGCCAATCTCTTTACTTAATCTTGCATTACAGGGAGCTTATCCTTTATATGGAGATGAGGAATTCAGAAATGGAACCAATAATATAGCTGTTTATAATAACTATGGTAATGGTACTGTAACCATGACCAGAGAAGCGGCCTCTAATCTTCCGAATAGGTCAGGAATGCAGTTGAGATTCAATTACAATGGTAATGGAGCGACTCCTGGTTTAGGCGGATTTATATTAGGATTTATGGCAAGAACTAATGCTGTATTTATTCAAAAATTTATGGCCAAACTTCCTGTAGGATACTCATTTAATAATGCTGAAAACTACATGGGAGCCAATGCTTCAGTCATTTGGTTAACATCAAGAGCCGGGACTGGAAAATGGGAAACTTATGTTAGAGCAGTGATGTGCGGAACCGGAAGTGGTTTTGGAAATGGAGGCCATGTATATGTTAGTGGTCCAAATACTGCACTGGAATTCTATTTAGCTTTTGCTGAAATTTATGAAGTAAATAGTTCCGTATTTTCTAGAATAAAAGAAGCTTTCTATGCTAAGAATGAAACAATCCATTTTAATGGGGCTATATCTGATTTAATTACTGTCGGGGATTCATATAATCAGAAAAAATTATTATCCACATCATGGGATGGGACTAATGGAGACCAAATTCTCTTAAGGGTTCCGGGAAGTCAAAATAATGGAGCTTATCTCAGGTATTCTCAGAATGGAACTTTAAATGGTAATATAGGATTATTGGGTTCTGATAATTTAACGGGTGGTCAGATACTTAATTCTCAAGGAGATAATCTGTATGTGGGAAATTCAGCATTGCCCAATATGGTACTTCAAACGACTACCAATACTCTGTTTAATTATGCAGGAGTGGGCAGTATTTATAACTTTAATGTAAATGGCGTTTACTTAGATAGAAATATTAATTTTAATCAGGATAACTCTGGCGCTAATTTCTTTGATGGAGGTAAGATCTATAAAAAAGCTGGAGGGGGAGTCCATATTAATAAAGGAAATAATGGACTGGATCCCAGAATTGAAAATGCGGATGGGTCTCAATCATGGGTAATATTCCATGGAGGAAATCACAGTCCTTTTAAAAATTTAAGAAATGGAGTTGTTTTAGAAGATGTTTCAGAATCAGGTATTTACAGGCAGGAAAGCCCAACATCCGGATTTAATTATACAACTACTTTAAACCTAAACTCTTCCGATGGCAGGCAGCAGCTTACTATTGAGAGAACTGGAAAAGGAATGAGATTCCGCGGAACTCCTACAGGTTCAGGAAATTCAAACTGGTCAGATTGGAAAGACGTTTATCATACAGGGAACTTTAATCCTGCAAATTATATCACACAATTGGCTTTAAATACCCAGTTAGGTAATTATGCTGCATTGAATGGGGTTCAGACTTTTACAAATACCAATACTTTTCAGCGAAGTCCTGTTATTCCGCCAGGAACTTTAGGAACCCATGCTGTAAATGTAAACCAGCTCAGTACAAAAGCTAATGGTCAGGAAAATGCTACGGCAGTTGGTTTCTCGTCTGGAAATGTACCGACTCCAGATGGAAATTCGTTTCCGTATATGTATCATAATTCAGGGTTATATGTAGCATTGGCAACACAGTCTTATCTACAAACAAACTTTTTAAGTACACCGAATGGCACCTCTGTTATCATATCAGGTTCAAATCTGAATAATTACCTTAAAACAGGTTTTTACAGAGGCTCTGGATTAACGAATGCACCTTTTAATAATACTGGTTGGTGGTATGTGACCGTTGAAACCCATGATGGTACCTGGGTTACACAAAAGGCAACTTCATTTGGTTCAGGTAATACTTCCAATATAACTTACCAAAGGACTATGGCTGGAGGTAACTGGTCAGATTGGGCACAAATTTGGACCGCTCAGGATTTTACTGCAACGAGTATTCAACAGTGGAATTATATGGCGCAGTACGGGTTACAGCTTAACTCGGAATTTTCGGTCAATACAGGATCAGCTTTAGCCATTGGAGACGGTCATTTTGGGGGTGAATCAGGTCTTGTCGATTTTAAATGGAAGGCCCTTGTAGCTGCAAAAAGAAAAGAATATTACTGTTATGGTTCAGAGCATGATGGATGGTCTGGTCTCAACTACCATGGGGAGAGTAAACTCTTTGGAATGGGAAGGGAATCTAATAAGGATGATAAGTTAACTGTAGAAGGCTCCGTGAAAGCCAGTAAAAACTTTAAATCAGAGGAGGAAAACCCGGATACAATGTTTATTCCTAATGGGAGAACAGCTACTCTTAAAGATGAAATCGTTAATGATCAATCTGATCCTGATAATTATGCCGTTAGATTAGATCCACACGAATATGAGTTCTCTTCTCCTGGAAATCTTGGCATAGACGATAGGAACAGACTTATCCATATTATTGGAGAACAGATTAAGATGGTGGTGAATTTCAAAGAAATCTATCCAAAACAGCAGATCGTTATTTATAATTTTGACTATGGCGGAGGTACGATGGGAGTTGATATATATGGCAAAAGAGTATATAATATTAGCGCGGGCTGTTCCCTTAGATTGTATGTGACAAAATCACGAAGAGTGATTGCAGAGCAAGAGCAGAAATCTAAGTTTATTTGGTAAGAAAATAGAATAGCTATTCTACGGAATATAGAAATTAAAAACTTCTCACGATAATTTAATATAAAGCCCACAGTTAGAGGATGAAAGTCTTCTGATTGTGGGTTTTGTGTTGTACATCGATGAAGATATCAAATAGATGAATAGATAAGAACATCAAAGATGAGTATCAGGTATTTTTAAGTTAAAGGAGAATTACAGAACGCTTTTTCAGACTTAAATTTCTGATAATTTGTAAACATTTATAAAAACAAATCCCAACTCTCGTCAGGATTTATTCATTCTTCAGTTTTTCACTGTATTCAGTACAAATAAAAGCTTTGTTAATTTTGATTTTTAGATAGAATTGATATTAAAATCGATAACCAATACTCAATCCAAGCTTTATTACCTGGTTATGATCTGTTTTGTCTGCATTGAATAAAAGTCTTCCATAGCCTGCGTTAGCTTCAAAAACAAATCCTTTTTTTGTAACCAGTTTATAGCCCAGACCCGCACCTAATGCGAGATCATAAACATCTTTACCTTCAGTGAATGTCACGTTGTCTGGTGCGTATATTTTTTTTCCATCAATGGAAGTGAACATTCCAAATCCTTCGACAAAAAAACCGGAAGCATATTTCTTTCCAAAATAATATCGGTAATAAGGGGAGACGAAGTAATTCATATCATCCTCTTTTGTATTATCATAGATAACAAATGCAGAGATTCCCAATGATGAGTGTTTCTTAAGATGTCGCTCGAAACCTAATTCCACAGCACCGGATAATGGTGAGATAAGATTCAGTTTAATTTCATTTTTTTTCTCATACGGATCTCCATTGTTTTCGTTATTTTGAGCCTTGACAGAATAGAAAGCAGACAAAATGATGAGCAATAAAAAGGTTTTTTTCATAAAAATTTAATTTGAATTATTTTAGATGCAAAACTCAAATAATTCAAATTAGAAAGGGTTTCAAAAGCTTAAAAATGGAGAAAATGGTACTTATTTGATGGTGTTTTTGTATTCATTGGGTGTCTGGCCCGTAACTTTTTTAAAGGCTTTATAGAAAGTCGTTTTTGAAGTAAATCCAGATTCTAGGCCCATCGTCAGCAACGTATAGTTTTCATATTCCGAATCTGAAATCATTTCCTTGACAGCTTCCACTCGATATTGATTGATATAATGAGCAAAATTGTCTCCTGTGATCGTGTTTACAATTTGTGAAACATATCCTGCGCTTATGCCCAGTTTTTCAGCGACTTTTTCTCTGTTTAATGTACTGTCCGTATAAATGTGATCATCTTTGCAAAGAAGTTCCAGTTTTTGAAAATAAAGATTATCGGCCGTGATAGATTCCTTATATTCTTGAGGTATACTCCTTTCTACAACTTGCAGATTGGAATATGGAATAGCTGAATCATTATTTAGAAAATTATAGATAGCCTCTTTGTTTTTGGCCAATTTATATTTGTAAATACCTATATAAGCGGTCCAATGAATGATGAATGTTGCAAATAAAGCCACGGCACTCATAGTAGAAGAAATGTCATAGTTGAAAAGTAAGCCCGCTAAAGCGGCAATAAGCCAGGCAAATAACAATAAAGAAACAATTGTTAATAAAGTAAGTATCCATTTTTTTTCCTGTGAATCCTTTAAATGTCTTATCATCAAATAAGAGTAAATCGGCAGAAATGGAATGAATGTAACGGCTAAAAAAAGTTGAATAAGACCAAGTATTTGAATGATAGCGATGCCTGACGCGGAAAAAGTATAAACTCCTGCAACATGATCAAGATCGTTTACAATGTTAAGGACAGCGGAGTAGGCAAATGGAATAAAATATAAATAATTTCTTAGTTTGTTTTTTCCAGTATGATCAACTCTGTTTATAATAAAAAGGAATAGGAAAGCGGGAATCAGAAATACCCACTCGATGTTGTCTATCAAATGGAGAAGAGGATAGGAGGTAAATACGTGTTCAATATCAAAAACATGAGTCAGTAATTTAATTGAAAGAGTAAATAGTAAGCAGGCTAAATATTTATTTGAATTACTATTGAATAGGGAAGATTTTAATATAACTACGCCTAAGACTATTCCCTGGAAAATCGCAATATTTAAAAGTGTTGTATAGATCAATTTTATAAAAGTGGTTATAAGGATTTATGGTGGCTAAATGTACCTCTTTCATAAGGATTGATAAAAAGAATTAACTTTTTTAAGAATTAGGAAATGAGCTCGGCTAAAATTATTTGATGGCATTATACAAGCTATCAACTACTTTTTCTAAAATTTCTCCAGTTTCATTAAAACTGGTGTTTGTCAATATGGATATCCCTATATTTTGTTTAGGGTAAATCACAAACCAATTCTGCATTCCGTATATCCCTCCGTGATGTCTGTACATTAATGTATTATCATTTTCTATGATGTACCAGTGATACCCTTCCCAAAAATCAGAACCTTCTTTATATAATTTTTTATGAGATTCGTTGACAATAAGATTGGATGGGTCAAGCTGCAATTTCATATATTTCACTAAATCCGTAGTCGTCGAGTGCAATCCTGAAATTCCACCCCATAAAGTTCTGTTGAAGTTAGGCATTAACTCGTTTTTATCGTTATAGCCTTTTACCAGTCTTTTTCTGTCATTTTCATTGAGGGTAAACTTAGTTTGGTTCATTGCATTCGGTTTCAAAACCAATTCAATCACCAATTCCTCAAAAGATTTTTGATACACTTTTTCAAGGATATAGGCGGTCAGCTCCGGAGCCGTGTTTGAATAGGAATATGTTTCTCCGGGTTTCGTTTCAATTTTGATGAGTTTCAATCCTTCAAAAAAAGCCTTTTTATTTTCACTTTTTATAGGGAAATTAGGAAATCCACTGGTATGGGTGATGAGGTGTTTGATTCTTATAGGTTCACCTTTAAACTCTAAATTGGGATAAGGTTCATTGAGATAGATTCTGATATCATCCTCTAAATTGAGTTTTTTATCAAGTACGGCTTTAGCGGCTATATAGCCTGTAAAGGTTTTGGTTACAGAAGCTAATTCATAAAGTGTAGAATCGTTGGGTTTGTTTCCCTTTCCAATCGTTAATTCTCCAAAATGTTTGATGGTGGATTTTCCATCTTTAAGCACTGCAATGGAAACAGAATGAAATCTTTTGTCCTCTAATAGCTGAAGAGCATTTTTTGTAATTGCATTTTCAACATTTTGTGTAGGGATTGGGTGAACACTTTTACATCCAAATAAGGCAAAAAATAAAATAGGGGTTACATATTTCATGGTCAAAATTTTAATTTGATATTCATAATCTGACACAAATATGCTGTAGAGAATCCTGAAAAAAGTCCGTATAAAAAAGTCGGACTCATTTTATTCGTTAAAATGAGTCCGATTTTTTACAGTCTAAAGTTCGATTTTTTACAATTGATTAATTATCAATTATTTCTGAATGCTGTTGGTGTTTGATTCGTATATTTTTTAAAAGAGGTATGAAAAGAAGATTTTGAATTGAAACCCACTTCATATAAAATTTCTAGTACAGTATATTCTTTTTTCGTGGGATCTTTCAGAAGGGTCATTGCTTTTTTTATGCGGTATTCATTCACAAAATCAAAAAAGTGCTGATTGATATGATGGTTAATCAAAACAGACAACTCACGAACAGGAATATTCACCTGGTCTGCCAATTCCTGAATCGTTAGGGAGGAGTTTAAAAAGGGTTCTTTTTCAACCATGAAATTTTTAAGCTGTTCGATCTGAAAACTTTTTGTTTCGTTGGTTGTATTTTCAGTTTCCAGCGTTTCAGCAAAATCTTTTGCCGGTTGTAAGGTGGAATCAATTCTGCGAAAAAGCTCAGGATAATTTAATGCCTTTAAGATAAACCAGCAGGCAGCCAATAAAAACACCGTTCCTGCAACAATATTCAGCCATATAAATAGATCTCTATGTTGCGTGTATCTTACGATGTTTTTTAAAATAATACATACATGGATGACTAAGAAAATCATGGTAAGCTGAGACAGCCATTTGTATAACAGGGTGTTGGGATTTGTGTAGTTTTCAAGATAAATCTTCTTGTATTTTTTAAGGACAAGGAATACGCCAACGATATAAAAGAAATACTGGAGTTCTCCGATGAGTTGATAAACAAACATTTCAGGGGAGTGCCACATCACTTGAAAGAACTCTTCTTTAGCGGCACCTTCTGCCAGATAAAGTCTTGGAACTAAAATTAAATTGGCAACAATGAAAGGGATAAGATGCAGTAAATGCTTTCTTTTTAAGATAAAATCAGAATAACAAACGGCATTTACGTACAGATAGAAAAGAGGCATTACCAATAAGTAAGCAGATATTTTGAAAGCTTTCAGATTGTAACTATCCACAAAAAGATGCATAAAAAGTCCGCTGATATCAATGGCATTAATGATAAGGAACGCAGCAAACAATCTGTTTTCCAGTTTTCTTTCTGTTTTTACCGTTAACAAAAATACGGCAAGCAGCAGCGATATAAAAACGGCCATCGCAGCAATAACTTCCAGAAAACTTAATTTGTCCATTGAATCTTTTTGTAAAAATAAGATATAAGTAATAAAGAAAAATGGTTCTCAATAATCATTTTTCAAATATCATATTTTATCAATAGTCTTTCATATTTGACTAATCTGTTCTTTCGCAATCCAATATTTCAGTGGGTTGAGAATCTTTTTATTTTATTATTTTCAATAAAAACAGTTTAAATTTTGTATATTTATAAAAATGTCTATTAATACTTTATGAAATAAGTTGTAAACATTAGTAATTTTTAAATAAAATAAAATGGATAGTGTTTATGTAAGCGAAAGCGACGGGCATAGAATTGGTGAAACTCCGATGAAATCAATTAGTATAGCATACTTAATTTTAGTACATCGCTTACCGAATCAATTTAAGAAGCTTTTTAAAGCGATCTACGATTCTGCAAATTTCTACCTTATACATATTGACAAAAAAGCCAATCAGGAAATTGGTAAAGATGTAAAGGATTTTTTAGAACAATATCCGAACGTATATATCCTAAACAGTGAAAATGTTATTTGGGGAGGATATAGTATGGTTCAGGCTGAGTTGGATGGTATAAAATACCTGTTGAGCATGGATGCAAAATGGGATTATTTTATAAACCTAAGCGGGCAGGATTATCCGTTAAAATCACAAAAAATCATCAAAGAATTTTTATCGAAAAATAATGGTAAAAGTTATATTAAAATTGACAATCAGGAAAAAATAAGACCTGAAACGATGAATAGAATTGAGAACTATTTTGAAGAATTGGAAGATCGTATTTCTGAAAAAACTCATAAAAGAGGTTTTATGAAAGATGTAATACCTTATATCGGAGGGCAGTGGATGATTTTGACGAGAGATTGCTGTGAATTTATCAATAGCAATGTTGAGGTTAAAAAATTTGAAGAGTATTATTTAAATACACTCATTGCTGATGAATCTTTCTTTCAAACCGTTTTAATGAATACTTCATTTAAAGGAACTTTAGTCAATGATGACAAAAGAGCAATTATCTGGATTCCTGACGGAGACATCAAATTACGCCCTAAAACATTCACCAAAACAGATATAAGCTTTCTCCAAACAGGAAATCATCTTTTTGCCCGGAAGTTCGATGATAATGTAGACAATAAAATAATTGATTATATTAAGATGAAATATGATGAGCCTTTTAAAACATCCGTAAAAATAACCAATGTGAAAAATATTGACAGAAATTTTAATCATCTAAACTAAAAAGATTATTGAAATTGTAATAAAAAAACCTTTATCAAACCTGATAGAGGTTTTTTTATTGCTTTTAAAAACAGGTAAATCTCTCGAAAGGATAGCTGTGATCATCTTTAGAAGCTGCTTTTAACCTTGTGTTTTTTGTGTACAGGGGTATTTCTCAGATAGCTGAAACAGTTTTTCCGATCACCTTTTTTGAGAAACAGATAATAATGTTTTTACTTTCCTGCATTGTTAAAGACGGTTTTTTATATGCTTAATCTTTTATCAGGCTCATTTTGAGATGTTTTCTTCAAATTCTCAACAGAATTTTAGGCAGAAATCTGAATAAAAAGGAATGAAAAAATATATATCATACGAGTTGTAAAATTATTTCTAACAATGGTGAATCAAAAAAAATACACTGTATAAAATAGCAATACGATAAATTATAAATTTCAATTGATTTGATTTAAATGTATCATAATTTAATCATTATTACTTATATATCAATATTTAATGAAATAAAACTAGAAAACTGTAATTAAATATTTGATTGAAAGATGAAAGATAAATTAGTAGTATTTAATAAAAAAGCGTTAATTTAGCTTGTATTCAGTAAAACACATAATGAAAGTTAAGTATTGTAAACAGAACGGTAAGATAAGAGCCCTATTGGTGTTTTTATTTATCATTTGTCATACTATGATAACAGCTCAGGCTTCAATCCCTGAAATAGAGAAAAAAAATACAGAAGCAAAAGGCCTTTTTAATGAAAAGAAACTTGATAAATCCCTTAAATTATCTAAAGAAGTCGTTGAAGAATCTAAGCAGATTGGATATTCTCAGGGAGTAGCCATTGGGAGTATCAGAGTTGCCGTAATATATGCGATAACAAAAGATCCTAACAATAGTTTACAATATGCTCGTATGGCCCAGCAAGAGGCATATACCAATGAGGATTATGAATTGAAGACAAAGGTAAATGATATTCTGGCAGTCAACTATGTACAGCTGGAGATGAACGACGAAGCAATAAAAGCCTTTAAAAATATGGCATCAGAGGCGAAAAAAATCCCGCAGCCGGAAAAAAGTCTTTTGGAAGAAAATATGGCATACCATCATTTAGCTTCGATCTATGACTTTAAAAAAAAGAATGTAGATTCAGCGTATTATTATTATTATACGAAGGTGTATAATGCCTTAAAAGATAAGCCCGGGAATGATTCGAAATTAGATGTTATTTTACTGGGTGCTTCAATGTACATTAAGGAAGTAAATGATAAAAAAAATACTTCTGTTACACCTTATTCAAAAACAATACAGGAAGTCTTATCAAAAAATAATGGCCCAAAGAATAATGATTCCAGTGCTGTTTATACCTATAAACATTTAGCAGGGGCTTATTTCTCTGAAGGAAAATATGAAGATGCCCAAAAATACAATGAACTTTTCATAGAGTGGGCCAAAAAAAACAAAAATTTAGAAGGCTTGAATTCCGCATATGACCTCAGGTATAAAATTTCAGAAAAACTGAATAATCTTGCCAAATCACAAAAAGAATTAAAGGAATATGTACTACTAAAAGATACAATTACTGATATTGATAAAAAGAATATTCAGGTATCCTATAAAAATGTTATAAAAGCTAAAGATGAAAATCTTAAATCTGAAACGCATACAAAAAACAGCTTATTCTTCGGGATTGTCATTCTCGTGGCATTATTTATCAGCAGCCTGTTTTTCTTTAAAAATTTTATTAAGAAAAAGCATAAAGAAAAAGTAATCGTTATCTCAAAGAAAGAATCGGAAATTACTGTACTTCAATCCAAGGTCAATACCGCTTTTGAAGAAGTAACCATGCTGGCGAAAACAAATTCTCCTAATTTTTTCATACGGTTTCAGGAAGTATATCCGGAGTTTACAAAAAAACTACAGGAAGTGAGTCCTGGACTAAGAACCTCTGAGCTCACTCTGTGCGCCTATACTTTTTTAGGATTCAACACCAAAGACATTGCCGACTATACTTTCAAATCAGTCAACACAGTCAGAAACAGAAAATACAATCTCAGGAAAAAAATGAACATTCCTACCGAAGAAAATATGGGACTGTGGTTCAGAAAATTACTGAAAGAGGATGGCATAACATAATTTACCTTTATTTTCAATGACTTCTATTAAAGCACGATCTCTTTTTTTTCAGGAAGAATATGCTGCATCAAGAATATTTCAACCCCAATCTTCAGGTGTGAGCATACGTCCAGCTTCTGCCAATGTCAATACATTTGTCAATTGTCTGATGGGTATGCCGTCAATTTTTGGGGTGTACAAAACCTCATAACAACTGCACCAGCAACACTTGAAGAACCCACTCAAAGGGATCATCATAAGAGCTTTATAAGATTGTAAATTGTCCCACAGCCTGTGCGAATTTTCGCACAGGCTGATTGTTTACCTGATATATCTAACCAAGTGTAGCATTTGTAGTAATGCCCTAAACTTATATTATATGTATTGTATTTTTTTAAGATTTAGCACACAATGTATAGCCGGTTACTCCTTTAAATCTGTTATCATAATAGAACCTGGAATATAATCTCCGAAAGAAAAAAGACGAATAAGGTTCAAAAAGTTAATAGATAGGAATTTTATATAGTATAAAATTCATTGTTCTGATTTTCAGGTGTTTAAAACTAAATGGTACGCAGATGGTATCCCCTTTTTTTGTAGTTTAAAAGTGATTTATTGTTCATTTGTACTGTTTTCCAATCCTGAGTAGGGTTTAGAAAATACAAACACAATGATGAAAAAAACTGGAAGAAAAAAAACAACTATTAGGGGAGAAGCAGGTATATCGAAAAATAAAAATAAAGATATATCTGCTGTTTTTAAAAACCCTTCTTTCACTCCCTTTTTGAAGCAGAGGGTTTTTATTGATATATCATCAAAGGCTAAAGCATGCAGGCTGATTTTTCTTATACTCAAAAACACATCTATTATACGGCCGCCGCCCTGGGTTTTTTCTAATCCTTCATTTAACACATATAAGAATTTAAATTTAAAATACAATGAATAAAAAATTATACCTTCCACTCTTCACACTAGTATTTGGTGTGTCTGTATGCGGACAAGTTGGTATTAATACTCCAACTCCCAAAGCAACTCTTGACGTTGTAGGAGATGCTGCCAATACTTCAAAACTGGATGGAGTTATTGCACCGAGATTAACAGGAGATCAGCTTACTGCAAAAACCTATACAACAGCACAAACAGGGGCTATTGTATATATAACTGCCGCTGCCGTTTCACCTGCAGGGCAAACAATGAATGTTACCACAGCCGGATATTATTATTTTGACGGAAGTCTATGGAAATCCGTAGGCAGTGGAGCAAGTACATTAACCGCAGATAATATTACGACAAAGATCGACAGTAATACCATAAAAGGGCTCTTTTTCTACATGCCCAGTATTGCTTTAGATCTTACCCAGCCTTCAGGCGTAGTCAATTTATATACAAGATACACGGCTCAGTTCGGTTTGACCGATACCACTACTTCAACAAAAAATCCTGCAGCTCCTGCAGCTATTCCTGTTTTAGCCTCTAATCAGCTCAATTATTACATCACCTATTATGATAAAACGGTGCTGTCCAATGTTCAGGTTTCTGACACAGGACAGCTGACTTATGATGTGATAGGTTCGGCAACAGATGCTACCTATGTCAATATTGTATTTGTTCAGAAATAATAAAAGACATGAAATATAAATTAAAATATATATACAGTTTGTTCATCATTCTGATAGGAGTGGCGGCAAACCTGCTGTATGCCCAGTACCCGGGAGGGGTTTCTTCCGGAACAACACGGGGATACAAAGTAGATTATTACAATGGTACTTTTTCTGTAGAGACCCAGTTTGGAACGGGTACTTCCAATGCTGTTCCCGGAAATACAGGATATAGCAACAAGATTACCGGAACCGAGTTCAACAGTATAGATGCGGATTATTACGGAATGGAGTATACGGGAACCCTTGAAATTACAACGTCTGGGAATTATACCTTTCAGGTAGCAGCTGATGACAGAGCATGGTTATTTATTGATAACAGTTTGGTACTATCAGCTCAAGTCAGCACTAATGCTACCAATGTTGTTAATCTTAAGGCAGGTGATCATACGATCAGGTTTAAGTATTATGAATTAGGAGGTGCCAATTCAGCTTCCTTACAGTTGACAGCCGTACCCGCAGGAACAACAGGCTTTACTTTGCCGGCAGATATTGACGGTCGTTTTGTACGTACAGATAACTCCAAGCTTACCGCCTGGTATAAAGCCTCTGATATAACAGTGACTGCAAATTATGGCGGTCCAGGCTTGGATAAAGTAAATACCTGGACCAATAAAGCCCCCGACTATGCAGGGAATGGTAATCTATCCTATTCAGGAAGTGGGGGCGGCAGCGCTCAAACCTCTGCTTCCTCTTCTTCGGTTAACTTCAATCCGGGAGTCCGCTTCGATGGTGATGATACTTTTTCTGCGGGAAATTCGCAAAAAGGATTAAGTTATCGTGGGGCTACCAAAAGTATGTTTATGGTAACTAATTATGTCTCGAATGCAGCACAGTCAGGTATCTGGATGTTTTATCATGACAATGGAACAACTAATACCAGCAAAACCATCGGTTTTTATAAAGGCACCCAACCCAATACACAGTTTGCTGTATCGGGAACAGGCGCCGTTGGTCCAGCTTCAGTATATACGGCTAATGAACCTAAATTGTTGAGCGGTTTTGTAGACCAGGTTACAGGTGCTTCTGCCACCCAAGCCTCCAATCCTTTACAGTTAAATATTAACGGAAGCAATGGAACGCCTGCCAATATATTTTCAGATGTAACCGCCAGTTCGGGTCTTATTATTAAAGGAATGGATAGGGTTAATTTTCCGGAAGCCATTTATTATCCTTTTAAACTTGATGCAACCCAAGAGAAAAAAGTGAACTCATATCTGGCCGTGAAATATGGTATCACGCTGTCACATGATTATCTGAATACTTCCGGCACTCCTGTTTTTAGCTTAGCAGCTAATGCAGGCTATACGAACCGTATTTTCGGTTTGGGAAGGGAAAATAATGAGGCTCTGTATCAAAAGCAAAGCCAGAGCCAGATGGCATCTGCTACGGGATATGATTTCTTAGTGATATCAAAAGATACCGGCATTACAGCAACCAATGCTTTGAATAACGGGACTTTATCAGACGGCAGTTATCTTATTATGGGGGATAACAATGGAGCCTTTACTGTAAATCCATCTATTTCTACGCCTGTATCTTTTCCAAGCACCTGTACCGTGAATGCGCTTACAAGAATATGGAAAGTTCAGAATACAGGCTCGGTCACTTCTCTTAGCCTTCGTGCAGGCAGTAGTACCGCAGGTTCTTTTGTATTTCCGGGAAATGCCGCCAATATAGCGATATGGGTAGATACGGATGGAGATGGTAACTTTGCGAATGCTACCGTAGTTTCTGCTGCATCCGTAGTCAATGGAGTGGCCACTTTTAATGGGGTGAATTTACCCAATGGAAGCCTCTTTACTTTTGGATGGAGTGTAACCAGTCCCGGAGGTGTAAGCACTGGATTAAAATTATGGACCAAAGCAGATGACAGTAATCTGGCAATGGGTAATGTAGGGGTATGGTCAGATTTAAGCCCTAATGGGAATAATCTGTCCCGTACTGCAACCAATGCGATTATCAAAGTAGATAATAGATTCAATTACAACCCTTCCGTGTATTTTCGTGGTGGTGATAATGAATATATGTCCTCCATCAACTCACTTGGAATGAATGGCATCAACAAATATGCCGAGTTTTATGTCCTGGACGGAAACGGAGGATTTACTTCCGGAGCTCAGTATGATGAAATTATCACTTTAGGAAGCACCAATCATCGCTGGGAAAACAGTGTTGTAGGATTAACCAATGGTTCTTATGGGGTTTATGGGAATGGTACAGCCAGTACTGCTACAGGTTCAGGCATCATCCCTACCATGAACAATCTGGGTTTATACAGCAATTCAGCAGATGGCACCAGTGCCATTTTTAGAACCAATGGTATCATAAGAACCACTAATGCTACTGCAGCCAATCTCTCATTGACAGGTAATTTTAGAATTGGTACCGATGTGGATGCTACCGACGGAGATGGAAACTATAATAACTTTTATTCCCCGGAATTGATTGTGTATAATACGAGCTTGTCAGCAACACAAATTACGCAGATCAACTCATATCTGGGAATCAAATACAGCATTCCGTTAGCAGATGGCAGTGGTACCACCGCTTCCAATTACCTTGCCAGCGACGGTACTACCATGCCATGGATAGGAAATGCAGTCTATAAATACGGAATATTTGGGATTGGGCGTGATGATTGTTCCGGTTTAAATCAACGACAGTCTAAAGCTTATGTTGATGGGACGGATATTGTAGCGTTTGGTCTTACGGCCCTTGCCGCAAACAATGCAGCCAATACAGGCAGCTTTGTGAATAACAGACAGTTTATCATGATTGCTAATGACAATGGAGCATTGGCTGCAACCAATACTAATGTTCCATCTACCTATGCAAGCTGTAATGCAACAAGATACGCCCGCAGCTGGAAGGTGAAAAATACAGGTTCTGTAAATAATGCGCTGCAGATTACGATTGGTAATACCACCAATATGATCCCGGCGAACTGGAACAACGTAGCTTTAGCCATTGATCCGGATGGTGATGGTAATTTTACTACGGGAACCACTTCATTTGTCTATGCAACCAATATCCTTGGTGGTGTGGCTACTTTTGACAATGTCGTTCTTAATGATGGAGTAGTATTCACACTGGTTTCTACGATAGGATTCCCAGGCGGTGTGAGTAAGCCTACTGGAACAAGTGTAGCCGCAACCATAGCAGGTGTAGATTACATGAATGGTTTAGCCTACAAAATGTATACTACGAACGGTACAACCAATAGAAATTTAGGAACAACTCCTTTTACAGACGGGTCCAATGGTGATGTTTTACGCAGCACGGGCTATTACAATAATGCCACTTCCTTTCATTCTTTTGCTTCCACTAAGTCAACTTCAGGACTGACTAATTTTGGAGTAGAACTTAAAGGTAAATTAAACATAACAAATGCTTTATCCACTTACCGATTCCAGATAACAGGGGATGACCAGGCTTATTTTGAAATACGCAACAGCTCGGGAACGCTTGTAACCACTTTGGTAAGTACTACAAGTGCAACTGTTTCAAGCTCAGCAGACATTACACTATCGGCCGGGTATTATGATATTCTCGTAAGAGGTGCTAATATTGCCGGACCTTCTAATTTTGATCTTAAAATGAGTACCAATTCAGGAGGAGCATACAATGCTATTGCAGATACCCAATTTTTTACTTCTGCCTCTGTCGGACCTTCTGCGTGGTATGAGGCTGATGACAATACGCTGTCTGTTAACGCAGATGGCACCAATCTGTCAGGCATCGTATGGCATGATTTAAGTGGAAATGACAATGATGTAACAGGAAATGGAAATCCCATCTATTATTCTTCTGCCATTACCAATACCGGTATAGCAGGTATCCGAAATTATAACCCATCCATCTACTTCACCGCAGATTATTTTGGGACTACACCTTACATTAATGGTTTTGCATATGGTAATACGAGTAAATCCCTGTTTACAGTTGCTTCCAACAACAATAACAGTACAGAAACCATCTATTCCGCTTTCGGTAGAGATAATGGAACAGGGGTTAATTTCGGATTATCTAAAGTTAGTAACAAGTTTCAACTATTTACAGCAAGCAATAACCTTAATGACGCTAATACTTTCTATAATACAACAACTTACACAACTGATATCGTTTCTGCTCAATTAACTAAAGCAGGAGGCGGATCCATTTATGCCAATGGTGTGAACAGACTTTTACCGGGAGCTGTGCTTCCTACATTACCTTTTAATACTAATTTTAATGACAATGATCAGTTACAATTAGGTAATGGTCCGGATTATTCAGGTAAGAATTATACGGGTAATATGAATGAGATCATTTATTATCCATGGGATCTGTCTGCAATAGAACGCCAAAAAGTGAATAGCTATTTGGCTATTAAATGGGGAACCACATTAGACCAAACTATGCCAACTGATTATTTGGCAAGTGATGGAGCAACAAAAATCTGGAATTCTGCTACAGGAGGGATTTATAAAAATGATATTACCGGTATTGGCCGTGATGACTGTGGGGCACTGAATCAGAAGCAGAGTACCAGTACAGACAGCAACGATATTATCTCTATGGGGTATAAGAATATTGCGATAAACAATTCATCCAATACCAATACCTTTAGCATAGATAAAACATTTTTGACGTTTGCAAATAATGGATTAGACCTGGGGTTAACCAACACTAACAATTTGCCATCATCTCTTTCATCTACTTCATGTTATATAAAGTTGGATAGAGTATGGCAGACGCAAGCTAATACGGCATACAACAATATTTCTTTACAAGTGGGTAAAATTGGATTATATATATTTAGTTCTTCTAAATATAAACCAGTTTTACTAGTGAGTAGCTCGCCAACTGATTTTACAGGTGCCGTGATCTATACTCCTACTAAGATATCTACAGGTTTAGCCAGCTTTGATAATGTATCGTTAAGCGGGGTACAGTATTTCACCATAGCTTATATTAGTGCAGCACCAGGTGGGGTAAGTACAAATCTTAAAGTATGGTTTAACGCTGAAAATGCAAGTTATAAAGATTTGCAGGGTGAAATTCCTGCCACAGCTAACGGAGATGAAATTCAGCGTTTAAACAATATTGTTGATAATGTAAACCTTCCGTATGTATACCAACCTAATTTAACAACTGCTTATAAAAGACCTGTTTTAAATGCCGGAAGTATGGGATATAGCAATACACTCCGCTTTACAGCTGTACCTATAACTGCTATGGAACCATTCAATACCTATAATGCTACCACGTCCAATTTGGTCAGCCCTGCAAATGTTAGTGTAAATGATTATAGATCTGCTACGGCTATGACAAGTATTATGGCTTTTAGTAACTACTCAAATGATGGTATTACCGGTGGAACTCCAGCATGTTTATGGGGACATATTTCTAATTCTTCTGGCACAAGAGTCTCTGCAATAGATGCCCGATGGAATGCTTCCACAGTAAATAGAACTGCAGGAGTCAGCCCGAATGGAGAAGTGAATATGTTTATTGTAAATACCGCTTTAGCATCCAATCAAGGTCGGATTTACAGCAATATGAAAGCCACCGGGCAAGGTACGGCTACCAGTACCACTGTAAATTCGGGACCCTTTTATCTGAATTATTCTAATGAAACACTCACTGGTAATTCATCATTTTCAAGCTTTGATATGGGCGAATTTATTACCTATGATGCAGATAAATCCACCAGCGGCAATGACCTGTTGAGAATTAATTCCTATGTAGCCAGTAAGTTCGGTTACACAATGGATGCTTCCGCAGGCAGCTATATTTCTAGTAATGGTACAGTATATTACAATTATTCTGATTTCTGGAACAGAATTACCGTGATAGGAAGAGATGACTGTACTGCACTTGACAAAAGACAATCAATAGCAAGCGCAGGAATGATAAAGATTTCCAATGATGCTGCTAATGGTATGGCAATATCTAACCTGGATAATCCAGCCTCATTTACCAATAATAATGCTTATCTTACTTTTGGTGATAATAATAAATCTCTTACCTGGAATGGTGTAAGCAATATTGTCTATTCTACAAACAACCTAATGAGATTGAACCGGGTATGGAGAGTAAAAGAAACAGGATCCATTGCAAATCCTGTAGGCACTGTATTTTTACAGGTCCCTGCCAGTACAAGTACAGCGACAGATAAGCTGCCAGCTCCTAATAACTCACCGAATGATCCCATATACCTGATCGTATCAAATGCCGCATCAGGAGGATCTTTCAGCAATCCTACCATTGTTCCTATGATACCGAATGGTACAGACTGGGCAGTGACCTATGATTTCACAGATGGTGATTACTATACCTTTGCCACGTTGGAGTCTTGTCTTGCTCCTGCAGGTATTACGGACGGATTAACTTCATGGTATAAAACCACTGATATGGATGCGGTTACCAACGGAGGGGTCATAGCCAATGGAACAGCTAGTGCTCTTATTGATAATAGTGGCAATGGTAATAATATGGACAGAAATACAGTAGCCTCGTCCACTGCGACTGTAAAAGCTGGAACAGCAACTCTGTATAACTACAACAGATATGTTGATCTAACGGGCAGTGCTGCCTTTGCCAAATCAGGTCTGAATTCTGGTGCTATTTTCAGTTCAAACCAGGGAAGCTTATATACTTCAGGAAACAATGTAAACAGTTTGTTCGGACTGATTTCAAGCTCAACATCTTCAGTGGACAGAGTAGGTATAAACGGTACGGGAACATATTCTCAAACCAGTTTTTCAAATTATTCAACAGGCACGGAGCCTAGTATCCGAAGTCTTTTGTTTAATACTACTGCTTCAACACCAACAACAAGATTGTTTTCAAGAGAAGATGGAGCAAATGGAGTCAGAACAGGAACAATAGAATCCGGGAACTTAACTTCCTTAGCTGTAAAATCTGATTACATCCTAAGCTTTGGAACATTTACAGGTGGTACTGCCCAGCCTACCCATAAAATAGCCGAAGCATTTACTTATAACAGGGTTTTAACATCTGATGAACAAGATAAATTGGATACTTATATGGCCATCAAATATGGAAGAACATTAAGCCATAATTATTACAGCCCTTCTTATGATGGTACAAATGCATCCGCTACAACGATTTATGATGTTATTGCCCCTTACAATAAGAGAGTATTTGGTGTAGGTAATGATCTAGGAGGCTGCCTGTCTCAGAATCAGTCTACTTCTTCAAATACGGACAGTATGGTGAAAATAAGTGTTGATGGAGCCATTCTGGCTGAAAACAGTCAGGATAAAACCAAATGGCTGGAAAACAGAAGCTATGTTGTGATGGGGGATGATGGAGGCGCATTACCTTGGGTATCAACCTCAAAACCCAAACTGCTGGCAGGAAATAACTGTGTTCAGAGAATCCAGAGACAATGGAAAGTAACGGCTACGGGTAATAATCCGGACGTGTTCATTACTGTTGCAGGAGATTATAATGGCAATATTAATCCTGGTGCGGCTACGGCTAAACTCCCGTCATTAGTTCCAGGTAACAGTGTATACATGATCATCAGTGACAAAGCTGACTTTACAGATCCAACGGCTGTACAGACAGAGATTGCAATGACCTACAATACGACTTCCAAAGAATGGGAAGCAACAGGAAATACATTTGTTGCGGGGACTACAAGATACATCACGTTTATCCAAAGACCTGCCATGTGTGGTAAGCAATCGATTATTACCAATCGTGCAACCAGTACACAGCAGCTCAAACACTAATACATTGTATAAGATTCTAATTTTAGTTTAATAGAGTATCCTTTTTGGGGCTATCGTGAAAAATAGCCCCGAAATGATACTTGTAATGTAAAAGATACTAAAAGAGGAATCATATAAAAATTGACAGTTAAAATATACTTTAATGATAGAACACTGTAATCTGATAGGAAAGACAAGAGAAGAGATTTTAGACTTGCTGAAAAACAGAGAGTTTAATGATCGTTATTCAGACGAATGGATTGTCTGTCTGGGTAGAAATTATCTGGGAAGGAAAAGATTTTTATATCTGTTTTTTGAAAATAATATAATTAAAGGATACTGTACCGTAACTAAAAACCTGTGGAACAAATAAAAAAGTAAAATATGATTGATTTTAAAGATATACATATAGGAAATCTCATTGAAATCAAATGGAAAGAAAAAGAAATTGCTATAGAAAGGACCTGCAATTTTTTCAAATGCTCAGAAGAGGAAGTAGACAAGATGTTTCTTCATGCCTCTATGAATACTGAAACATTATTAAAATGGAGTAAGCTTCTGGAATATGACTTTTTCAGGATATACAGCGGGCATCTCATTTTATATTCCCCAGCTGCATCTTCAAATTGCAATACTCTTAAAGAAAAAAAACTATCACTTGTACCAGAATTCAGGAAAAATATTTATAACAAAGAAATAATAGATTTTATTCTGGAACTCATTGTGAATGATAAAAAAACGAAACAGCAGGTCATTGATGAATATAATATTCCTAAAACAACTCTTTACAAATGGCTCAGTAAGTATAAAAACAAACAATAATTCTAAAAAACTATGAAAAATACACCTAATTATTCCAAAATCTATAAAGATCTTATCTTGACCAAATATCCCGAAAAGTGGAGCACCTGTGAGAAACTCCTCACTAAAGATCCTCTTTCTGTATTGGATGTAATCAAAATTAACAATATTCTTTTCAGTAATAAATCGAATAAAGGAGTATTAGATTTTAACCAGAGGCACAAATCTTATACCCGGACTGCCGTATTCGAGATCCTGGATTTTCAGAAAAAAAACAGACTTAATAATACCCAGCTGGCAGAACATTTTAAAATGAGCAGGAATACAATCGCAAAATGGAGAAAAATATTCTTTGCAGAATGTTAAATATTGATCAATGATAAAATTCTCAATTCTCATAGCCAATTACAATAATGGCAAATATTTTAGAGACTGCCATGCATCATTTATCAGTCAGACCTACAAAAACTGGGAAGCGATTATAATTGATGATGGATCTACTGATGATTCTTTTGAGGTGATCAGCAATCTTATTAAAGAAGATTCTCGTTTTAAAATATATCAGAATATCACGAACAAAGGATGTGGATTTACCAAAAGAAGGTGTATGGAATATGCAACCGGTGATATTTGTGGATATGTGGACCCTGATGATGCTCTTTCTCCGGATGCTATAGAATGCTCTGTCAATGCATTTAAAGACCACCCTGAAATTGTTGCAACATACTCTCAAATGATGTTTTGCAATCAAGATTTAGTTTCACAAAATATTTTTAATAAAACCAAGCAAATATATAACGAACGTTTATTTTTTAATTGTCCTGTTCAGTTTACCCATCTTTTTACTTTTAAAAGAGAAATCTATTTAAAAACAACTGGAATTAATCCATTACATAAAAATGCTGTTGATCAGGATCTATATTTAAAAATTCTGGAATTTGGAGAAGCTCTTTTTATAAAAAAAAGTTTGTATAAGTACAGGATACATCCGGACGGAATTTCTCAATATGATTCTAAAGACACCGCAAAAGCCTCATTTGCCCAAATTATTCTGGAAACAATGCACAGAAGGGGGGTGAAAAAAATCAATGGCAGGATAGTTCCCAAAACTTTCAATCAACCCAATGAAATATTCGATCTTCTGGAATATCAGAATAGTTTCCTTTACAGATCGAAAACAAAAATCATAACCTTTTTTCAGTATGATTTTTTGCCCATAATGAAGAAATTTTGGTCAATTTTTCATCTCTAAATTTCATATTGTACTGAATAATTTATGGTGACGATATACTTTAACATACCAATTTAATTCTAATATTGCTTTGATGTAAAAACAGGCGAAGGTTTAATCCAAACAAAGGTTTCCATCCTAATTTCATACATATCAGTTGATGGTACATTAAAGTATATTATTGTCTTAGTTTTTATTGGAAAAAATTTGATTGATTTTCAAAATCATTTCCTTCGCATTATTATTGGTTGGGTTTAATTCTAATGATTTCTGATAATCATTTTTTGATAATGTGTAATCTTTTTTATTAAAATAAGCTTCGCCTCGACTGTCATAGACATTTCCGGATTGGGGAAATTCATTGACATTTAGATCAAAAATCTTAAGTGCTGCGTCTAATTGATTATCTCTTAGAAACCCATAGCCAAGTTCATTCAATTCATTTTCGTTGGAAAAATTGTAGTCATTTGGTTTATTTTTTTTAAGGTTTTTGTACAATGCAATTCCTTTATCAATATTTTTCAAACATTCTTTTCTGATTGTTAAGCCAATAGATTCCTTTTGCGGCTCGATAGGATAGTTTTTCCATTCGTTCAAACTGGCAACGCTTAAAAGGATTTCTTCTATCAACTTAAAATTATTACCATTAGTCATCACTGCTAAACCGTTTCCATCTTCAACGCTTCCAATATAGTAGCATACAAATCCTTCATTTCCACCACTATGTCCGAAATATTTTGTGCCTTTGAAATCATTTAGAAAGACACCGTAATTATTCTCAATTCTTTTTACAGACATTTCTCTGGACAAGATTTTATTTGATTTTCCTAGTAATGACAATTGGGTTTCGATGATATATTTCGCCAGGTCACTTGGATTGGTCCATAAGCCGGCAGCTGCTTTTTCGGGATAGATATGATATTTTCCTTTTACCTCTTTTCCATTGTTATAAGCTGTTGCCAGCAATTTTTCTTTATCTGGAGAAGGAGGTTGGTGATAAGAACTTTCATTCATCCCCAACGGTAAAAGAATGTTTTTCAACATATAATCCTCGTATTTTTCTTCCGTAGTATTTTCAAGAATTAATTGGGAAATGGTCGTTCCACCGCCTGAATACTGGAATTTAAGATTGGGCTCAAACACAGACCGAACCGCAATAGAATTTGATGGTTTCAATCCATCGAGAATTTGTATTATTGTAGGGAGTTCTTTTCCTCTTTGATAGCCTCCAAAGCCGTGAACAGACAAGCCTGCTTTATGACTTAAAAGATTCCCAATAGAGATTTTTTTTCCTTTTGAAACCGAATCGTATGGGAATTTCCAGCTTTTCAAATACTTATTGATGTCATCATCCAAACTTAATTTTCCTTGTTCAACCAATTTTAATTGCCCTAAACTATTAATAGATTTACTGATAGACGCAGCCTGAAATAATGTGTGAGCAGTCGCTGGTCTGTTTTCAGCAACATCTGCATAACCATAAGCTTTAGCCCATTCTACTTTATAGTCTTTAATGACTGCGATGCTTACCGCATTCATATTGTAGAAAGCCATCCTGTCTTTTAAAGTCCATTTCTTAGTTTTCGATTGATCCCAGCGAAGCAGATTATCTTCGAATGATTTTATTTTATCCTTTACATTTTGTGCAAAAATATTCAAGGTTAAAGACAGCATTAGGATTAGATATATTTTTCTCATTTTTATTCTTGGTTATCTATTTCAGTATAAAGACGATTCAGAAAGAAGTTTTATTACATCCAGGATTAATTTTTCTTAATACTTTCCGTTTTATTGTTTATTTCTTTCTCAATTTTCAACAGCATTTTTTGTCCGTTCTCATTATCCGGATTGAGTTCAATAGATTTTTGATACATCATTTTAGCCTCTTCTTTTTTACCACATTGATGCAAAGCTTCGCCATAACTGTCAAAAACATTCCAGCTCGTTGGGAAAATCAAACTTGCTGAATTGAATACCTGTAAAGCGTTTTCACATTTCTGAAGTCGAAGAAACTGATATCCTAATCTGTTAAAATCTCTCTCCGATGTATCATAACTTTCCGGTTTTTTCAAATATTCCTGAATCAGCTGGCTTGCTTTTTCCCTGTTACCACTCTCAACCAGGCTTCCATAGATTCTGGAAAAATTTTGAACCGGCATTTTGTAAGGTTTTTGGTTGACTAAATTTAAAACAGCATCAGAAATAGGAAAAACAGGACTGTTTCCCAAATTAGAAAGCAAAATAACGTTCTGGTTTTTAGTCATATTATGCATTAAAATACTCGTCAATCCCGTAATGAAACCATCGTGAAAAACGATTTTCCCATTACTTTCATCAGTGTATATTCCCCAGCCTAAGCCGTAACTTATCTCTTTTCCATCAATAGTGTAAGAGACTGTTTTTCCATCATTAAGTTTTGTCGCAGTCAAAGCTTCTTCCAGTTCTTTTTTGCCTAAAATCTTATAATTGAACAATGCTTCAGTATATTTTTGCAAATCTAAAGCCGTACTTACAATACCGCCATTTCCGTAAAAATTACTTTTTTCAGAAATCAGGAAAGTTTCTTTTAATGTAGTTGTATTCACAAAATTGGTGGAATAAAAATTCGGATAAGTGTATAATTCTACTTGATTTCGTGTTTTAATTTTTCTGTCAACTGGAACAAATGTATTCTTCATTTTGGCAGGTTTGAAAATATTCATCTCTAAGAAATCTGAATAGCTGGTTCCGGAAACTTTTTCAATAATCAATGCAGCGAGGCAAAAATTAACATTATTGTATTCCCATTTGCTTCCGGGCGAAAATGAAAGAGGTGTGTTGAAACGAATAAATGTGGGAATAAGATCCTGATTCGTAATGATCTTTTCAGGCTGTTCTTTAATAATTGTATCAAACAAAGTGTATTCCTGTGCCAATCCGGAAGTATTATTGATTAGTTGTTTGATTGTAATATTTGGATAAGGAAAATCTGGAAGATATTTTTGAACAAGCTCATTAATATTCAATTTTCCTTTCTGCTGAAGTTGAAGAATTGCTGTGGAAGTAAACGTTTTCGTGATAGATGCAATGGGAAATTGAGAGTGTTCATTCAGTTTATCTTTTTTTTCAATATTAGAAAATCCATAGTTATTGGAAAATATGGTTTTGTCTGATTTTGAAATCAGAACGCTTCCGTTAAAAAGTTTTTCCCCATAAATTGTAGAAAACAGATTATTCAATTCTTGCCCGGAAAGTGTATTGGTAAATAAAGATATTATTAATAAGCAAAAAAGTAGGTTTTTCATTTTGTTTTAATTTTTCGTTGACAAAATCTGATTTATTTTCAGGAGCATTTCTTTGGCATTATCATTATTAGGATTCAGTTCCAGCGTTTTCTGATAATTCTTTTGGGAAGCGTTGTAATCTTTTTTAATGAAATAAATCTCGCCCCGGGTATCATAAATATTGGATGAATTTGGAAATTCTGAAACCGAATAATCAATAATTTTTAAAGCATCATCCGTTTTTCCTTCACCTAAAAACTTGTACGATAATCTATTGAGTTCATTTTCAAAACCATTAAAATTATAAGAATTGAATTTATTTTTCTTTAAATCGTTCAAATATGCAATTCCTTTTTCTACAGATTCAGCTTTCATTTTTTTATAGGCTTCGAAGATGATCAATGGTTTAGGTAAATCAACTTTTGCATTGTATAAAACGCCAAAAATGTCATCAATAATGGATTCTAATTGGCCGCCTCTTTTCCCTGCTCTGGTATTATCTAGCAGAATCACGTATATTCTGTCCTCTGGAATTCTCGCAATATTGCAGGAAAAACCATTGATTCCACCACTGTGTGCCATTGTTGTAATGTCTTTTCCCGAGCCTAAAAAATTCTGATGTTTCTGAATAACCAAACCGTAAGCGTAATGACCTAAATTGGGTGCGAAATATATTTTTTTGTTCTCGTCATTTAATAAAATAGTTGTGTACAAAGCCTCGTCCCATTTTCGCATATCATTTGCTGTACTGTACATTCCTCCGGCAGAAAATACAGCCGTTTTGATATTGATGTAATCTGTTTTTTGGTAGCCATCGTAATCAAAATCATAACCTTGTGCAAAATTTGAAATGATTTCTTTCGGATTTTCAACACCTGTATTTTGCATTCCAATGACATCAAATATTTTTTCCTTCAGAACTGCTTCATAAGGTTTTTGGGTAATTTCTTCGATAATTAATCCCAGCAAATAATATCCTGTGTTGCAATAATTTTGTTTTGTTCCGGGTTCAAATCCCAGATTATCTTTGAAATATTTAACCGCAAAATTTTTCCCAGACAGGTTTTCAAAAACCATTTTTGTTTTAAAATCAGGAAAGTCCGTGTAATTGGGTAAACCAGAGGTATGTGTCAATAATTGATGAATGGTGATTTTACTTCCAACCGTTTTGCTGAACCAAGGCAGATAATCACTTATTTTATCTTCAAGTTTAATTTTTCCTTCCTGTTTTAACTGCATAATTAGCATTCCTGTAAACTGTTTCGTTACCGAACCAATTCTGAATTTGGTATCAGAAGTTGTTTCGATATTCCAGCCCATATCTGCTTTTCCATAATTTTTCTGTAGCACAATTTTGCCGTTTTGAATAACCAGTGCACTTCCATTAAAAAGATCGTAACCGTGATATTTACCGATAATTAAATCGATTTTCTTAGCCTTTTCTTTATTTGAACTGGAGATGTTTTTTTGTGCTAAAATATTTAATGATGAAAGCACCAAAAATGCAAACAGAAAATTTTTCATAACATATTTTGATTTTATAATTTGCTGCAAATATGCACCAGAATGCATGAATACACGACCGATTAAAAAAAGTCGAACTCATTTTTCAATAAATTCGAGGCTTAAAATGAGCTTTTTCTAAAATCCGTCGGTGTTGTTCCTGTATGTTTTTTAAAAGAAGTACTGAATGATGATTTTGAATTGAAACCAACGGTGTACAAAATTTCCAAAATGGTCAGGTTTTTTTGTGAAGGATCTTTCAGAATTTCCTTGGCCTTTTCAATCCTGTATTCGTTGATAAAATCAAAAAAATGTTTGTTCATATACAGATTAATCAATGCAGATAATTCTTTAACCGGTATTTTTAATTGCTTCGCCAAATCCTGAATGGTAAGAGACGAATCTAAATACGGTTCTTCTTCAGTCATAAAATTCTTCAGAAATTCTATTTGCTTATTTTTTTCGTCATCAATCAGCAGAGAAGGTTTTTGTTTTGGAACAGCATCTGTAATCGATTTCAATTGAGAATTTACACCTCGGAAAAACTCAGGATTGCTCAATGCAATATATAAATACCAACAGGTTGAAAGCACAAAAGTAAATCCATCAATAGTTATGATCCAATTCCGAATGTCGCCAAAACCGATGGTGTAGGTGACCAGTCTCCTGAGAAGGACAAGCAAATGCAGCAGATAATAAACGATAGTGATCAGATAAAGTGCTTTTATTAAAGATAAATTCGGATCGGTATAATTCTCGAAATAAATAGTTTTTGATTTTTTTAAGAGTAAATAAGATGCAATAAAATAAACCTGAAACAAAGATTCAAAAAGGATTTCGAAGAAATGGATTTCCGGCATTTGATTCATGTGCTTTAGAAAATAAAACTTTTCAGCTGAATTTTCTAAATATAAACCGGGAATCAAAGCCAAATTAAAAACAACAAACGGAAGGGCGTGCAGTAAGTGTTTGGGCTTTAATTTGAAATCATAAAAACAAATTGATTTTACGTACAAATAAAACAGAGCGGGAACCAACAAAGCAATGCTCCATCGAAATGCCTCGAAGTTGATGAGGTTTTCCGGAATGTCTTTAATTAAATATTTGCTTGTATCAAATGCATTAGCAATCAGGAAAAATGCAAAAAGCCGGTTTCCTAATTTATGTTTTGTTTTCACAGTGAACAAAAACAAAGCAAGGAAAAGCAACACAAAAATTCCAATAAAAGCACTTATATTCAAAAAACTGTATTTGTCCATCGTTTTTTAAGATAGGTGCAATTTAATGTTTAAATAGGAAAGCTTAAAGATTTCCATATGATTTTGTTCTTCTATCTTTGCCACCAAATTTACTTATTGGCTAAACTTCTTGCAATTTAATTTTAAGCATTAAAAACAATCGAAGTTGAGATAGTTGATCTTTATTTGCTTTGATTGTCTTTTACGGCTAAACTGCTGCTGTATACTGATTGTTTTTTAGTTTACATTTATTTCATCATTCAAGTGTTCAACTACTTTTTCTAAAATTCCCCTGTTTCATTAAAGCTGGTGTTTGTCAATATGGATATTCCTATATTTTGTTTAAGATAAATCACAAACCAATTCTGCATTCCGTATATACCTCCGTAATGTCTATAAATTAATTTAGGAAACTATATATTTAAATGTACTGTATCAAAAAATGAACTAATATTTGTTTTATAATCCATCTGGTTTATTGGTATAAGAAGTAGAATTAACATTTTTATAATATATAATCGGGCACACCCAGGTATATAATGCCATAATTTTTTCTATATTTAGAAGAAGTATAGTAGTATATATGCTTTAGTAATGTTTAGAAAAATGGCTTGTGTTTCTATTTTGACCTCCGACACATGCCTATAAATATTAATATAAAAAAAGACAATGCCGATAAACCCAATACCTCCGGACGGAGGCATGTTATATAAAGAAACAGATATGGCTCAGTTTTTCCCTGAGCCATTAAATGCAATAACTGCTATACTATTTTTAGCCTTAGCCATTTTTTGGACCATTAAAATAAAGGGTAATTTTAAAGAATATTCTTTTTTAGCATACTGCTTGGTTTTATTATATGTCGGTGCCATAGGGGGAACTGTTTACCATTCATTCAGACAATGGCCGGTATTTATCATGATGGATTGGCTGCCCATTATGTTATTATGCTTGTCAGCCGGATTTTATTTTGTCACTCAGAGCACCAGATGGTACTATGCTGTTTTAATGGTTTTTGTATATCTGTTACTTATGTTTGCTTTGAGAAATTGGATTTTGATAGATAACCCTTCACTCTTTATCAACGTAAATTATGCAATTATGGCTTCATTTGTGCTTTTTTCGGTATTAAGTTATTTAATCTATACCAAATGGAAAGCCGGCAAATGGGTAGGCTTTGCTTTATTGTCGTTTGCTCTCGCGCTCACTTTTCGTATCGTTGATAAATGGGAATGGTTGAGTTTCGGAACACATTTTTTATGGCATACTTTTGGGGCGGCGGCCACATTTTGCATGTTTAATTATATCTATCTTACGCGGAATACAGTTAAAAAAACATAAGTAGTTCTTTATTTTCATTGAAAAAAATGTATATATGATTATCAAACCTTGGGTTTCTTTTAGCTTCGTCGAGCCTTGGGTTTGTGGTTAGAAGAATTTCCCACAGATTCCACAAATTTCACGGATGTTTGTGGATATTTTTCTCTCGCTGATTTTGCAGATGATGCTGATTTTATAAAGGGGCTAAACCTTATAGGTTTAAAAACTTGTGTATATTAAAAACCTATAAGGTTTGATCCTATAATTTCCAAAAGATCTCAGCATTCTTAGGTATGAAAAATCTGCTTAATCTGCAGTATTTGCGATAATAATATAAATCTCTGATTTTCAATAAAAATTTAGTGTACTTCTTATACATAAAGTATATAACTTAAATAGCTTAAGTGTTTAAAAAACTTTTGTACCTTTTGTGATTTAATAAAAAATTTTAAACAGTTTTTTTGTGAAATTCACAGTATGATTCTTTTAAGGTTGAGAGAAAGATGATTTACTTATATTTGCCTCGCAAAGCAAATTCAAATGTTCAAAAAAGTAAGCACTGTATTTATTCTTGGCTTTTATACGGTTTTTTGTTCGGCCCAGCAGGTTCGGCCCTCCAAATCATCTGAAATTTATCGTGAACTTAAAACACTTAAACAGCTGCCTAAAGTTTTATACCTTGCGGCTCATCCCGATGATGAAAATACAGGATTACTCTCCTGGTTAATCAACGACCAAAATGTAGAAACGGGCTATTTGTCTTTAACCAGAGGTGATGGTGGTCAGAATTTATTAGGCACAGAGCAGGGTGCAGCATTGGGTTTAATCAGAACGCATGAGCTTTTAGAGGCAAGAAAGTTAGATGGTGCCCAGCAATTTTTTACCCGGGCGATTGATTTCGGGTTCTCTAAAAATACTACCGATACTTTTAAACAATGGGATGCAGACAGCATTACAGCGGATGTAGTTTGGGTAATCCGTAAATTCCGTCCTGATGTTATCATTTGTCGTTTTCCTCCTACTGCTGCGGCAGGCCACGGACAACATGCGGCTTCGGCTGTGGTTGCGGAAAAAGCTTTTAAGCTGGCAGGTGATAAAACGGCTTTCCCGGATCAACTAAAATATGTCAATGTATGGCAGCCAAAACGCGTATTGTGGAATACTTTCCGATTTGGAGGGGTCAATACGACAGCCGAAAATCAACTGAAAGTTACTGTTGGACAATATGATGCGCAATTGGGAATGGGCTATGGAGAATTGGCTGGATTAAGCAGAAGTTTACATAAAAGCCAGGGTGCGGGAACACAGTCTGTAGCCGGCATCAGAACTGAATATTTTGCCCACGTTATTGGTGAACCTGCCAAAGCAACACTTTTTGACGGAGTCGTTAAAACCTGGACCGCAAAAGGAAATACTGATATTGACCAATCATTAGATAAAATTATTTCAGCTTTCAATTTCAATAATCCTGACCTTAGTTTACCTGCTTTGCTTGCTTTACGAAAAAAGGTGATGGCGCTACAAGATGCAGACCTGAAAAGGGATAAAATTAAATCTATTGACAACATCATTGTAAGCTGTGCCGGGTTTATGGGTGAGGTAGTCACCAATCAGGCTGAAGCTGTTGCCGGGGATCACTACAATTTCAGATTAAATTTGATTTCGAGAGCTGCAAATCCTGTTGTTTTAGAAGATGTAAAATGGTTAAGTCAATCAGAAAGTTTTAACAGAAAACTATCAAAAGATTCTTTAATTACCATTCAGCATGACATTCAGATTCCTGCAGATGCAGCACTCACAGAACCTTACTGGCTGACAAAATCTCCTACGAACGCAGCAACTTTCTCTGTTCCGAATGATACTTTAGTCGGATTGCCGGAGGCAGAATCACCCCTGAATGTTTGGGTTGGTTTAAAAATCGGTTCGGAAAAGTTTCAGGTTAAACTTCCTTTATCTTTCAAGAAATTAGACCCGGTGCGTGGTGATGTGGTCGAAGCTTTGCGTATTGTTCCTGCAGTGGAACTGAAATTTGCACAACCCCTTTACGTGGTCAAAGAAAATGAAGATGTACATTTGAGTTTAAATCTTAAGGTTAATTCTAACAAACAGTACAGTAACGGTATTCTAAACCTGATGTATAATGGAGAACGATTAGGTGGCACTAATATAAATTCACTCAATGGAAAAGATACTACCATCGATTACGTTATTCCAAAATCCAAGCTTGCCACAATACATTCATCTCGCTTGCAATTGGATGCCAATTTTGTTGCAGATGGAGTCACTTATAATAAAAAACAAGTATTAATTCAATATCCTCATTTACCCTCTTTACAATATTTTTCGCCTGCAACTGCCATCGTAATGAAAGGTGATATTCAGGCGAAGGTTAAAAAAGTGGGTTACATAGAAGGAGCGGGCGATTTCATTCCTGAATTCCTACGCATTGCAGGTGTTCAGGTAGAGGTACTTAAAGACGAAGATTTTTATGGCAACTTAGATGAATCTGCTGGAAATGGCAGTCAAAACAAGCTATCGCAGTATGATGCCATCGTATTGGGTATTCGTGCCAATAATACAGAGAAAAAACTGGGTCGCTGGATGCCTTTTTTATGGTCATATGTAAAAGCTGGAGGTAATCTGGTGATGCAGTATAACACCAATCAGGATACAACCGTTGACAAACTGGGGATGTACAATTTCAGCATTGCCAATAAGCGGGTTACCGAAGAAAATGCTGCGGTTACGTTTTTAAATCCAAATCATAAATTACTGAATTTCCCGAACAAAATTACTGCGGATGATTTTAAGGGTTGGGTACAGGAGCGTGGCGCCTATTTCCCTGCTCAATGGGATGCGGCGTATGAGCCTCTTTTTGAAATGCACGATACAGGTGAAGAGCCTCTGCAGGGATCAACTTTATATGCCAAATACGGGAAGGGTAATTTTATTTATACACCGTTAGCATTTTTCAGACAGCTGCCTGCAGGAAACGTGGGTGCAGCACGTTTATTTTTAAACTTTTTATCTGCACAGAAAAACTGATGAACAATAAACTTAAAAATTGGAATACCTGGTACATACTATTAGCTGTCGCATTAGTATTCCAGATCGCATTTTATTATTGGTTTACTAAATTCTGGGCATGAGTAATATAGATTGGACAGTTCTCATTTTTACACTTGTTGCAGTGGTGGTTTACGGCGTATTGATCGGTCGTGGCCAAAAAAGCAACGAATCATACCTGAAAGCAGATAATAAAATGCCTTGGTACATTGTATTGATAGGTATTATGGCTACGCAGGCAAGTGCCATTACATTTCTTTCGGCACCGGGTCAGGCTTATACAGACGGCATGCGTTTCGTTCAGTATTACTTTGGTCTGCCTTTGGCGATGATTGTAATCTGTATCACTTTCATCCCAATTTTTCAGCGCTTAAATGTGTACACGGCCTATGAATATCTGGAAAACCGTTTTGATAAAAAAACAAGGGTACTCACTTCACTGCTTTTTCTTTTTTCAAGAGGCTTATCAACAGGAATCAGCATTTATGCTCCGAGTATCATCTTGTCAAGCGTTTTAAACTGGAATATTTATTTAACCAATGTTTTAACAGGCGGCATTCTGTTGATTTACACTTATGTTGGCGGTGCAAAAGCGATCGCTCATACCCAAAAACTACAGTTTCTTATTATTCTGGGAACAATGGCTTTTGCAGGTTATCTGCTTATTCAAAATATGCCGAATGGAATTGGTTTTAATGATGCGCTTTATCTGGCAGGGAAGTCCGGAAAGCTCAATGTAATCACCACGGAATTCGATTGGAAGGATAAATACAATATCTGGAGCGGATTAATTGGTGGTTTTTTTCTGGCACTTTCTTACTTCGGTACAGACCAGAGTCAGGTTGGAAGGTATATTACTGCGAAAGACGATACCAATGCAAAAATGGGCTTGCTGTTGAACGGATTGGTTAAAATTCCGATGCAATTTGCTATTCTCCTGATCGGAGCTTTGCTTTTCGCTTTCTTTTCTCTAAAACCGGCTCCGATTTATTTTAACGAACGCTCTTATCAACATTTAAAGGAAGCAAAACCTGAACAGGCTGCGATTTTTGAAAAAGAGCATCAGAATCTGCAAATCAAATTTAATGCAGAATCGAAAGAGATTCTAAAGTTGAAAGAAAAAAATTCTCCCCAACTCAAAAAAACAATTCAGGATTTTAAAAACACACAAACTCAGGTAAAAGCGCTTCACGGCAGGGTAGAGGAAGCGATCAATAATTCAAACTATAATGCAGAGAAAACGGATACCAATTACATTTTCCTGTATTTCGTGAAAAATACATTGCCTGTAGGAATGATCGGGTTACTGTTTGCCGTCATTTTTCTGGCCAGCTGGGGTTCAATTTCCGCAGCGTTAAATTCCCTTGCCGCCTGCTCATTAAAAGATGTTCATTTGATATTCAAAAAAGAAATTCCTGATGATGCAACCGAATTGAAGTACAGTCGACTGCACACTTTAGCCTGGGGGA
The DNA here is from genome assembly GCF_003852415.1 of Chryseobacterium sp. KBW03. Taxonomy (NCBI): domain Bacteria; kingdom Pseudomonadati; phylum Bacteroidota; class Flavobacteriia; order Flavobacteriales; family Weeksellaceae; genus Chryseobacterium; species Chryseobacterium sp. KBW03. Next base: position 130,295 of record NZ_QAJO01000008.1, on the reverse strand, counting down.
TCTTCTCAATCGGTGTAGCCATGTTTGCCACCCAAATGGGCTCCCTTATTGAAGCGGTTAATGTATTAGGTTCTCTTTTCTATGGTCCGATATTGGGGATTTTTCTTGTCGCATTTTACTATAAAAAAATCACCGGCCCAAATGTATTTATTGCTGCAATATTATCAGAAATCGCGGTTATTGCCGTTTATAAGTTCGATATTATTTCTTTCCTTTGGCTTAACGTAATCGGGGCAGCGGCAGTCATTATATTTTCAACAATCGGGTTATTGTTTTATAAGCCGAAAGTAGTAAATTCGTAAGCGAGCAATAAAAAAACAAATAAATAAAAATAGTATGAAAACAATGATTAAATCTGCCACCATGGTTTTGGCTGCAATGACAATTTCAGTAAACGCCTTTGCACAGGATACTAAAAAACCTGCCAGCCCTCCAGCTACTGCAACGGGAAAAATTAAAGATGCAACCGTTACAATAGCCTATAGCAGTCCTTCTGTAAAAGGGCGTACAATCTGGGGTGGTTTAGAAGCTTATAATAAAGTTTGGCGTGCAGGTGCCAATGAAGCAACGACTTTTGAAACGGATAAAGATATTACCGTTCAGGGTAAGAAACTGCCTGCAGGTAAATACAGCTTTTTCTTAATTCCTAAAGAAAGCGGAACCTGGACTGCGATTTTTAACAAAGAGCCCAAACAGTGGGGCGCTTATAAATACGAAGAAGCTAAAGATGCTTTACGTGTTGATGTAAAAACAAAAGCTTTACCAGCAACACAGGAAACTTTAGTGTATAAAATAAACAATAATGGATTCACAATGGATTGGGATAAAATCTCAGTGCCTGTAGAAATAAAATAAATTTGATACCAGAAATTAAAATCCCGTTCATCCGGGATTTTTTTTGTTTAAAATTTTGATATTGTATCAAAGATTATTATTGAGGTAATTTCAGACTGTTTATTTAAAAACAGATCAAGCATTTTACGCTTAAAATATCGAACACTAGATATCAGATTGTAAGGGTTTGATAAAGAGTTTTTTTATGTATTAAAAAAGAGACAACTAATAAATAGTTGTCTCCTAAAGTGACAAGATGAGCATATCTTCAAACACTTTTATAGATGATTTACTTTGTATAGTTCAGATTAATAATGGTTTTACAATTTGATAATGATTTGCACTTAAGTAATAGATTACAATTGATTAAATTAATAATTATCTTGTAGTGTAACCACCGTTGGCAAAAATAGTCTGTCCGGTAATCCACCAACCATCAGAAACCAGAAATTCAACAAGAGGGACAATGTCTTTAATGTCAGTAAGCCCGCCTAAGGCTGATGCAGATTTATGATAGGCTACTGCATCATCACTTTCCTGGCCATAGAAAAATGGCGTATCCATTGGGCCCGGAGCAACGGCTGTTACAGAAATACCGCGCTCTCCAAACTCTTTGGAAGCAGCTCTTGTAAAATGTTCAACAGGCGCTTTCATCCCTTCATAAGTAGAATAAAATCCGGTGTAAGCTGCAAGTAAAGAGGTTACGATAGTACAGATTTTTCCATTATCATTCAGTTTTTTACCTGCTTCCTGAATAAAGAAATAGGCAACTTTTGAATTGATATCGCTCATGCTGTCATATTCTGCTTCTGTGGTCTCTATGAAAGGCTTCTTTAGTACCATTCCGACTGTATTGATGGCGATATCTATTCTTCCGAATTTTGAAACCGTTTCATCAAAAAAACGGGTGATATTTTCTATTTTGGTTAAATCTCCCTGAAAGATGAATGCTTCAGCACCCAATGCTTTTACTTCTTCCAATGTTTTTTCTGCATCTGGTTTTGTAGTATCACTATTGTAATGAATAGCCAATTTTGCACTTTTGGAAGCAAAGTTTCTGCTTAGAAGTCCTCCTAGATTTTTTGCTCCTCCGGCAATTAATACAACCTTGTTTTGTAAATTATTTTTTGACATAATGAATAATTTTTTTTATTGATATTGTGGTGGTGACTCATAAATAGCTTCCGGAATTCGAAGCTATCATGTTGTCTGATAATGAGTGATTTACTTATGATTCTGTATTGGTCTTTTTTATATGAATACTGCAGACTTTCCGCTATGAATATTATTTAAGTATAGTTTTTAGGTTGCAGTATTTGAAAGTTATAGGATGAGAATTGTTTTAAGGTTTCCAGAAAGACCATACTTTACCATTGTATACCGCAAGTTGTTTTTTTGTGTTATCATATACCATCATTCCTGGTGCCGGATTAATGATATTGAGGTGCGGGCTGCTTACCTTGGGAAGAATCATTGCTTTATTAGAATCTGTTAAAACCAGAATTCCGGCTGTGGTATCAGTTGCTCCATTGTTTCCGATTGCTGTTTTTGCTTTAGATTGCTCTGTTTTGTCTAATCCTTGTATAGAAACATCTGCCGTTCCTATGGTAGCTACCGTCCCATCGTCCTCACTAAGATTAGCCCATACCCCTGAGTCTTTCAGGTATTTTACTTTGTGATCTGTTGTGTCGTAGATCGTACTTCCTTCTACAGTAATATTGCTTTTGTCTGTTATGTAGGGAAGGATAAATCCTCTGTTTTCAGTATTAGCAAATTCCAAAGAAACAGATGCATTGGTAATATTCTGTTTCCCGATTGCAACTTGAGCTTTTGTTGTGACAGCAGCCAACATCAATAAAGATGATAATGCTGTTTTTATATTGTTCTTAGTCATTTTGTTACATTTTGTATTCGTGAAGTATATTCGTTGAGCCAGTGAAATCATCTTTGATTTCATTTTCAAGTATTTCTTAATAGTTAGTAAACCGACAATAGCTCTGATTATCTATTGCCGGCTACTAACTTTAATTAAGCTGTATTAATCCGGGCAGGTTTGTGTGGAGATACAGTGCCAAGCCATAGAAGTATCACCTTCTTTTAAGGTATACATCTTCATACATTTGTTGGTTGAATCATACACCATCATACCTTCTACAAAGTTTGTAGGATTGATACCTACAGGATTACCTGCACTGAAAGAAACTCTGTTAGGGACAAAGCCTTTGGTTTTTGCTTCCAATGCGATCCAGCCTCCTTTTCTTATCATCGGCCAGTTATCTGGTTGTGCTCCGGCTCTGCTAAGGGCAGTGATACCAACTTTGGTGTCTAATGCTGTACCGGTTGTAATCCCTGGTTTATAGCAGAATGGTGAAACGCAAGCATTGATAGTAGCGTCTTGAGAGCTTCCTGTAGCCTGCCCGGTTCCTGCAATAGTAGGTATCCCTACCGTTGTAGCGGTATTGCCAACTGTGTTACCAAGGTTTTGGATGACAGGACCTGCTGTTCCTGTATAGTTTGGTCCGGTATTTCCACCCGGTAAAGAGGAGTTGACAAGGTTGGTTGTATTAAAACCACCTGTACCTTCTATGGCATCAGGACAGCCGTCACCATCACTATCGAGATCTAAATAGTCTGGTATTTTATCACCATCTGTATCTCTCTTGGCACACATATTAGCGATATGATATTCCGGTGTGGTGCCGTTGGAACCTATAAAAGTAGCTTCTACTTTGCTTATTTGTATCCCCGGAACATAGATTTCTACATAATTGAGATTGGAAATCGCATCACTATTACGGGTTGTAGCGATCTTAACACCATAAGCTGCATCAGTTGTAAAGGTTGTGCTGCCCGCTGCAACTTCTGCTTTTACAATAGAATATGGTAAAAGGTTGGAAATTCTGTTACCAGCCTGATCATAGAAATTAATATTTACTTTCTCAAGACCATCTAAATCTGCTACCCAAAATTTAAAATTATCTACCGGCAGATCGAATTCATAAGTTACTTTATTATTATTGACTCTCGGGTCTACACCACTCATGTTAAACTGAGCGACAGGAGAAGCCCAACGTTGAGCAACGGCTGTTGATGATAATTTAAAATCAAAACCTTTAATACCATTAAAATTGGTAAAGTTGTAGTTCATGACATGATCTGTAGTTAATACAGATGTTGGGATTGAGGCTTTGTCACATAAATACCCTTCATTTGTATTCAAAATACCGTCATTATCACTGTCAAGATCACACATGTCAGCAATACCATCACCATCAGAGTCTGGGCCATAGCAAGGGTCAATCGCAAATGTAATGTACTTTCCATCAGTGATATTTTGGTTATATACCCATTTTGCAGCAGCGTTAGATGTAGGATTAACGACTGTAACGTTAGTCGTAAAAGCTGCATCATCTGCGATCAGCATTACCATCATCCCCGAAGTAGTGTTAAATGTACCACTGTTATACGATGTAAGATCTGCTTCGAAGAATAATGCACCTGCATCTGCTTTTTTCTCCTGCGTCATCCATATTCTCGGAATTCTATTAAAAGTCTTTGCACCTATTGTAACACTCACAGGTGTTGTGGTAGTATTTGCATTATCTCCTAAAAGGAAATATGTTTTGTTGCTGGCAAACCCGTTACGTGCTGCATCCTGATTTGGATTGACAAAATCATTGGTAGTAGCAAGGGTAAGTATTGCTCCTGTATTTACACTTTTTGATACTTTTTGTTCAAAGGCTTCAATATCATCTCTTGATACACCAAAAATATTATTGTTATAAATTGTATTGGCAGCACCGTTCCATACTATATTTCCGTCAGTATCCAGGTAATGGTCTGTATTTACACGGCCTAAGGTTATCCCATACTTTATTGCTAAATATGAATCCACTCTTCTGCGTTCTGCAGCCGTTAAATTACCTGCGCCATAAATAATAGTTTCACCCAAATTACCAATAAAACCTCCATTGTCACTTCCACTGCCTGTCCAACGGGTATCTCCAAATACATGGCCTCCTAATCCTAGTCCTACTGCTGTATAGTTTACAGTAGCTGCACTTGCAGCACCATTAAGCCCTCTTGCCAATGTAGTATTGGTAAAGGTATTGTACATGATACTCGGAATGGTAGCAGAATAAATTAACCCAGAGTTAACCATTTGTGTTCCACCGCCTACAACTCTTCTTTCTATGACATTGGTAGTAGGATACATACCCATATAGTCCCAATTGCTAATAGTGGTATTAATATTATCCATTCCTACACTCAGGAAGTGAGGGTTCGGGCTACTTGGTGCAGTCATCCCTTCTTTGGTTACCGTAAATATATCATTACTTGTATTGGTAACTGTTTGTATAGCTATATTACCTAATGTCTGATTAATAGCTGTAAAGTTGATACCCGGATTGAAGTTGAAGTAACTTGATGTACCTGCAGCATATTTAGGAAGTGCATTGCTCACTCTTTGTGAAACTGTTGTTCCGTTCCACATATCCGTCCACGCTGTTACATCTGTTGTTGCTCCAGTATTGGTAGCATTTTTATCAGCTCGGTACCAATAAGAAAGATTGGTAGCAACTCCTCCGGGAGCATTTCCGAAACCTGCAAAAGTGAAGAATTGCCCGTTCGCTAATGTTGTGGTAGTTGAGTTATAAATTACACCATTTATAGTAACTTCCGTTATCATTGGTGTGAAAGTATCCGTTCCGTCAAAAAGGGTATCCGGAGACTGTACCAAATATAGATTTTTCAAGCCCTTAGGCCATGCCAGTGTTACAGTTCCTACATCATTTGTATTCTGTACTTTCCAGATAGATTCAAAGCGGTAGTTGGTTGCTCCGTTAGAACCTCCTGTATAAGTAAGTGGAGTAGTTAGGCTCTGTTTCAGACCGTTATCACCAGTTAAAAGGAATTGCCCCTCTGTAAGGTTATTGGGATTGACAGCATTGGAATCCAATAAAGATGTTCCATTACCAATAACAAGCTTCTGACCTGTTGCTGTACTGGCTGCCTGCTTCTGGTGCAATGCTGAGGAATTATCTCTGGCCAGACCAAATATATTATTGTTGTAGCCTGTGTTGTTGTTTATGCTCCATACAGTGCTGCTGCTTGCAGCAAGATAATCTTCTGTAGCAGTAACTCCATTCTTGATAGCAAGATAGGAGTTCACCCTGGATTGCTCATCGGTCGTTAGTACACGATTATACCATACAATTTCCATAAGATCACCCGGGAAAGCACCGCTAACATCCCATGTAGCATAACCTAATCTTAGATTTGTACCATAGATCTGGAACTTATTGGCTGCAGAAAAACCTGAAAAAGCCTGATAAGAACCATTGAGTCCCAATCTTTTTTCTCCTCCGGCGATACTGGAAGTTCCTCCGTTTGCAATGGTATTATTGGCTAATGCTGAAAATACATTAGACTGCCCAATATTGAACGGTGAAGAAAAATCAGATGATGTTGTTGTATTAAAAAACTCATATTGCCTAGGGTTTCCGGCTGCTGTAATGGAAACTCCCGGTTCTGCAGCATAGGCAGCATCGTTATCTATTCCTATAATACGTCCGGCTGAGGGATCAGTAGGTCTCACTGCCGAGAAAATAGAAGTATTAGTATTAGCTAATTCTATATTGCCCAACGGATTCATTACTGAATTATTATTATGGAAATATTTGGCAGAAGTATATCCTGTGGTGTATGGATAGAAATTGTGACTTCTGTCCGCTGCCAATAAAGTTACCCCTCCTACGTTCGGGATATTGTCTGCATTTATAGAATTATCCTTCCATGCTGTGGCAATTACTCCGGCATCGTCAGATTTTACCCAGAAATCAGCACCCATAACTCCTCCAGGTGCTTGTGCAAAACCTGCAAAGGTGAAGAATTGTCCATTGGTTAAGGTTACATTGGCAATGTTATATGCTACACCATTTATAGTAACTTCTGTTACCATGGGAGTAAAGGTATCTGTACCATCAAAGACAGTATCAGATGACTGTACTAAGTATAGATTGCTTATACTTTTAGGCCATGCAACCGTAACTGTTCCTACAGTATTTGTATTTTGTACTTTCCAGATGGATTCAAAACGGTAGTTGGTTACTCCGTTAGAACCTGCTGTATAAGAAAGTGGAGTCGTTAGCGTTTGTTTCAGACCATTGTCACCTGTTAAAAGAAATTGCCCTTCTGTAAGGATGTTTGCATTGGCAGCATTAGTATTGACCAATGAGCTTCCTGCACCTATGATCAATTTTTGATTAGAGTTTTCGCTTCGTGATTGTTTTTGATATAAAGTAGAAAGATTATCTCTTCCGATACCTATCATATTATTCTGATAAGCAACTGTATTATTCCAAATGATATTATTTGTAGAATTTACATAATCTCCTGTAAGGGTTGTTCCCCATTTAACAGAAAGATAAGAATCTACACGGGCTTTTTCTGATGCTGTAAGAGGTGTCGCAAATGCAATGACCTCATTGATCTGCCCGTCATGACTTCCCCAATTGGTATCACGTCCTATTCTGAAAACGCGGGTTGTTGCATTATCAGTTGTATTGACGTTAATATCCGTATTATTATAAACAGATTCGTTGCCGTCTAACCATGCTTTAGCAAGTGAGTATGCGGCTGTAGCTCCTGCTGCATTCAGCCATGAAGAGCCTGCTACGAAAGGCTTTTTCGCTGCAAACAAATTGGTAGATAATGTAGTGTAGCCACTTCCTGCTGTGTAAAATAGCAGTTTGTCTGTAGTTGCATTATTAGAAATATGCAGACCCGGATAATCCATTGTCTGATCAAAACCGGCTAATCCTGCAGCACCAAGGGTATTCATTTTACCGGCAATATAGATACTTCCTTGTGCACGGTTTATAATAGCATTTCCTACGCCAGGATCTGCGGCCATAAAGCCCCCTTGCCCCGTTGTATGTCCTGCTGAAGTAAAGGTCACAGTCGGGTTGAAGTTAGCCAATGTACTTTGGTTAGAGAAAGTAGGTTTTTGTGCAGCTGTAGCCTGAACAAGATTAAAACCTGTCCCCATCTGATCATTCCACTGCTGAATGGCACCATTATCCGCTGCTACAGTTGTACCAGCATCAGAATATACAGCAGTGTCTGCCTTATACCATACAGCTGCGTTCACTCCCCCTGGGGAAGGTGCAGCAACAGTTACTAAAAGATCATTGGTGCTTACACACGTACCTGTGGTAACCGTCCAGCGGAAAGTGTAAGTTCCTACATTGTTCAATCCTGTAACATTGGTATTGTAAGCTCCTGGTGTTACAATAAGAGGATCAGCTGCTCCAGCAGGTTTAGATAATAATGTCCATGCGCCTGTAGATGTTAATCCTGGGTTGTTCCCATTAAGAATCGTCTGGGTAGATCCTACTATTGTTTGGGCAGATCCCGCATTAGCGCCAACCTGGGCAGATACAAATAGGGAGAATGTACCTTCCAGAGACGTTCCGGAGCAGGCATATTCTTTATCTAAGAATGCTCCCACGGATGTATTGTATGTATCCGCTTTTATTTTAAATACATATTCTCCTTGTGTATCAAGATTGGAAATGGTCGTTGAGGTATTGGTAAATAATGTGCTGTTATAAGGCTCAAATGTAGGATTTGCGGCTCCTGCAGGCTTTGAAACTAATGTTAATCTGTAACGTCCATCAAAATCCTGAAAGTAGCTGCTGTTTACAACTCCCTTATATACTGCAGGTAAAGGAACAGTTGCTGTTACAATGCCGGAGCCGGGATAACATACGGTAGTCGTAGGAACTGTTATATTTTGGCGATTACCATCTGAAATATGGATGTAATAAGATTGGGAAATATTACAAGCTCCATTATCAGTATTTACGGTGAATGCGTATGTCCCTACTCTCCACCCACCTGCTGGTGGTGTTATTGTTGCACTTCTGTTGGTTGTTCCGGCACCTGCGTCTACTACAGATGGGAGACCTCCAGGTGGTGGTATTCCTTTATTACTTGTTTTAGTGATAAGGGATGCCGGATCAGAAGGGGCGAGGGTATATAAGAAGGTAATAGGTGTTGTTTGCCCTGCAAAGTTGCAATGAACTTCTCCTCCGGAATCACCAGAATCATAAATCATCATCTGCTCGGGTCTGGATGCTGTTAAAAAGCTTACATAACTAGGCTGTATTCCATTGAAAGTATAGGTTATCTCGGGAGTAGTATAGCTTCCAGCCGCATTGGAAAAGCTTAATGTAAATTTATAGATCCCTGTAACAATTGTACCGCCAAGATAAATATTCCGATCATGTATATCTGAGTATGTTATATTTGCTCCTGCTGGTTGGCTGTTAATATTGATGGTAACAGTGGTTCCAAAGTTTCCGGAAGCTGCCGGTGTACTTGGATATCCCTGTGAAAAAACCGGGGAAGTATTTTGTAAAGGGATAAAATGACTTGTACTACCTTGAGCAGTACATCGGGAAGATGATAATGCAGGTACTACCTGTGGATTGGGGATAAATCTTACGGTAATTGATTTTTCGTACCAACAATTAGGGTTAAGATTTGATGTTATCCTAAGCGTTACCAAATATGCCGGATCGATATCATGATCTGCTTTTTTGATAAGACTGAAAGTAGTGGTAGGTGATGTAGTCGAACTAAATTGGGCATTTTGCATATTCTTTATGCTGCTTCGCTGCCATCTGTAAATATTATATGCACTCCATGATGCTGTATATCCGGTAGGGATAACGCCATTCAAAGTTACTGTACCTGTGGTAGCAGGTATATTGGTAATATCTGAACCGGCACTAAAAGCAGACACATCTCCGGGTGCTGTAATAGTCACATCAGAGGTTGCGGCACTTACTGTACAGGGCTGTGAGATCCTGAATACATAATTACCGGGATATGTCAGTCCTGTAACTCCGGTGTTGTATGTCGAGGGATTTACAATAACAGGGTCGGGTGCACCAGCAGGTTTGGAAACCAGTGCCCATGTAGGGCTTCCTGATGTGTTTCCTCCCGAACTCCCGGAAAGGGTAGTCGTAGTGCCACATATAGTGACATTGGCACCTGCATTGACATTGCAGTTCTGTGCCAGAATTATCATATTCCCTAGAAAGAGCAATATGAATAAAATGAGTTTATGTTTTTTCATTATTTGAATTTGTTTTAATTCATGTGGAAATGATACCATGTGATGATGGTTTATTAGAAGCTTTTCCAGCAACATTTAATAAGGTCCTTGTTATCTGTATTACTTGAACCAATCTTTTTTTTAGGGAAATACATATCCTGTTTGCTTCGGAATCATCCGGCAAAATGTGTCAAAAACATGACTTTCAATCAAAAAATTAAGGAATAGAAATGAAAAGTAATTCTTTAGATACCCTCAATTAAATGTCATTATATGGACAATATTACAGGTGGGGGTCTTTGAAAGTTTTTGGAAAAATAATAATTGAAAAGTATTCGGCTTTTATAAAAATTGATAAGAAAAATACCTAGTAAAACGATCAGTATGTGGATCGTCTTCAGATCATCCGTCACAAAAGATTTGAAGTTAAATGATCCTGACCCAAAAGTATAGACTATTTTGCTACAGGAATTGTATTCAAATGTATTTGATTTTGTTGCATTCCTGAGGGTGTAATAGATTTTTGGTTTTTGGCTTATTTTATAAAGTTTACTTTTTGTTTTTTTTAATACCCTTTTTATTTTTTTAGCCTTTCTGGCAGTCATCAACTGCTTTTCTTTTTTCTTTATATCCGGACGGGAAATATGTAAATACTCCAATCCTGAAACCGTTGTTTCTTTTGATACAAATAGTATTATTGATGTTGAACTGCTGCTAGTCTCCGGATAAACCTCTTCGGATTTACAAACAGCGTATGTAATATGAAAATTGACAAATAGTAAAACCAAGAAAAAAAACCTTCCCCACTTAATCTGTGAGGGGAAGATAGATTTCATCGTTATAGTTTTTAGAATTTGCATGATACACTCTTTCTAAGTTAAATAGAGCCTAAAGTGGTCTAATTAATTATGCACAATATTATCATTGTTAAGAGAATTGAACAACACATAGATAGGCTGAATTCGGAATTATGCATATATTTACATGTTTTTAATGTGTTGTATTTCAATTTGTTAAAGTTTTTCTATTCTATTTAAACATCCTTCTCCATTTGGTCATGGTATTTCTGCTCAGCCCAAAATGTTCGGCCACTTCCAGATTATTCATTTTATGGTTTTTTTGATAATCAAGGATATGTAGAATATCTTCTGTGTTGTAGGAACGCAGTTTTTGATTGATTTTTTTGATATCCTGACCTTTAGCTCCAAAGATTCTTGTGTTTAATTCAATAATATCCACGGCAAAAAGTATTTTCTTTTTCAATAGCTTTTCGCATTCCAATTTTTTATGTGGAAATTTCTGATCAATGATGTCTGAATAGATCCGTTTGTAATTAGGTTGACTTTGATTTCTCATGATATTATTTAAAAATTCTTTATAAAGTTTTCCGGTCGTGTATATTTTTGTCTTTAATTTTCGATTGCTAGCAGTTGATTATTATGTTTTGCAATCCATTTGCATAAAGTAGAATAGGGAATTCCGTATTCATTGGTAATTTGACGTTTGGTTTTCTCTTCTGTCTCTATCAGCTCCAAGATAAAGTCTATCATTTCCTGGGTATAAATGTTCTTTCTGAAATGAGGAAGCTTTGACGGGGCTTGTTCCTTGAAGGAAGCGGAAGGTGGGGCATATAATATCAGGTGTTGAGAATATAGCCTGAAGAAATCATATTCCAGAAGTTTGCTCCATCTCAATAAGGTATTGGTAGACAGGTTTTCTTGCAAATACATTTCGGTAATCTCCATTTCCGTACATTTCATGAAGTTGCATATACGAGGTAAGTCAATGTTATTTTCTTTAACTCGTAGCTGTATAAATTTTCCAATATGAATATTTCTAAAATTTGAATTCATAAGCTTTATCTATTTTTAAAAGGTAAGTGGAACGGTGTTAACCAATGTGTTGATAGTATTTGAAAGAGAAAAGAATAGTAGGTTCATTATGTAGTTTTCAGAATCGGTTAGCATTTTGATACAATATTATAATTATGTGAAAGTTCAAACAAACCTTACATAGGAATAATTCAGAAAGTTTCATGTGCTTTTTTATCGATTTTACAAATATTCAATATTGTAAATCAGTGTTTTATGTTTATTTGAGAACTTGTTCGGATTTAAGATAGTCCCAAGTAGATATTTGTGTTTTTGAGAAGTATATATGATTAAATTTGCAGAAGTTATAATTGCAAAAACTACAATGTCTATGGCAAAATTTCTACTTTCATTTCTACTTTGTTTGCTAATAAACTTTAGTCTCAACGGGCAAGCCCGGACGATTCCAAATAAAGAATATATTGATGCCCAATTAGAGGAACTAAGATTTAATACCAAAGTCTCTGATGTGGAAAAAGAAAAAGTTTTATTCAGTTTGAAATCTGAATCTGAAAAGATTGGATACCGATGGGGTATTCTAAAAAGTGGGCGCCGTATCATAGAAATATATGAAAAGCAGAATAAAAATAAAGAAGTTATCAAGCTTGCTACAGAGCTTGAAAAAATTGATGCAGGGCCTGAAGCAGACAGAACCATGGCTAATCTTTACCGTTCCAAAGCTTTAGCTTTAGGATATGTAGGACTGGATGAAGCGAGTTTAAAGGATTTTAAAACTGCCGTTTCCTATGCTAAAAAGATTACAGATTCCGATATTAGAAATTATACTTTGTCGCTTTCTTACAGTAATATGACTATTTATTTTTTGAATAAGAGGCTGGAAAACGCTACCTATAAAGACTCAATTATTGCTTATACTAAAAAAAGCATTGAGGCTGCACAACTTATTAATGGTAACAATAAAGAAATCACGCTGGAAAAAAAGTTTGATATGATTTCATTTAGTTATACACGACTGGGGATTACTGATTTAGAAGAAGCGAATAAACCAGGAAAGTTGCAGTCTGCTGAAAAATATCTAACCCAAAGTCTAAATATTGTCAATAAATACAATCTGGAAGCTGACGATAAGGTATTATTAATGAATCAATTAAGCTGGCTGTATCTGGAAAAGAAAGAGTATCAGAAAACAATAGAATATGCAAATCTGGCCAGAGATCTTGAAAAAAGATTTCCTAACCCTACTAACAGGGTAGAATCTTTTGAATTTTTAGCTTCTGCCTATACTGAAATGGGAGATTCAAAGAATGCAAAGATCTATATGGATCAATATACCTACTTGAAAGACAGCATAAGAATTACAGAAAAAAATAATACGGACTATTCTTCAAATATCCTGTTGCAGGATTCAAAAAAAACACAGGAAAAAACGTCTTCAATAAAAATAATCATTATTTCAGCTCTTTCTCTTGTGGCTTTACTCTTCATTACCTTTTACTGGAAAAAGAAAAATAAAATCGCCCACAAAAAATATGAAGACCTGATTGCCAAAATTCATCATGAAAAGCAAATCAGTCATGATGAACCAGTGCCGGAAGCATATAATGAAGTCAATAAATCAAACGCATCGGTTACCATTACTGACGAAACAGCAAGAGCATTACTTCTTAAACTTAAAAAGTTTGAAAGTTCAGGAAAATACCTTCGTAAAGACTTGAGTCTTACATGGATGGCTAATAGCTTAAATACCAATACAAAATATCTTTCAGAAGTTGTTAAAGTATATCGTGAGCGTAATTTCACAAGCTATATCAATGAACTGCGAATCAGCTATATTGTTAAAAAGCTTTATGAAAATCCCATTTACAGAGAATATAAAATCACTTATCTTGCTGAAGAATGTGGATATGCTACGCCTCGTGTATTTGTGAATGCTTTCAAGAAAGAAACGGGTTTCACACCATCCTATTTTGTTGAACAGCTGAAAGTCTCTGCGCAGCAGCCAGTGTACTCTTAAAAATGATAATTCAGTATAAAATGTACTCTTTTCTTATGGCTAAAAAATTATTTTTGGGAACTTCTCAGTTTATCTTTACGAGAAAGAAAGAGCGTTTCAATCGGTGTATTCAAAGATTGCATTGGGCGGCTTTTTTGTTGTTTTTCTTTTCACTTTCTATGGCTAATGAAAAAGAAATATTATGTCCAGGAAATAAAAATATAGAGCAGTTAACAGATCAGGCAACCTCTCTAAATAAGAACGGGAAAAATAAAGAAGCTCTCGAACTGTTTCAAAAGGCAAATAATCTCGCTAAGGCTGCCGGATGTGAAAAAGGCGAATTGAATATCACAAAAAATATAATGCTGATCTATTCTGATGGGTATGACTATAAAAAAGCGTTGGAAATATCAAACAGAGCCAGATATTTGGCACTTAGCCAGAAAGATTATAAAGCATTATCAACTGTATATAATAAGAGAGCCATATTGCATGAAAATCTGGGTTTGTATGACGAAAGCATAAAGGAATATGAAACTGCTCTGAAATATGCAAACATGATTTCTGAAAGCGATGAGAGACATTATCAGGCATCGCTGGTTTATTATAATATGGCTCCGTACTATCAGGGACGCTCAGATCAAAAGGTCTTATATTCTTTGGGGAAAAGTAGGGAAGAAATCTTGAAAGTAGATGATAAAAGTAAAGATATTCCTTTGGATCAGAAAACGGATATGTTGATATCTGTAAATATGAATCTGGGAATTCATTACAGAGATTCAAGAAATAAAGGACGGAATATAGATCAGTCTGAGTTCTATTTTATGGAAGCCCTAAAGCAGATGGGTTTGGTTAAAGGAAAAATAGATCTTGATACAAAAATAGACTTGTATCAGGCTCTTCAGGAGTTTTATCAGGAGAAAAAAAATTATCAGAAAGCAATAGAATACGGCGAGAATATGCTGGCTATGGAAAAGTCGAACAGTATGCCTTACAATCGAAGAGTTGGGTACATGGTATTGGCAAAATCTTATCTTGCAATTGGAGAAAACTCAACGTCTCAAAAATATCTTGATCTTTTTTCAAAATTGAATGATAGTATTAATTCTGTGGAAAAAGAAGCAGTGGAGGTACCGGTAAAAAAGATGATCTCGGAAACCAAAGTCAGCGGAGATAAAAAGATAAAAACAATAGCCATTGTTTCCTTTGTTACTCTTCTTCTTATAACCGGAGCTATGTTGATCTATCGAAGAAGAAGCAATAAGATTATTCATAAAAAATATGAAGACCTGATCGCTAAAATACATTTTAAAAATGAAGAAGCCAGATCAGAACAGCCTATATCAGAGAAAAATAGTAAAATAAAAACCTCTGTAACCATTACCGATGAAACACTAAAGACATTACTCTTTAAGCTTGAAAAGTTTGAAAATTCAGAAAAGTACCTTCGGAAAGATCTGAGTCTTACCTGGATGGCCAATAATCTTGCTACCAATACAAAATACCTTTCGGAGGTAATTAAAGTACAGAGAAGTCATAACTTCACGAGCTATATTAATGAACTTCGGATCAATTATATCATTAAGAAGCTTTACGATAATCCAATGTATAGAGAGTACAAGATTGCCTATCTTGCAGAAGAATGCGGATATGCTACGCCAAGGGTTTTCGTGAATGCTTTTAAACAACAGACAGGCTTTACACCCTCTTATTTTGTGGAACAATTGAAAGTTTCTGTATAGTGCCGGACATATTTACGATTTAATGTAAGGAAATGATATGGAGCCAATGTTTAGGCTAAGGCTATGCCCAATCAATCTTTAAAAATAGATTTAATTTGGTGCTCAAAAGTAGAGTATAGTCTTAATTAAATTTATAACCAAAGTTTATAAAAATGGCGCTACCTGTCTTAATGTAGCGCCATTTGGCTGTTTGTGACCAGGAAGAGCGTAAAAAAATTAGAATAACTTAAAAGGGTTAGTGCAAGTTCCTATGACTTTTATTGTCTTCTTTATACTGTTTTTCTTCTTTCCTATTTTGGTAGATATTAAGTGTTTTTAAAAAGCTTTTTTTATTATAAAGATGTTTTTCAATTCCGCTTTAGATTTGTATTAAAATGTTTCTTGTTTATCAAATTTTTATATTAAAAATATATTTAGGTTTATAAATATACTATTGGCTGTTAATCTCCCTTTCATGATTCTCTCTTTTTAAATTTTCTTTTTTATTGTTTAAATTGCTGATTTTTATTGTTTTACGTTTTGATTTATCTACTCTTTCTTTAGAGGTAAATCTTTAAATCTCCATATTATAATTCTTTAGCTTTAAAATAAAGTAATATAAAAGTATATTTATAAACTTTTATAAGTATATTTGTGTACTAATATGTCGGTTATGAATTTTGATCTTATAAAATCAGTTGTAGAACTTGTTCAGCAATTTATGGAGCAAAATGAAGGTAAGGCGTTATACAGTAACAATCTTCAGGGTTTCACGGAGTGGATCAATTCTTCCTGTAAAAATACTTCTGAATCAGCAGATCCATCTTGGATAGGTAAAGAATCGGGAAGAAGTTCTGATAGTATCATCAATACATTATTGATAAGAATGGGAAGGTATGCAAAAACTTACTCCAGATCAATTGGCAATTCAGTTTTTTCAAGCCAGGATGATTTTATTTATCTGATCGGTCTGAAAACGATGGGAGCGATGACAAAAATGGAATTGATAAGACATAATGTGCATGAAAAATCTTCAGGCATACTTATTATTAATCGATTAATTCGTCATGGTTGGGTTGAGCAGACAGTCTCTGAAAAAGATAAACGAACAAAGCATATTCAGATAACTGAGAAAGGACTTACTGTATTGGAGGAAAATATGGATGAAATCCGTAAAGCCTCAAATGTTGTAGTGGGGAATCTTGCTCACTCTGAACAAATGCTGCTCATAGCGATACTCTCTAAACTGGATGAATTTCATAATTCTTTTTATCATATGAATCTGGATACGAGGGATCTGTTGGATATTGCATATAAAAGGTTGAGCTGATGCCGTATTAAATAGAGTTGTTAAAACTATTAAATAAGTAACAATGGATACTGGAAACTTAAGAAAGAGAATTGCTGTAATTGGTTCTGGATTTTCAGGGCTGTCTGCTGCTGCATATGCCGCCAAATCAGGAAATGAAGTGCATGTATTTGAAAAACATGACCAGCCGGGAGGGCGTGCAAGGCAATTTAGAACAGAACAAGGGTATGTTTTTGATATGGGCCCCAGCTGGTACTGGATGCCTGATATTATCGAAGGCTTTTTCAACGATTTTGACTGCAAAGTCTCTGATTTTTTTAAGCTTGTTTCTTTAGATCCCCAGTTTGAGATAGTTTTTTCAGAAGAAAAGATTTCAGTTCCTGAGAAAAATGATGAGATCCGTGAGTTATTTGAAAAAACAGAAAAAGGAGCGGGGAAGAAGTATGATACATTCATGCAGTCTGCCCAATTCAAGTATGAGGTAGGAATGAAAGACTTTGTAACAAAACCTTGTTATAACTGGTTGGAATTTGCTTCTTTAAAAATAGCAGGCAGTGCACTGAAACTTGATCTTTTGAGCAATTTCAGGAAATATGTTTCAGGTTATTTTTCTGATCCTAAGCTCAGATCCCTGATGGAATTCCCGGTTATATTCCTTGGTGCCTCACCCCAGAATATTCCCGCACTTTACAGTCTTATGAATTACGGAGGATATGTTTTGGGAACCAAATATCCGATGGGAGGTTTTTATCAGCTTGTTCTTGGTATGAAAGACGTTGCAGAAAAGCAGGGGGTAACTTTTCATTTCAATCATGAGGTACAGAAAATCAATACAGAAGACGGGAAAGTGGTCTCAATAACAGCAAATGGTAAAGATTATGAATTTGATGCTGTGATTGCATCATCAGACTACCATCATACAGAAACATTAATTTCCAAATCACTTAGAAACTATAATGATGCCTATTGGAAAACGAGAACCTTTGCTCCTTCATGTCTGATTTATTACCTGGGAATCAAAGGAAAAATCTCTCATTTAAAACATCATACTCTATTTTTTGAAAACAATCTTGATGATCATATTGACTGTATTTATAAAAATAAAAAATGGCCTTCTAAACCACTTTTTTATACGTGCTGTCCTTCCAAAACAGATCCGGATATAGCTCCTGAAGGGTGTGAAAATCTTTTTTTACTGCTACCCCTCACACCGGGAATACACGATGAGGAGGCTGTAAGAGAAAAATACCTGAAGGAAATGCTTGAAAGAATTGAAAAACATACAGGAGAAAACGATCTTATCTCCCGGATTGAATACAAGAGAAGCTATTGTGTAAGTGATTTTATTTCGGATTATAATGCTTATCTGGGGAATGCCTATGGGCTGTCCAACACTTTATCACAGACGGCTGTCCTGAAGCCTAAAATAAGGAATAAAAAGATTAGCAATCTTTTTTATACCGGACAGTTAACTGTTCCGGGACCAGGAGTTCCCCCATCAGTTATTTCTGGAAAGATTGTAGCAGGAGAGGTTAATAAACTAAAAATAAAATAATATGAAAAAATTGTTTGATGAGTTGTCTTGCAAGGTCAGCAAGTATACTACTCAAAAATACAGTACCAGTTTTTCATTAGGAATATTGGCTTTGAAGCCTTCTATCAGACCTGCTGTTTATGCTGTTTATGGGTATGTACGTCTTGCAGATGAAATTGTTGATAGCTTTCATGGGTATGATAAAGAGAAGCTTTTGAAAAGCCTAAAAAACGAAACTTATGAAGCGCTGAAGGACGGTATATCACTCAATCCCATTTTACATTCATTTCAGGAAGCGGTGCGTCACTATGATATTAATATTCAATTGATCGATCAGTTTTTGCACAGCATGGAAATGGATCTGCAAAAAATAGACTACAACTCCGATCTTTATAATGAGTATATCTATGGCTCTGCAGAAGTGGTAGGTCTTATGTGCCTGCAGATATTTACAGAAGGCGATAAACAGCAATTTGAAAAACTTAAACCATTTGCCATGAAGTTGGGTTCTGCTTTTCAAAAAGTAAATTTTTTACGGGACCTGAAAGATGATTATCAGATTTTGGGTAGAACCTATTTCCCGTCTCTGAATATGTCTGTCTTCGATAATACTGTAAAAGCCCAGATTGAAAAAGAAATTGAAGAAGAATTTAAAGAAGCATTACAAGGAATTAAGAAGCTGCCAAGCTCTTCCATGTTCGGAGTATACTTGGCATACAGATACTATCTGCTGCTATTTGAAAAAATAAAGAAAACAAGTTCTCAGCATATTTTGCAGCAGAGAATCAGGATTGCCAATTCACAGAAGCTGTTGGTTGCATTCAAAAGCTATATAAGATACAAATCTGCTTATTTGTAATACCTGTACTGTTTAAAAGGAATTTTTAGAATTTTCATATTAATAAAAAAATAAATGATGTACAGATTATATAGAGAACAGCATTTGAAGTGCAATATTGAGACGGCATGGAAATTCTTTTCATCCCCTCATAACTTATCCGAAATAACGCCTGAAAACATGAGTTTTGTGGTTCTTTCAGATATTAAGGATAAATCTATTTTTGAAGGAATGGAAATAGATTATACAGTTTCCCCTGTATTGGGAATTCCGATGAAGTGGAAAACCATTATCAGCCAGGTAGAAGACGGTAAAAGCTTTACGGACTTTCAGAAAAAAGGCCCTTATAAGCATTGGAATCATTTTCATGAGTTTATTCCTGATGAGAATGGTATATTGATGAAAGATACTGTAGATTATGAACTCCCGTTTGGAGTTTTAGGAAGAATAGCCCATCGCTTGTTTGTTAAAGAAAAGCTCAGAAGTATTTTCGATTTCAGATACAGAGTCTTGAATGATCTTTTTAACCAAGAACATAATTAATATGAATTTTCTGATCGTTTTGTGTGTTTTTATTTCCATGGAAGGCGCCACATGGCTGATCCACAGATATATTATGCATGGTTTTCTGTGGGGCCTGCACCGCGATCATCATGATCACAGCCATGACGGGAAGCTGGAGAGAAATGATCTGTTCTTTTTCATTTTTGCCAGCCCTGCTATTGCATTATTATATGCAGGGGTAAGGCAGGAATTCAGCTATCTGTTTTTTGTTGGCTTGGGAATAAGTCTTTACGGAATGGCCTATTTCTTTGTCCATGATATTTTTATTCATCAAAGAGCAAAGGTTTTTACCAAAACAAAGAACCCATATTTGCTTGCCATCAGACGTGCCCATAAACAGCACCACAAACATTTAGGAAAAGAAGAAGGAGAGTGCTTTGGCTTTTTGTGGGTTCCTATGATCTATTTTAAAATGTATTTCAATAAAAAATGATGCAATATACTTACATACTGATTAATTTTTTCACGGTCATTATTTGCTTTTTGGCTTCTTTTGACAGAAGAATACAGTTTAATAAACTTTTCGGAAAGTTTCTGTTGTCATCTACGATCGTAGCAATTCCTTTTATTGTGTGGGATATATGGTTCACCGGAAAAGGTGTATGGTGGTTTGATTACAGGTATACATTAGGGGTTAAAATTTCAGGGCTCCCTATAGAAGAGTGGCTGTTCTTTTACTGTATTCCATTCGCCTGTGTTTTTACTTACTATTGCCTTGAAAAATTTTTTAAGCTGGCATGGGCTGATCTCTTTAATAATCTCATTGTGTTTACGGCTGTTATTGTTCTCTGTTTGGCAGGACTTCTTTACTATGAGAGAATATATACTTTGCTGACAGTTATTGTAACGTTAATAACCCTTTGCTATCTGCATTTTATTGCTAAAAAAGAATGGATAGGAAAGGCAAGTTTTGTATATCTGATTTTGATGCCCGGATTTTTCGCGGTGAATGGAATACTGACGGGCTCTATAATACCTTCACCAGTTGTTAACTACAATCCTGATGATTTTTTGGGGGTCAGAATGGGAACCATCCCTATTGAAGATGCCGTTTACGGATACAGTCAGTTTTTACTCAATATTTATTTCTTTAAAAAAATAACTAAAAATGAAAAATAAAATCATTCTCACGTTCTTAATAATTTTAGGATTATTTAGTGTCTTCACATCCTGTTCTTCAATGCCTGAAAAAGCACAGCCAGTCAATCAGTTTGATGTTAACAGGTATTTAGGGACATGGTATGAAATTGCAAGATTTGATTATCGTTTTGAAAAAGACCTTGATAATGCTATGGCTCAATACAGTCTTAATGTAGACGGAAGTGTAAAAGTAGTTAACAGCGGATACAATTTTAAAAAGAATAAATGGGTTTCTGTTAATGGTACTGCGAAATTTAGAGGGAATAAGAATACAGCTGCATTGAAGGTAAGTTTTTTCGGACCCTTTTATGCTGGGTATAATGTTGTAGCACTTGAAGATTACCAATATGCATTGGTTGCCGGGAAAAATTTAGATTATCTGTGGATTCTTTCCCGTGAAAAAAGCATACCTGAAAGTGTAAAACAGAACTTTATTATCAAAGCACAGGAAATAGGCTATGATACATCAAAGCTCATCTGGGTGAAACAGGATAAAGAAAGTCCGTTTGTCAAATAGATGATCAATTAATTTTAAATTAAAATCGAACTTATGCTCAAAATACAAGCAAAATCAAAAATCCCTACAGATTACGGATTATTCACGATGTATGCATTTTCAGAAAATGAAGAAAACTGGAGCCCTCATTTGGTTTTAGTGGCCGATAATACTGATTTTAATAAGGTGGTCAATGTTCGTTTTCACTCGGAATGTATTACCGGAGAAGTCTTTCATTCAAAAAAATGTGAATGCGGGCAACAGCTGGATGCTGCGATGAAATATATGTCTGAAAATGGGGGAGTTATTGTTTATCTCAGACAGGAAGGACGAAATATTGGAATCATCAATAAACTGAAGGCTTATGAACTTCAGGAAAAAGGTTTTGATACTGTTGAGGCTAATTTGAAACTGGGGCTGCCAGCAGACGGAAGAAACTTTGATATAGCAGTTGAAATGCTGGATATTTTAAATATTAAGGAAATAAACCTGCTGACCAACAATCCGGAGAAGATCAAGTCTGTTGAGAACAGCAGCATCAATCTCAACCGTAGAATTCCTTTAGAAATTGAATCCAATGGGATAAATGAAGGCTATCTTGTTAGAAAAAAGGACTATTTTGGTCATCTTTTGGAGAAGATATAATCTTTTATCGAAGGGTAATGTTTTTTTATCATACGTTTAAATCGTGTCATCATGGAAAAAATACTGCTTACCGGCGCTACCGGATATATTGGTAAAAGAATGATTAGTGTCATTGCTGCACAAGGATATAAAGTAGTATGCTGCTGCAGGGATATCAATCGTTTCACGGCAAATATGGATATTGATGATAAGCTTGTTGAGGTTATTGAAGTCGATTTTTTAAAACCGGAAACATTACAGAATATTCCTGAAGATATTGATGGAGCCTATTATTTAATGCATTCCATGAGTACTGCTGAAGATTATGAAGATTCTGAAAAGAAATGTGCCCATAATTTTTCTGAATATATAGAAAAGACTCATTGCAAACACATAGTATATCTTTCTGGTCTGGCTAATGAAAAGCAACTTTCAAAACATTTAAGTTCGCGATATCAGGTTGAGAAAATTCTTATGGATTGTAAAGTTCCTGTCACTGTTCTCCGGGCAGGTATTATTATTGGCTCAGGAAGTGCTTCTTTTGAAATAATAAGAGATCTCGTTGAAAAATTACCGGTGATGGTAGCTCCTAAGTGGCTTTATACGAAGTGCCAGCCAATAGGAATTGCTAACGTTCTGGATTTTCTGATTTTCGTTTTGTTTAAAGAGAAGGCTTATCAGAAAGATTTTGATATCGGGTGTGATGATGTGCTTACCTACAAAGATATGCTCCTTAAGTTTGCTCATGTAAGAGGATTGAAAAGGACTATTTTTACCCTTCCGGTAATGACTCCCAAGCTTTCTTCTTACTGGTTGTATTTTATCACTTCCACTTCTTATAATCTGGCAAAGGCTCTTGTGGGAAGTATGAAAGTAGAAGTTGTCTGCAGACCGGAAAATCTGGCCTTAATTAAATTAATTACACATATACAGCCGTTTTCTTATGAGACTGCACTTAAAAGGACGCTGGCAAAAATTCAGGCCAACGAAATCGTATCAAGCTGGAAAGACAGTTTTATTAGTAGCCGAAATGATTCAACTTTAAAAGAATATCAGGATGTACCTAAATACGGCTGTTTTACCGATCTCAGAAGTGAAGAATATGATAACAGGGAGGCTTGTATCAACAGAATTTTTGAGTTGGGGGGTAAAAACGGATGGTATGCACAGGGTTTCTGGAAAATAAGGGGTTTTCTTGATAAACTTGCTGGCGGCCCCGGACTCAGAAGAGGAAGAAGGCACCCTACAGATCTTAAAGATGGAGATGCTCTGGATTTCTGGAGAGTACTGTACGCAGACCGTAAAGAAGGAAGGCTTATCTTACTGGCTGAAATGAAACTTCCGGGAGAAGCCTGGCTTATGTTTAAGATCTATAAAAATAAGATATGGCAGAAAGCTGTATTTCGTCCAAAGGGTTTGTGGGGTAGAATATATTGGTTTATGGTTCTTCCGTTTCATGGGATTATTTTTAAAGGAATGATTAATAAGCTTAGCAGAAATAGATAGTTTATTCTTTACATGAAAAATATGATTGAGACTGAGAGTCGGACAATAGAAGACTTATGGTTTTGAATATGAGGTCGGTAGCTGAAATTGAGATGAGTTTCTTCAATGGTGCTTAAAATTTAATAAATTTTAACATTCTAAATGGTTTTTTAGGCACAAACATTGTTTATTTATATACCAATTACTTTAAATATATTATTATGAATAATTCAGATTATAACAAAGCAGAAAATGCAGTTAATGAAACCGAAAACTCTTTAAAAAATGCAGCTGATAATGCAAAATGGAAGATCAGTGAGCTAGCGGATAAAGCCAAAGATTATATCAATGAAAAAAGAGATAATGATCAGGAAGCTTCTCATGAAGACTGGCTGGAAAGGGTGAAGTCAAATATTTCAGATGCCTGGGATGATATTAAGGATAAAGCTGATGAAGCTTGGGAAAATACCAAAGATGCCGCTGAAGATGTCAAGGCTGAATGGAGAAAAAAAACCAATTAATGTTAGTTTAATATATACTGTCCGGAGCTTTTAAAGTTTCGGACAGTGTATATAATAAGCAGATATAGTTTATTTGTATTCTTTTTTTTTCGATTGGCAGATTATTTAAAGTAAATGCCTTTATAGAAAAATATAGGTAGTTTTATCTTTTTCTCGTTCCAGGAATATACTTATTTATAATTAATACAGTTTTTATTTCGATTGTGTTCCTTAGGTATCATTTACTATTAAATGTAAAAAAATCAAATTGTATACACTCGAGTAAAAAGTTGAGATTAAATTAAAAGCAGGTATATTTGTATAGTATTTTAATTGACATGAATTTTACCCTTATCAAAGACTTTATGACTCTTCTTGAGCAATTCGAATCAGATAATAAAACATCTCCGAATTCCTATCCACCCACTATTGAGGACTTTAAATTGTGGGTTTCTGGTAAGGATAATGTTGAGTCTGCGCGTGCTGATGATGAGCCATATTGGGAAGGAAAAGAGAATGGAAGAACAGCGGAAAGTGCAATTAGTACATTACTTGTTCATCTTAACCGATATGCTAAAACCTATTCAAAGTCGGCTATCACAGATTCTGAATTTTCTACTCAGGAAGACTTTATTTACTTGATCAACTTAAAAGCTTTTGGTGAGATGACTAAGATGGCTCTCATCAAAAAAAATATTCACGATAAGCCTGTTGGCATGCTGATCATTACAAGACTTCTGCGTCAGGGATTGATTGAACAGACAGATTCTGATTTGGATAAACGAAGTAAATTAATCCATATTTCTGAGAGAGGATTAGTGGTCCTGGAAAAGCAAATGGAAAAAATTCGTCAGGCTACCAATATTGTTGCCGGGAATCTTAATCATAATGAAAAAATGGATCTGATCCGTATTCTCAATAAATTAGATCGTTTTCATTATCCTATTTTCTCACGAAACATTCATTCTGATGAGCTCATTAACACAATCTATGATGAATACACTTTCAATAAATTATGATATTAATAATGTTCCCGTAGGTTTATAATAAGGCGAAAGATATCTTTCATTTTTAATCATTATTTTTAAATCTACAAGGATTTTTTATAATTCTGTATTGCCCAAATCAGTAATGCATTTTTTTCTTTTGGAATACCCAATTTTTCTATAATTCTGGTACGGTGTCCTTCTACTGTTTTTTCGGACAGGAAAAGAAGTTCTGCAATTTGCTTACTGGTTTTTTGAGCAGCTATTAATTCTACTATTTTTCTTTCAGAAACTGTTAATAGGTTTAGTTTTCCGGGGTCATCTGTTTGCTCTATCGTGTAATTTTGAAGTAAAGCTCCAGAATAATATTTCTTTCCTAAAGCAATTTCTTTCATACATTTTTCTAAATCAGGAGAAGCTTTTTCTTTTAAAATATAACCATCTACTTCAAATTCTTTTGCTTTGTTCAGAACTCCAATTTCATTATGCATGGTAAGGATGATAACTTTAGTACGCCATTTATTTTCCATTACTTTTTTTGCCACTTCCAATCCGTCCAAACCCGGCATATTTAAATCTAAAACAGCTACATCCGGCAAATAAACCTGAATGTAATTAAGGGCTGCAGTTCCATTAGAGCAAGCACTAACTACGTTATACCCCAAATTGCTAAGGTAAGAAACAGTTCCATTCAGGGTTAAAGGATGATCGTCTGCAACTAGAATTTTCATTGTATTATTTTTTTATTTGTACCACTATTTTTGTGCCTTTATAAGTTGAGGTGATATGGGCTTGTCCACCAATTGCTTTGCTTCTTTCTATAATATTGTGTAAACCAAAAGCATCCTTTTTTTCCAGAGTTTCCTCTACATTAAACCCTTTTCCGTTATCCATAATTTCTAAAATAACGGTGTCTTTATTTTCAGTTAAAATTACTTTTGCCGCGATAGCATCTGCGTATTTTATAATATTTGAAACAGCTTCCTGCACAATTCTATAGATTTGTAATTCTTTTTCAGTCGTGAGACCATCTTGATAATTGATTTCAGATGAGATCATAAAACGATGTGTATTTTGGATACGTTCTATGAATTGTTCTAAACTGGCTTCAAGTCCTATTTTTTCAAAAAGAACGGGATGTAAATTTCTGCTGATTGCTCTAATGTCATTAATAATGCTATCCACTTTTTCGTTTAATTGAAGTTGGCTTACCTCAAACGAATGCTTAAGCGATAATAGTTCATGGCTCACGCTGTCATGGAGATCAGATGCAATTCTTTTGCGTTCTTCCTCGGTTTTATCCAGAAGGTTTTTAGTAAACTGCAATGATCGTTCTTTTTCTAAAGACAATTTCTTTTGTTTTTGTTTTAAATAATAGATAATAATCCCTAATAGCAATGCAATAAAAACGAGTATTAAAGCCACAATAACAGCGTTTTTGTTGATAATAGTTTCTTGCTGGAGTTTAATTTCCTGTTCTTTTTCTTTAGTTTCATATTTTGCAGCGAGTTCTAAGTTGATCAGCCTACTTTTTGCGCTCGATAAGCTGTCCTTGGTACGGTAAAATTCATTATTATAAAAAACAACCTTGTCCAGATCTCTGCTTTGAATTGCTTTTTCTAATAAAACATCGTAAAATAAGTTGGCTCTTTCGTAGTTTTTATGTTCAAGCAAATTGGGTAGTGAATTTTCTAGATATTTTGTGTTACACGTTTTTACATCCCTGTTGATTTGATATAAAGCTAATGTCGCCTGGTAATCCTTTTGCCAATTTTGAGAGGTGTTTTTTTCTGCGACAGGCTTTATTCTGTCTAAAACTATTTGAGCATCGTTTAATTTATTCTCTTCAATTAAAGCTTCTATTTCGTAATCAGAGATACAAAGAAGAAGTACATCATTATCATATTTGCTGGCTAAATATTCTTTGTAAGTTTCGTGGATGTATTTATTTTTCAACTGACGCATATTAAAAAAACCATAAACAGAACATTTGTTATATTTGCCCATAAAATAATCATAGGTGTTCCCAATTTCTTTAGATACCTTTATCACTTCATCTGCACTTGCGGCCGCCTTCTGAAAAGAACCGTTTGCTTTGTAAATATTGACATAATTCGATTCTACAGAAGCTATACTTTCCTGATCTCTGATTCTTATGGAGTAGTTTCTCGATTTTTCATTCGCTTCTATGCTGTTTTTTAAATCCCCTAAAACAAAATAAGTATATGATAAGTCATAATAAGAACGGGCTATTTTGTAGCAACTTTGGTAATCATCCGGCTCTAAAGCTGTAATTTTTAAAAAGTAATCCTTAGCCTTGTTTAGATGGTCTCTGTCAAATTCTAAATTGCCATAATAACTATCAATGTAAATTGTTTTTATGGGTGGTAATTCACTCCTATACCTTTCATCAAATTCTTTTACAACTTTGGTAAGACGAGGATCAAAATCATAATAATAAACAAATTTTGTAGTCACTAAATCCAGAATTTTGGAAGCGTTTGAATAATCATTTTTAGCAATTTTACTTTGATAGTAGTCCAAAAAAACTTTCAGGTAATGTTCTTTATCTGCATTATAGCTTTCATTTTTTCTTAACCAGACTTTTGTAGGCTCTTCTTTTGGCGGAGTTGTTTTTTCAAAATAAAAATTTTCCTTTTTTTCTCTACATGATAATGTGAAAAAAGTAATGAATAAGAATATGATTTTCTTAATCGTAGGCATACAGGTATTTTTTTACAAATGTATCAATTTCTAATATTAAAAATTATGCAATCTTCAATTCAAGGGTTTACCCTTGTATGAATCTCCGGAAGAATAATACAATTTTGTGACTTAATTAATAAAACTATCATTATGAAAAGTAAAATACTTTTAATGCCATTCAAACTAAACTTTCAAAAAATTTGGGTGGCCTTTTTTCTTTTAATTTTCCAAATTGGATTTTCCCAGCAAGGTTCTGCGCTAGATTTTGATGGGGTAAATGATTATGTAAGCTGTGGAAATATTTTGCCTTTATCTTACACCAAAGAAGCGTGGATTTATGTTAAAAGTTTAAACAGCCAAAATAACATTATCTCTGGTGGTGATTCAGATGGACTGCATGCTTTCTGGATACCCAATAGTTCCGGTAAGCTTTCTGCGGGGCATAACGGTGATTGGTATGCTTTAGAAGATAGTGTTCCATTGTCTATTAATACCTGGCATCACGTTGCAGTAACTTATGATGCTGCTTCTACCACAATGAAATTATACAAAGATGGACAATTGAGATCTACCAAGACCGATGTTGATCCGGTTGATGAGGGAAATACGGTTAGAATAGGCGCTTTTAATGATGCTGCCAATAGTTTTACAGGAACTATGGATGAAGTAAGGATCTGGAATAGAGCTTTGTCTTCCAGTGAAATAGCAAACACGATGAACTGTGAGCTGTCAGGTCCGGAAACAGGATTAATAGCGTATTATAAATTTAATCAGGGCATCGTTAATGCGAATAATGCTTCCGTAACAACTTTGCTAGACAGCAGCGGAAATAATTACCATGGAACTCTTCATGGTTTTGCTTTAAACGGAAGCTCCTCTAGCTGGGTTGGTAATAGTGTTATCAATACCGGAATTACCTGTACTACTTATTTAAATGTATCCTCAGTAGAAAAAACGAATTTTAAATTCTTTCCTAACCCTGCTACCAACAAGTTGTTCCTGACATCCCAACAACCAATTTTAAATGTTGAAGTGATTAACTTTCTAGGGCAAACTGTTATAACACAAAAAATAAACAGTGTTGAAGCAGAAATTAATTTGTCATCTCTTACTCCAGCCTCTTATTGGATTAGAATAAAAACCGAAGAAGGTCTTGAGACCATAAAAATCATTAAAAAATAAAGAATTCAAAATAAGAATATGCTAGTCAGTTATTTTAATTTAAGAGTAAGAAAATCTATATTTTGGTATTTCAGGAACTGGAAATTTATTAAAAGTATCTTAAAATAAAAGGCGCCAACTATCTTTAGTTGGCGCCTTTTGGCTTTTTGTGACCAAGACGAGCGTATCTTCAAACACTTTTATCGATGATTTGGTTCGTTTGAGCCAAATTAAAAAAGAATTGAATATAGCTAACTTATCATTCAATTTTAATATTTTGTAATTTAATTTATAGTTATTTGAAACAATCGATATTGGCATTGCTTGACTTTAATTTACTTTTCCTGTCTTCAATATTTTTATACAGATTTACTTTATTCATTCACATTTATAGAATTTTTACTTATTCACAGCTTAATTGAAGAGTGAGGTATATTAGATAGTCTTGTTTCGATGCTCATAAATATAAAAATCCTACTGAAAGGTAGGATTTTATTTTATTTCATCACAGAAGCTACTCTAGATATTAATTTTCTTAACTCAATTAAATTCACTAAGATCTGTTGCCCTAACGGATTTTTTTATGAAGTTAATTTCTGAATAAAATGTTGCTAACATTATAAAGGCTCCTCCCACTAATATCCGTATTGTAATAAGCTCATCAAGAATAAAATAGGATGCAATAGTTCCAAAAATTGGTTCAAATAAGTAAATTATTGCGACTTTCTCGGCATTGATATACTTTTGCGCTAACATAGAAATAGTATACATATATGCTGTAGAGAATAAAGCACAAAATATTACTGATAACCAGAAATCGCTGTCAGTGGGAAGCCAATTTGTAATAGTCTCTGTACTCGTATAACAGAAAGATAATAATGAACAGATTGCAAACATGGGTACTATTGTAGTTACAATATCTATATTTTTGTTTTCTCTTTCTACCTGTATCAGATATAGGCTAAAACCTAATGTCCCCAGCATTGTATAAATCGAACCTTTGTTGATTTTTAAATCATTCGTTAATGCAATAATACATAAGCCTGTTAACGCTATAAGTGAGGCTATCCATATTTTATTTGGAATTCTTATTTTGTATAATATCCATTTCAAAATGGGTACTACAATTACACATAAACCTGCTATAAAGGTACATTGTGATGCTTCAATATATTTTAATCCTAAAGTCTGAAAGACAATACCTAGCATTAACGGGATGGCAAGTTTGGAACTAACTTTTAATGTTCTTAGATTGATTAATTTTAAATATTTTGAAAAAAATATTGCTAAAACAACCGTTGCGATCAGGAACCTATAGGATAAAAATAAAGCTAAAGGTGAACTTGTTACTGCATTCTTTGTAACTGGAAAAGAGATACCCCAAAAGGCTGTACCTATAATAAGCAGTATATAATATATGTTTTTCTTTTGCATTTTCTTAAATTGCATTAATGGATTTATATCAGTTAAAATATTTTCTTGCTTTAGCTAAAGAGTTACATTTTTGGAATACGGCTTCTAAAATGAATATTACTCAATCAGCCTTAACCCGAAACATTCAGTCATTAGAAAAAGAGTTAGGGGTTCAACTTTTTTTTCGTGATAAAAGGAATGTTAAGCTTACTCCTGCCGGAATATTTTTACAGGAAAAGTGGAGTGCTGAGCTTGATCAACTGCAGACAATTCATAAAGCTGCACAACAAATCCATTTAGGAGAAATGGGAGCGATTAAAATTGCTCATCCTGATTCTATTTCATCATCAATTTTGCCTGATTTAATAGATCGCATTCTAAAAAAGTTTCCTAATCTCAGCATAGAACTGATCCAATTGCCCTATGAAAATCAAGATGACTATCTTAAAAACTATAAAATAGATATCGCACTTACGAGAGATGTCAATCAGTCCTCAATTCTCAGTTCCCGTAAAGTGTCCTCCGAAAATCTGACTCTTATTGTTCCTGAAAAACACTATTTTAATACATTATCAGATCTCTCTACAGAATCGCTGCTTAAAGAGAAATTTATTTTAACCACTAGTGATTATCAGAGTAGTTATACCTCAAAAATTGATGAAATTTTTTCGTTCTATAAAATAAGTCCTAAACCTTACATCCTAAGTGAATTTGGATCAACTATTATTTCCTTGGTAAAAAAAGGCTTGGGCATTTCTATTCTTCCTCATTCCTATTCATTAAACACCAGTGATGGGGTCAGATTTATTACTCTTCCTTTTG
Source organism: Chryseobacterium sp. KBW03 (assembly GCF_003852415.1). Taxonomy (NCBI): domain Bacteria; kingdom Pseudomonadati; phylum Bacteroidota; class Flavobacteriia; order Flavobacteriales; family Weeksellaceae; genus Chryseobacterium; species Chryseobacterium sp. KBW03. The sequence goes on along the minus strand of NZ_QAJO01000008.1, from coordinate 99,210 downwards.
AAAGCGAATTATTTATTACATGGCGAAAAGATGATCATAATCCTATTATAAATAATGTTTTACAATTAATTTAACCTTTAACTATTTTGCGAAGTTAGCTTCTTTTTTAATTCAGAAAAATGCTATTTTGTAATAGTTTAATGCGTTTAGTGTATCAGTGGAGGTGTTGTTTTAATAATAGATCTCCACTGTCATTATGACTTTCAGATCCATTTTCAGGGAGCTAGAGGAGTGGTATTGTCAATTTCTGAAAGCAATTCAGAGATTACTAGTTCAGTTTACAAATGAAAATGATAAGCATTAATGTAAACCACAACAATGGAATTCCTTCCGCCCAAAGAAGTGTATAATATTTAGTTTTGTTTTTATCTGCAAAATAGGTAAATGCGATAATTGATGCGATAACGATTAGATTTATAATTATTTGATAGTGAAATTGTGTCCTTTTGTAAAAATCTAAAACAAAAAAGGCGACAACAAGTATGTATATAAAAGCTTTCGTGTTATTAGTCCCGATTACTTGTGGTAAAGTTTTAAGTTGGGAGTCATCAGAACCAAGATCAATAATTTCAAAAATTAAGATCAAAATGAGAGTCAAAATAAAGCGCTGTATGAACGCAAAAATTACATAGGGCTGTAAAGGGGCGTTTGCTTCTAAAATTGGTAAAAGAAGAGTTATTGCAGACCAGCAAATTGATACAATATAAATTTTGATACCTGCCCTGTTTCTGAGGTTAAGTTTGCTTTTACCAAATGGGATAACATATAAGCTATTTAAAATGGCAAACAGAAAAATTGTTATTTGTGTCCTGTAATTAAAAGTGAAGTAATAATATATAGACGCAATCAATCCAATAATTGTAAAAATAATTATAGATTGTAATGTCTTTTTAAAGTGTATATGCGTACGCACGTATTCATAGTACTTTGTGATATTATAACTAGACATCGTAGCGCAAAAAACAAAAATCAAAAGGCTATAGTTATACTCTAATTTTGCATAATAATTTGTAACTCCAACCAATGCAACTGCAGCTGCAGCAACATGAAAGCTGGAGTTAATATACCAATCAATAGCCCCCTTAAAAAAGTTTTGATTCATAGCAATGAGGAGCAATTACATTTTTACAGCTCTTTTTTCATCATAATATCTGTCTGCTCATCATCTCCAAGAACAAATATATGTTTGTCAAATTCCACAAAGCCGTTTTTCTTGTAAAAGTTTATTGCTCTAGGATTTTCCTCCCATACGCCTAGCCACACATATCTAGCAAGTGATTTAGTAGCTATTTCGATGGCGTGATCATAAAGCAGTTGCCCGACTTTCTTACCATGATATGTGCTTAATACATATATACGTTCAATTTCAAGACCTTTATTGTCTTTTAGCTCTGTTTGAGCATTACCAAAGTTGATTTTAAGGTATCCTATTATGTCAACACCATCAATAGCAAAGTAAAACTCAGAATTTTCATCAGCCAATTCATCCAGTAATTTTTCTTCTGAAAAACCCTCTCGCAAGTATTTTTCCATATTTTCTTTTGAATTGCTTTCTGAAAAAGTTTCTGAAAAAGTTTTTCTTCCAATTTGTTGAAGTGCAATTAGATCATCTGTGTTTACTTTGCGTATTATTATATTATTCATTGATAAATAAGTTAATTTAGATAAATAAAAATATAACAAATTTAAGTCCTGTAGATTTTAGGTTAATAGTCCAATTCTTATAAAGTCTATAGTCCAATTATTTATTATAAAACAATTCTTTTAAGAATATCAATACTTTGTGAGAGATTATCTGTCGTTGAGGACGCAAAACCCAATCTTGTTGCATTTTTATTAAAGCTGGCGTATTTGTGAACGCTCCCATCAGAAAAGTATAATCCTTTTGAATACGCTTGCTCAGTAATTTTTTTCAAATCTAGATTTTTTTCAAACTCAGCCCATACAGTCATACCTCCCTCTGGTACTGAAAAGTTTATGATATCACCCAACTCATTTTTCAACAAGGAACAAAAATAATCTCGCCTTTCATGATACACCGATAATGCCTTTCGAGTATAGCGTTGAACCGTTCCATCTGTTAGTATTTCTGCCATTGCATTATCCAATATATGATCACCTTGACGATCCAGTAGAATTCTAACATTAGCAAGATGTTCAATTACATTTTCAGAAGCTACCAGATATCCCATACGAAAGGCCGGCGAAAAACTTTTACTAAATGAACCACAATAGATAACCATCCCATTTTCATCTGCACTTGCTAAAGGTAAGAGAGGACGATTATTGTAATGAAAATCAAAATCATAATCATCTTCAAAAATGATGAAACCATATTCATTGGCCAGCCTTAGAAGCTCAAGTCTTCTGTCAATACGCAATGAGACAGTAGTAGGATAGTGGTGATGCGGAGTCACATATACCATTCTGACTTTGGATTTTTTACATATGTTTTCCAATTCCTCTATAATAATTCCATTTTCGTCTATTGGTATGCCAATATGCTTTGCCCTGGCGTGCAGAAAATTATGTTCTGCACGCTGCCATCCTGGAATTCCAGATACAATGACATCTCCCGGATTGATTAATGATGTGCAGACGAGATTTATTCCCATTAAAGTTCCACGAATGGACAGGATATTTTTTTTTGTAGTTTTTAAATTTCTGGTTTCATTTAAATATTTAGATATTGAATCTCTATACATTTCTGAACCATCTGGAGAGCCGTAAGCACCAAATTTATCATAAAGGCCACTACGTGTCAGCTGGTTGCGATATGCTCTGTAAAGTTCTTGTAAAGGAGCTTGTTTTGGATCAGGATAACCATCATCCAAATGTAGCATTGAGGTGGGTATAAAATAAGGATTTGCCACGTATTGATTGTCATTCACCTTAAATCCAGCTGTTTTTAATCCAAGTTGAATAATGGAGTCTTGAAGCTTTTTGGGCTCAAATGTGGGAATATGAGAAGAGACAAAAGTTCCTCGTCCTACAAAACTTTCTAACCACCCTTGAGCTTGCAATTCTTCAAAAGCTTTGGATACTGTAACTCTATTAACTCCTAACATTTTTGAAATTTCCCTTGATGACGGAAGTTTTTGATTAGATCCTAATTTCCCATTCTTAATAAGCATGAGTATTTCATCTGAAATTTGCAGATAGACAGGTCTGTCATTATGATTATTTATTAATATCTGACTAAACAAAGTTTCAATAATTGGACTATTCATAATGTTAATATTGGACTACAAATATAAACCAATTTGCTTTTATTTTTGTATCATAAAATTCTTTATTACAAATCTTTAAATTACTTTTTATGAATAAAAATGAAATTATAATCAGAAAAGCAGTTGAATCGGATAGTGACAAGGTTTGGGTTCTTATGAAAGAACTTGCCGTTTTTGAACATTATATAGATTCATTCGCAATCACCCCTGAGATTGTGAGAAATAGTGGATTTAGAAAGACGCCTCCTGATTTTTATTGTATTGTTGCCGAGAATGGAGATGAGATTGCAGGAATGTTGGTGTATTATTTTCTTCCCTATACTGCACAAAATCGACCTGCAATTTATCTAAAGGAATTATACGTTGATAATCATTATAGAGGCCAAAAGATAGGAGAGAAATTGATGAATGCATTGAAAGAGGAAGCAAAACAGCATAATTGTACACAGATCAAATGGACTGTTGCACCTTGGAACGATTCAGGTAAAAGATTTTACGAACGTTTGGGTGCAAAGGAGAATACAGAGTGGCTCAGCTACGAATGGAGTATTTAATCCTGTAAATTCAGAATTTATCAACTATGTATATCCCAAATAGTTTCTATTTTGATGATAGGAAGGAAATAATATCTTTTATGAGAAGGTATAGCTTTGCTACGATTATCAATACTAAGAATGAACTTCCGATCGCTACGCAATTACCTTTTTCAGTTGCTGAGTTAGATGGTAAGTTGTTCATTACTTCTCATTTTGCTAAATCAAATGAACAATCTATATGTATTGAAGATCAGATGTCGTTAATTATATTTACTGAACCCCATTCTTACATTTCTCCTTCTCATTATGATAAAAAGGAAAGTGTTCCAACTTGGGATTATATAGCAGTGCATGCCTATGGCAGAGCAAATATAATCAGGGACGAACAAAGAAAAATTAATGCACTGAAAGATATGATAGTTTTTTATGAAAAGGATTATTTGATGCAGTGGAACAGTTTATCGGATCCATTCAAATTGGGAATGATGAATGGGATTGTGGCATTCGAAATTGAAATTGAAGAATTGCAAGCTCAAAAAAAACTCAGCCAAAATAAAACAGCTGAAGAAAGAAGGCGCATTGCTGAACATCTTGAACAAAGCAAGAATACGTCTGAAAGAGACATTGCTAAATATATTAAGAGTATTAAGAAATAAATGTAAGTCTGATGAGAAAAGTAAGCAAGGCAATGAAATACAATTGGTTACTATGTACTTTAATGTACCAAGAAAATCTTAATAATTTGTGAGGTATCATTTACAATTTTTTTTTTTAATGTTTCGCATCTAGATTTACCAAAACAGTAAAAAAGATTAATCTGGATTATTCTGGAATCAAAAACAAAAAAAATGGCTCAATTTAGATTAAATTGGAGCCATTTGGGCGTTTGTGACCTCGACAGGATTCAAACCTGTAACCTTCTGAGCCGTAATCAGATGCGCTATTCAGTTGCGCCACGAGGCCTTGTGTTACCTTGTTGTTTAAAGGTTTGCAAATATAGCACTTTTTTCCGTTCTTTGAAAGATGAAACAGAAAATTTTACTTTTATTTACGGTATTTTCGCTAATAGCCTGTAAAAGAGAATCAAAAATTTCGTCCTCAGATTGGACAAATATCTCAGGTCGTACCCAATTTAAGGAACATAATGGAGTTCTTGAACTAAAATCGGGGAATTTCACTTATAATTTTAAGCAAAATCAAACTCCTTTTAAGAAAATAATTCTGCTGAATGCTAGTATGGCCGGGTATATTTCCGAGTTGGGAGCAGAAAGTTTAATCATAGGGGTTTCCAGTCCGGAATATATTTATTCGGAAAAAATACAGAATCTGCTCAAAGAAGGGAAAATCCAAAATGTAGGCAGCGAGCAGAAATATGATGTGGAAAAGATCATCTCCATGAAACCGGATGCTATTTTCACCAATCATATTGCCAGTTTTGACAATACTTATGAACTGTTGAAAAATAATGGAATTCAGGTGATATTCCTGGATGAATATATGGAACAGCAGCCATTAGAAAAAACAGCTTATATCAAGCTTTTCGGGGAGTTTCTAGGAAAAGAAAAAGAGGCTGAAGCTAAATATCAGGAAGTTGAGAAAAACTATAGTGAGCTGAAAAAACTGGCTTCAACAGCAAAAGAGAAACCTGTTGTTCTAGCTAATGAAATGTATGGAGATGTATGGTATCTTCCTGGAGGAAATACTTCCGTTGCTCATTATATTTCTGACGCCAATGCCAATTATATCATGAAGGATAATAAAGATGAAAAAGCTTTGACAATGAGCTTTGAGGAAGTCTATGCAAAAGCAGGGGGCGTTCAGTATTGGGTAAATGCAGGAAGCCATACTTCAAAAAAAGAAATGCTGGGCATGAATCCTTTCTATGGGAAGCTTGATGTCTTCAATAAAGGAAAAATATACACTATTGCAGGAAAAGAGAAACTGAAAGCGAATGATTTCTTCGAAAGTGGCGTGGTAAGAGCGGATCTGATCCTTAAAGATTACATTAAGATCTTCCATCCAGAACTTTTACCCAATTATCAGCTTACTTATATGAAAGAATTGCAGTAACTCATACTATTTGCTTATTTTTGCCTTTCCTTTTTATAGATTATGTGGAAAAAAATTAAACAGCTTATCTTCATCGTTCTTGTTCTGAATGTTGTTTTTATTATATGGGGTAGATTTTTTAATCCTCCTATAACGATTACCCAGATAGGAGGGCTTTTTGAATACGGAAAACTACACAGAGATTATATTTCCTATGACGAGATGGGAAGCAATGTGAAAAAGGCTGTGATAGCCTCTGAAGATCAGAAATTCTTTGATCATGACGGTTTCGATTATACAGCCATCGAAAAAGCCATGAAATATAATGAGAAAGGCAAAAAAGTAAGAGGTGGAAGCACGATTTCTCAGCAGACTGCTAAAAATGTTTTTCTTTGGCAGGGGAGAAGCTGGGTGAGAAAAGGACTGGAAGCGGTCTATACTTTTATCATCGAAAAAGTGTGGAGCAAAGATATTATCCTTGAAAGATACCTGAATTCCATTGAAATGGGGCAGGGAGTATTTGGGGTAGAAGCGGCTGCCCAATACTATTTTGGAAAACCATCCAAAGATCTAAGTGCTTCAGATGCAGCCTGGATTGCTGCTGTATTGCCTAATCCAAAGAAATATGATCCTAAAAATCCATCTCCTTATTTGAGAAAGAAACATAATTGGATTATGAGACAGATGAGGAATGTGAGTTTGAAATAGTATCTTTGTACTAATGAAATTCTTTAATTCCAGCACAAACTTTGAGTCAGTTCTTAAAAAATATTTTTCTTTTAAGAATGAAACCCTTTCTTTAGAACCTTTTGCAGAGTTTTTAGAGACGATCAAAGAAGCAGACTTTACAGATGTGCTCAATTTTTTCAGAAGCAATCCTAATTTTGCCGAGAACTTTAAACATTACATTCACAATATTTTTAGAGGAAGACCATTCAATCTTTCGCTGACGGAAGCTAATATTCTTTCAGAAAATGCCTTCTTTCCGGAACTTAAAAAAAGAATTCTGAACAAGGTTCTGCCACCCGTTGAAAATGAAAAAACGGTGTGGTATATGATTGATAATGTCAGTCTTAGACCCAATAAGGATTTAAAATATCTTCACAATCTTCCTGAAAATGAGATTGATGAATTTTTAAACATGTTAGGCGCTTCGGATTTTATTATCCGGCCCAACGTGAAAAAAGAACTTATATTCTCTATGAATATCCTTTCATGGAGGGTTACAGGGATGGCTATGGAAGTGGAAGTGGTGAGAATGGCTCCACAGTACAGGAATTTACACAATCCGTTTCTTGCCCTTCAGAATGAGCTGGAAACATTAGCCGAAGATCTGGTAAAAGATCCTGAAATGCAGCTGCATTCTAAGGACAGCAGATATAAGCAGATAAAAATCTATGCAGAACAATGCCAGGAGTTTGTTAATATTGCTTTTAAAAACTCAGCCAAATATGGTATTTCTGGAAAGATCAATCAGTCCCTGTTAAAGATTCGCCAGCAGACCGAAAGAATATATGAGATTGTTCAGCTCTTGGTTATTGATACCGATGAGGACGTTCTGATAAAGTCTAAGCAGTTGATCTTTAATATTCTAAATTATAAATCTCATAAAAATAATATTTCAGATCTCATCAACGACAGTACGAGGCTGATTTCCCACCTTATTACCAATCATACCGCAGAAGCCGGAACCCATTATATTACTTCTACAAGAAAAGAATATATGACCATGTTCTACAAAGCGAGTGGTGGTGGAATCATTGTAGGAGCGCTTTGTGTTCTGAAAATGCTGTATGGATACATCCCCGGAAGTGATTTTTCACATGCCTTTCTGTATTCTATGAACTACGCGATGGGATTTGTGATGATCTATCTGATGGGATTTACTCTTGCTACAAAACAGCCTGCTATGACGGCTGCTACGATGACGAAAGTATTATCTGAAGAGGGAAAAGCCCAAAGAAATAATACAGAGTTTGCCCATTTAGTTTCTAAGTTATTCAGAAGTCAGTTTATTGCCTTTGTAGGAAATGTATTGCTTGCCTTTCCGATAGCACTCGCCATCATTTACGGACTGGATGTATTTTTCTCGCAAAACCTTGCCGTAGAACGCTCTGATAAATTATTAAAAGATCTGGATCCTTTTAAATCAAAAGCAATTCTGCATGCAAGTATTGCGGGGTTCTATCTTTTCATTTCCGGAATTATTTCGGGGAATATCGGAAACAATTCTGTGTTTTATCAGATTCCCGAAAGAATTGCTAAAAACCTTTCGATAAGAAGCTTCTTTGGGAAGAAATTTGCAAAAGGACTTTCAAAATATTATGCTAAAAACTGGCCGGGAATCATTTCCAATTTCTGGTTTGGGGTGTTCCTTGGGGCGACAGCTCCGGTAGGAATGTTTTTTGGGCTGGATCTGGATATCAGACACATTACCTTTGCTGCAGGTAACTTTGCACTGGGACTGTATGGAAAAGATTTTTCAGTAGATTCCTATACATTCTGGATGTCTTTTATAACTGTATTTCTGATCGGTTTCTTTAACTTTCTGGTAAGTTTCAGTTTATCGATGTTTCTGGCATTCAGATCCAGAAAGATGAATTTCGGACAGGTAAGTGAGATCTATAAAGAAATTTTCAGATACTTTGCAAAACATCCGCTGAAATTCTTCCTGCCATTAAGCTCAGGACTGGATAAAAAAGCAGATGATTTAATGAGCAGTACCATTTCTAATAAATCAGAAGAACATTAACAGTATTTAAAATAAAAAATGCTACCCGCGGGTAGCATTTTTCTATAGGTATTTGTTTTTAAACACAATAAGGAAGTTCCGGACATTCTGCAGGAAGCTGCTCCCAAAAACCACATTCATTTAGGTTCTGACAGCTTAATGCACAGCATGTCATCCGATCACCTGAACCTTGCACTGCTTTTAAACTTTTTCGGGATAATTTCTTTGATGTAAGTATCTTTTTCATGGTAAAAAATAGTTTATTTAATGAATATTAAAGATACATATTAAATACAATAAATCAAAATAATTTCAACGATGGTGAATTATTTTAGGGTAATTTTTCCCTGTAATGCTTACAATATCTGAAGGTCTTTAAATTTTTCCGCTCCGAATTTATCCTGAAACTTTTTGAGATAAAAGCTTTTACGCATTTTAAAATCATGTTTCAAAAGAGGGGAATCAATTTTAATAATAATACATTCTTTTTCAATGTTGACACTTCTTATTTCCTTGAAAAGGCTTTCATCAAGATACTCTTCAAGGAAATCTTTGATGTCAAAAGCAATAAGTTTATGTTCAAAACCGTAGATCCTGGCAAAAGATTTTACCAGTTCAGAGGATTGATATTCACGTTTTTTCTTCTTCATACTATTTTTTCTCTACATATTCAGTTGTTAGTCCCTTACTTCTAAAAAACTTTTGCAAATCAGGATAAAGATACTCACAAGTTTTGAAAGGATCTAGTATATTTCTGGGGGAAGATTCAATTCCTGAACATTCAAAACAAATTTCTAAATAAGCAAAAATCGTATCACTTTCATCATAGAATAAGATTGCATTTCTTGGAAAAAAACATCCGCTGGAGGAGACTGATTTAATATAATATTTGTCGCAGGTATTGTAGATTACATCGGTAAGCTCAGAAATCTCAGACAAAGTTAAAATTTTGGATTCCTGAATGCCCGTAAAGACAGATTGGTCAACAGCTTCTCTTAATTCAAACTTTTTATTTTTTTTAATACTATCGTAATATTTTGTAAGCCTAATAGAGTCTTCTTTCGTTTTTGGCGGCGGAGGAGCAGGCGTGTAAGAATTGGCAGTACTTCTTTTTAAATTCAGATTATAAGAAATGATTTTTACCTTCGTTGCTTTATTAAAAGGAAATGTGGCTATTCTCTTATGGAGTGGTGTGGGTTTAAAATCCTTTCTGAGATCACCCTCCTTGAAAGAATGATATTCCGCTAACAGATCTACAGGTTTTCTCTTTTTCTTTTGCCCATAGGAAAATAGAAAAAGTACTGAAAATAATAAGATAAGAGTTTTTGATGTCATATCTCAAAAATTATACTTTCCTCATTGATTTTCTTCACCACACTTTCCGTACGTTCTCTGTGAGTATCCGTAATGAAAATCTGTCCGAAGCTTTCTTTATTAACGAGCTCAATCAATTGTGAAACTCTGTTGTCATCAAGCTTATCAAAAATATCATCAAGCAGTAGGATAGGGGTCTTTTTTGTTAACTCCTTTACAAGACTCATCTGAGCCAGTTTTAAAGAGATTAGGAAAGATTTCTGCTGTCCCTGAGACCCGATCTTTTTGATCAGAACATGATCCATCTCAAAAAGCAGATCATCCTTATGAATTCCCTTTGAAGTATAAGTCAGCATGCGGTCTCTTTCAATACTCTCTTTTAAAAGGTTTTCAAAAGAATTTTCAAGCAGATGTGATTCATAAATAACAGATACCGTTTCTTTTCCGCCGGAAATAATCTCATAGAAATTCTGAACGATAGGGTTCAGCTGTTCTACAAACTCTTTTCTTTTCTTGAAAATTTTGGTCCCGAATCGGGTTATAGGGTCATCATAGATTTCCAGTGAATCTCTATCCCATGTCCTATTTTTGGCAAAATATTTCAGCAACGCATTTCGCTGCTGAATGGTTTTCTGATATTGGATAAGGTCAAAAAGATATTCTGAATCCGTTTGAGAGATCATAGAATCCAGAAATTTCCGTCTGCTTTCTCCAGAATCAGAAATAAGATTAGAATCATAGGGAGAAATCATCACACTCGGAAGATAACCGATATGGTCCGCAAGCCTGTCATAGCTTTTGTCATTCTTTTTGATCACCTTTTTAGCTTCCTTGGGCTGGGTAATTCTAATGATATCTTCACTGTCCTCATTTTGAATTTCAGCATCAATGGTGAAGAAATCCTCCTCTGCTTTAATATTGTTAAGATCAGTATTTCCCAAGAAGCTTTTTCCTACGGATAAATAATGCAGAGCGTCCAGGAGATTCGTCTTTCCCACGCCGTTATTCCCCACAAAACAATTGATCTGCGGTGAAAATTCAAATTTTTTCTCTGAGTGGTTTTTGAAATTGTAGAGGGAAAGCTTCTTGATAATCATTCGTCAAAAATACTCCATTATTAGTAAAAATAAAAAAGGAAGTGCCGAACAAGTTTCCACCCCGAATGAATAATAAGCGTCATCTCTTTTGTTATCAGAGAAATAGATGAGGATATAAGTTATAATGCTTGCCATAAAAAAAGCCAAAGCATATTGTAGTTCAAGATAGAAAGTAGCAATAATACTGCTGATGAAAACAAGAGCATACGCAATATATTTGGTATTTTGTACCCCTATCAGCATGGGGAAAGTTTTTACTGTGTCACTATTCATATCCCGGATATCAAAAGGTAGTACAAGTGCCGTGATAAAGAAAAAACTGATCAGAAAAATCGGAATACTGAATTCCGGAAGAGTGAGCCAGCAATTGACCAATGCCCATACCAATCCTACATAAAAAACTTTCAGCAAGGGTATTTTTCGGATATAAACATCAAGGAAAAAGCTGTTGTAAAGTAATCCCAGCACCACAATGATGAACCATTTCAATAGTCTTATTTCATTATGATTATAGATGATCAGGAGAGCACAGATGATTCCTGCGAGTGCATTTACAACCAGTATTTTGAAAAAATGCCTGGTATATTGATATTTAGTATACAGATAACCACTGAAATAAGTGATGAAAATAAGTGCGAAAGTAGGGAAACGGAATGTGTTTTGCTCTGTCATGAAAAATACTGCAAAAAGAGTTCCCATAAGGGAGACATAAATCTGGCTGTCTATGATGGTTTTTTTGAGTATTTTTAAGATGTTCATTTATCAAAATTAATATATATGAAAAGATTTTCCAAGATTTTTCTGCTTTTGCTTGTAATGCTAAGCTTTTCAACGGTATCCGCACAGAAATACTACGATACTCAATGGAAAAAAATTGCTGAAAATAGTACGAAAGGAGCTTATAAATCTAATCTTCCCATTATTTTAGACATACAAAAACAAGCCATGAAAGAAAATAATGCCTTCGAACTGATCCGATCTCTGAAAGCGGAGTTCAGTATTGTAAATCAAACCGTGGATGATGACCAGAACGATTCTGCTTCCCAATTTTTCAAAAAACTTAAGGATGCAGAAGGGAAAGTGAACGGAGAAGGTAAACTGGTATACAAAGTCTTACTGAATGGTTTTTTCATGGATTATTACGACCAGAACTCATGGAAAATAAACGGAAGAACCAATATCAACTCTCAGGATGTTTCACAGATTGAAACCTGGAGTAAGCTTGATTTTAAAAACTATTTGACTAAAAACTTCCAGGAACTTGATCAGGAGAAGCCTGAAATGAAAAAGATTTCCCTGGAAAAGTATAAGAATATATTTTCTGGAACGAGTGATATAGCCTATTTCCCAACACTGGCAGATTGGTATGCAATAAAGAAGGTGGCATTTTTATCTGAAAACAATATTTTCACCAAAAATGAACTGACAGCAAACCATACGACGGTCAATGCCATCTATGATGAACTGATCGAACAGAACAGCGGAAATTCAAAGCTGTATTTCATGAAGGAAAAGTTGACGGAGAACTGTAATTTCAATCATTGCAAAGATAAACTTCAGCAGCTTCAGAATCTGTTGAAATCTAATGTAGAAGGGGATTATAAAGTGATGATTATGGGAGACATTATGGATGAACTTGTCGTCCAGAAGAAACCTAAAGAAGCGATTGCATTGGCTGCTCAGGCTAAAAGTGAATATCCGAAATCTCTTTTCCTCGAGAATATCAAAAGTAAAGAAGCGCAGATTGTAAATCCTTATCTGACCCTAAAATACGAATCCCAGACTCAGAATAATCTCCCGATTCATTTTGTGGCACAATACCAGAATGTATCAGAATTTACCCTGAATATTTATGAAGTGAAAGACGATTTTACTTCGTTGCTTCAATATGTTCAGGACTCTTATTCCAATACCTTTGGAAAACTGAAAAAGAATCTGGTAAGGAAAGAAACATTCCAGCTTCCGGATCCTAAGGATTATCAGAATCATAAAACTTCTTTGGAGGTAAAACCGCTTCCTTCAGGAGTATATGTTGCAGAATTTACCGTTGCAGGAGCGGATATGAAAGATACAGATTCCAGACAGAATTTGTATTTTCTGGTTTCCGGAAACAGAATTATCTACCAGTCTAAAACAGACAGAAAACCTCTTTCTGATGAGTTGAAGCTGGTAAATAGTGAAAATGGTAAACCTTTAGCCAATGAAGGTCTTAGATTTTATGAATTTGTTTCCAATAAAACATTGAATAAAATTGAAGGTAAAACCAATGAAAATGGAGTGTTTAAGTTCCCATCAACAGAAAGTAAAGAGTATTACAGAACTTTCCTGATCCAGCAGCCTAAGACGAATGATTTCCAGATCATGCAGGTGTATGGAAACAGAGGATCTGCTGCTGATTATAATCCTAATAAACAGACCCGATCAACCGCTCAGATTTTCATTGACAGAGGGATATATCGTCCTGGACAGACTGTTTATTTCAAGGTTATTAATACAAGAATTGATAAGGAAGTTGAAGGAGTTCTTTCTGGATTAAAACAAAAAATAACTTTATTAAATACCAATAGTGAAGAGGTTTCTTCACAGGAATTCACTACCAACGAATTTGGTTCTTATCATGGAAGTTTCATTCTTCCAAAAGGAAAACTAAACGGTAATTTTTATCTGAGAATAGACGGAGAAAGCCAGGGATATAAAAATTTCAAAGTAGAAGAATATAAAAGACCTAAGTTTGAAGTCACCTTTGATCCTGTAAAAGAGGAGTACAAATACGGTCAGACTATAGAACTGAAAGGAAAAGCGGTTATGTTCTCCGGTGTTCCATTGAACAATAGCACAGTGAACTATGAAATCAAGAAACAGAATATCAGATGGAGGTACTTCAGCTGGTATCCACAGAATGATGATAATGAAAACTCAATTCTTGGAGAAGCAAAAACCAATGAAAAAGGAGAATTTGTTATCCGTCTGGAGCTTAAAAAAGATGAAAAACTGGAAGGAATACAGATTGACAACTATGTCATCAATGCATCCGTTACAGATATCAATGGTGAAACGCAGACAGCGGATACCCAATTGAAAGTAGCTTCGGTTTCTCACTATATTCAGGCAGAAAATATCAGCAATATTTTTACAGACGAAAATGTAAAATTAAAGGTAGAAACTAAAAATTATAACGAACAGAATCTTAAAAAGCCATATCAGGTTAAGCTATCAAAACTGATTGCTCCGGACAGGATTTTCAGAGATAATTTCAAATCTGATGTTCAGAATCTTCCGAAGTATTCTAAAGAAGAATTTATCAGCAAATTCCCACATGATCTTTTTGATAAAAATGATGAGATCAAAAACTGGAAAACGGAAAAAGTTTTAGTTGAAAGAGAACAACAGCCATCTACTGACAATACTCAGCTTTCAACCAATCTTGATTTAGGAAAACTGGAAACAGGAGATTACCAACTGGAACTTTTCAATATAGAAGGAAAAGATACCATCAAGACTTCTCAGTATTTCAGTGTTTGGGATAAAACAGCTTTACAACCTACTCAAAAAATATTCCTTACAGTGATTGCTCCGAAAGAAGAATTGTCAAGAGGAGAAAAGGCGAAAGTGTATGTGTTCTCAGCAGTTCCTGATGCGTTGGTCAATGTTTTTGTACAGGATGGATCTGGAAAAACTGTTTCAGAAGTTCATCAGATGAAAAAAGGAATATTAGAATATACCGCTGAAATACCTAAAGATAAAAATGTATCAGATCTGAACCTTCAGTTTCAGCTGGTGGCATTCAATGATGTGAATACAGAATCTGTTTCTTTAAAAATAAAAGACACAGAAAAACCTTTAAAAATTGAAACGGTAACCTTCAGAGATAAACTTGAGCCGAATGCTAAGGAAAAATGGACGGTAAAAGTAACCGGAAATGATAAAGAAAAGATCAATGCTGAGGTATTGGCCAATATGTATGATATGTCTCTGGATCAGTTTGCCGCAAATAATTACAGTTGGAGAAAATTGTATACCCCATTTGTGATAGTAACTTCTTATGGGATCAAAAATTATCTGCAGCAGCAAAACTATCAAAAGAGATTGAGATATTTCGAAGACAGGTATATCGCAGTTCCTCAGTTTAACTGGTTTGATGGTGACTTTTCGTATTTTTCGATTTCAAAAGAAACAATTGTAGGGTTTAGCAATCAGGAAGGAGTGAAAGCTCCGGCTTATGCACCGCCGCCATCACCCATTGCTGGGGCGAAATTTAAAACTGCCAGAGCTGCGGTTGCAGAAGATAGATTTGAAGTTATTCAAAATGTAGTTCCTGAACCTGTAAAAGCTCCGAAAATGGAAGCCGATGGAGATGGCGTTTCAGATCATGATGATGCAGAGAAAGAGCTGGAAAAAGTAGCTGTTCGTAAAAATCTGAACGAAACGGCATTCTTCTATCCGGATCTGAAAACCGATGCCGAAGGAAATGTAAGCTTTGAATTCACTTCTCCGGAAGCGTTGACAAAATGGAAATTGATGTTCCTGGCTCATACTAAAGATGCAAGAGCGGCTACTTTAGAAAAAGAAGTGGTAACCCAGAAAGAATTCTCTGTGACTCCAAACTATCCGAGATTCCTGAGAGAAGGGGATGAACTGAATCTGCAGTCTAAACTATCAAACCTTACCGATAAAAAACTGAATGGTTCTGCCGAATTACAGATTCTGGATGCCTTTACCAATGAAAATATTTCTTCAAAATTCGGAATCACTTCAGGAGTACAAAATTTCAATCTGAATGAAAATGGAAGCAGTGCATTGACATGGAAATTGAAAGTTCCGGACAATGTTTCCTCTATTATTTTCAAAGTTGTTGCCAAAGCTGGAGCCTATTCTGATGGTGAACAACAGGCCGTAGCTGTATTACCTAACAGAATGCTGGTGACGGATGCCGTTCCTGTTTTTGTGAAAGAAGGTGAAACGAAAACATTTGTACTGGATAATCTTAAAAATAATACCTCTACAACAGCGTCTAATGTTTCCAATACACTGGAACTGACTACAAATCCGATCTGGGAGATTATGTTTGCGCTTCCAAGTCTGAAAAATGATCAGAATAATTCTGCGGATGTGATCTTTAACAAATGGTTTGCAGACGTACTGGCTTCAGAAATATTCAAAGCCAACCCGAAAATGAAAACCGTTTTTGAAGAATATCAGAATAAAGGATTATTAAATTCAAATCTTGAGAAAAATCAGGAGTTGAAACAGTTGCTGCTTGAAGAAACTCCTTGGGTACTGGAAAGTAAAAATGAAGGAGAGCAGATGCAGAAGCTGGCATTGCTATTTGATGTTAATACGATGAAGAATTCTGTCAATCAGGATTGGGATGATTTCAAAAAACTGCAAAACCCTGACGGTGGATTCTCATGGTATCCCGGTTATCCAAGTTCTTACGGAACATCGTTGTATATCCTGAAAAACTTAGGAAAAATCAATTCATGGTTAAAAGATAATGTGAAAGACTATCAGAGCTCAGAACAGAAAGTTTTAATAGCAAAATTGATTCAATATGTAGACAATGAGGTCAGCAAATATTTTGATGTGAAAAAAGGCAACGTTTGGAACAACTGGGCGATGGATTACCTTGATACCAGAAACTATTGGGAAAAGCAATATCCTTTAAAAGGAAAAGGAGCTTCTCTTAAAACGTTGGTAAAACAGAAAGCAAAAACAGCTAAAATCACAGATTTCACATTCTTCGGACTTCACCGTTCAGCATTATTGATGAATGATTATGGTTTGAAAGAGGTATCTGATAAATTGATGACCTACCTTAAAGAAACTTCCACAGATACAAAAACACAAGGGGTTTACTGGAAACAAAACCTGAATGACTGGGGATGGTTTGGTTCTAAAGTCGTAAACCACGCAGGAGCATTGGAAGCTTTCAATAAGTTAAAATCCAATGACCAAAACTTTATTGAAGACATGAAAATCTGGCTGGTAACCCAGAAAGAAGTCAATTCATGGGGAAGCTCAAGAGGTACGGCAGAAGTGATCTTCACTATTTTGAATTCAGGAAAATCATGGACTGGAACAGAAAGTGATAAAGCTACCATCGTTTGGGGTGGAAAAGAATTAGCCCCTCAGACGCAAGCGACAGGATATGTGAAATCAACAGTGAAAACAGAAACAGTAGATAAAAACTTAGCAACTGTAACTGTTACAAAACCTGGTCCCGGAATTGTTCAGGGAGGATTGTTCTGGCAGTATTATGAAGATCTCGATAAAATCAAATCTTCTGAAAACTATATTTCCGTGACAAAAGAACTCTATAAGAAAGTGAAAACCGTAAACGGTGAAGAACTTCAGAAAATCTCAACCGAAACCCCATTGAAAGTAGGAGATAAGATAACGGTAAGAATGATCCTGAATACCGACAGAGCGATGGAGTTTATTCATATTAAAGATATGCGTGCAGCTGGATTTGAGCCTACAGATGTACTTTCAGGTTACCAATGGAAAAATAACCTTGGGTATTATCAGTCGACCAAAGACGCCTCTACCAATTTCTATATTCAGTACATCCCGAAAGGAAAATATGTCTTTGAATACGATGTGGTAGCCAATGCATCCGGTAAATTCTCAAACGGAATTACAACGATGCAAAATTATTACGCACCACAGATGAATGCCCATACAAAAGGAAGTAATGTAGCAATTTCAGAGTAATTGATAAACATAAAAACTGTAGTGATTTTACTACAGTTTTTTTGTTTAAAGCTTTCAAGTAAAAATATAATTAAATCGAAAAACCAAACAATTGTTTAATTATGGAATGATTTTTGGAATTAAGGTAATACAAATTAAAAAAATTATTAAAAGATGAAATTTTCTAAAACTTTAATTACAGGATTGATATTAATGGCTGGAGTAAATGCTTTCGCACAAAAGAAGGCAGAAAAGTTTGAAAAACTACAGATTGAAATGTTCCCAAAAGCAAAAGAAGGATATAAGCAAGTATATATTCAACTTCCCGTGGCAAAAAATGAAAACGATTTAAAAGTTGAGCTTTTCGTGGGTGCTGAAAAAATGGTAGATTGTAACAATTACTTCCTGATGGGAGAAATGAAAACTCAGGATCTTCAGGGATGGGGATACAACTATTATGAAGTAGAGTCTAAAGGAGAAACAGCCGGAACATTGATGGGATGTCCTGGTCAGAAAGAGACTAAGAAGTTTGTTACCTTAAAACCTGAAATCGTAAGATACAACAGCAAACTTCCATTGGTATTCTATGTACCAAAAGATATTGAAGTACGTTACAGAATTTTACGTCCGGATGCTGCGATGAAAAAAGCAGTTCAAAAGTAAATCAGCTTATTATAATTATACAGAAAACTCCTCACAGTGATGTGGGGAGTTTTCGTTTATAATTGAATATTATCTCTCGCAGATTTTGCTGATTGAGCAGATCATTTTTCCAAAAGCCTGTCCTCTCAGTTTCTCATTCCGTAGGCATCCAGCTTCCAAAATTTAGATTGGATTAAAAGAATAAAGCGAATTTTATTATGTTATCCAATGATTAATTACCTTAATATTCCAACCTTCAGGAACTCTTGTTATGACATAAGTTTCACCTCTGGAAACTCCATTGTGAATTAAAATGTAAGTGTCTTTTTTATCATCACATTTGAAAAGTTTGCTGTAAACAGGAACATATAAATTGCTAAAACTTTGTTGGACGTATTTTGAAAACTCTTTTGAGGTGAGAAAAATTATCCTTTTACCCAAAGTATCGGCTCTTCTTAAGTTTTCGTCATCAGTTACAATAACATCATATTGCAGCTTATCAAGGAAACTCTTTTTATCGTTGTTTGGATAAGAATTATACCTTTCCCTCTGTGAAGCAAAGTCTTCTTTAAATGTTTTTAAATTCACGATAAACTCAATGGTTAAGGGATCAGGATTATTAATGAGATCATATTCTCCATATATGGCGGCTAGTAATGCTTTTGTAAAATCATTGTCTGTCGTTTTATATTTGGGGTTATTATCCTCGGAATCAGAAACTCCATCGTTGTCGGTATCTTTTGAATGAGGATTGGTAAAAAGTTCCATTTTTTCTTCAAGATCATTAAACCCGTCACCGTCAGAATCTTTTATGATCTCATCGATATTAATAACCACCAGTGCATTGTTTTTTAAGGTCTCATATTCAGGTTCGCCATGGGGAAAGGTCAATGGTCTGGTCATTCTTACAATATCTGCTTCAATTTGTAGATGGCGGCTGTCTTTCCACAATGGGAATTGAGAATTACTTTTAAAAAAATAGTTATTATTCTTTTCCATTCCGGTATAATAATTCTTCCATGTTTCTCCATTATCCATTGAGATTCTCAGATAGTATTTCACATTGAAAGAAGAATCAGTCTGATAAAGGATAGCAATGGTATTATTAAATTTGCCTGTCTTAACAATTAATGGCCAGGGAATATCTCCATATTGTTTTGCAAATTCTATTTTTTTTATGGAATCACTTACTTTATAATTTCCCAATAGACTGTCGGATGCCACTTTGCGTGCTGCAGAAGCTATTTTTGTTTCTAAAGAATCTATTATGTTTTCAGATCTTGAAAACCTTTTTAAATATTGGATAGATATGAATTTAAAAGGAGGAGTAAGTGCTTGTTTTCTGGTTATTTTATAATGGTAAGAATCAGTTTTTCTTGAACTGTCCCTGGCTTTTTTTAAAGCTTCACACTTGCAGATCTCCTGATCTTGTGCTGCGGAAAAGATGTATAGTAAAGAGAAGAATAAGGTGAGAATTTGTTTCAAAATATATTTTTTATTAAATAGGTTGTTGTGAATTTAAGATTAAATGCTGTTTTTGTTATTTTCCAAAAAGTCTATCTACTCGGTTTCTCATTCCGTAGGAATTCGGCCTCCAAAATTCAGGATAGAATAAAAAATAATCAGTGATTTTTTTCGGAAGAATATCATTTTATCCCTTTGTTTACTTATGAAATCATAATAGAAAGTGAATGGAAAAAGTAGAGTTAAATATTTTTTCAAAGTTTTTTAGTTTTTAATTAACATTTAAACGATCTGGCCAAAACTTTATTTTGTAGGGATTTAAACTTAAACATATTTTAAACTTACTTTAAATTCACCATATTGTAGAATTATCTTTAAGGATTTTATCTTTTTTTGCATTATATTTGTTATAAACATAAACCATGAAAAACAATTTATTGATTTTTACGTTTAGTTTTTTTGCTTTCCCTGCTTTTGGCTGGGCTCAGTCTGCGCCGGATTTTAAAGAACTTCTGGATAGTGCTATGGTTCAGGATTCGAACCTCAAAATGCAGATTACCCAAAATAAACTTACCGATCTTGACGAACACAAACTAAAGGATATCTTTCTTCCTACTTTGGAATTAAGTGGTAAAGCCGGCTATCTCAACGGAACAGCAAGACTGACGTCACCGGAATTCAATCTCGCTCCCTTTATCAATATTCCGGAAGGAGCTTTTAACAATAATTTCAATGTGTCAGGTTTTTCAGGGATTGCCAAGGCAGATGCTAAAATGCTTCTGTATTCAGGAGGAAAGGTCAAGTACCTGAAAAAAGCCGTTGAAGAAAAGAAAAAGTCTGAAGATATTCTGCTGGAGAAAACAAAAGATGAGGTTATTGCCACTATTTCTAAAGCATATGATCAATTAGCCCTGATCCATCAGTCTAAAAAAGTACTGGATGAAAGTAAAAAAAGACTGGACATTAACAGAAAGACAGCAGATAAAGCGCTTGGTTATGGACTGATTACACCTTACGATCATAAGAAAATCGAACTGGCTCAGGCTACTTTAGATGCCAAAATGGTAGAATATGAAGGAAAGAAGGAACTGCTTCTTACCCAGCTTTATATTTTAACCGGAATCAGCAGAGACAGACTCAGAATGATTGATCCGGTATTGTCACCGGTAGAATTGCTTGCTGCAGAAAAAGGAATAGAACAGAGAGCCGAAATCCGTGCCTTAGAACACGGCATTAGTGCAGCTGACTATAAAATAAAAGCTGAAAGAACATGGATGATTCCTAAAGTACAGTTGATGGCTTCCGCCTATTATATCGGATTGTATGGTAACAGGATCAAGTCTTCAGAAAACGTTATTCCGGCAGTCCCAATACTTGGATATGAAGGGAAAAAACTGGACTGGAGACCCAATAATATCAACGTATTTCCATTGATTACAGCAGGAGTAGGCTTTAAATGGGAGATTTTCGACGGTAAAGAAGGAAAACATGCAGAAGAAACAGCCAAAGTCGGAAAAGAAGTACTCCAAAACCAGAAAGAAGATGCCCTGAAAAAACTGACACTGAATCTAGCCAATAATCAAACCAACTATGATATTGCTTCTGCGCAGATCCCATTAAAAGCCAAAGAAAAAGAATTGGCAAAAAATGCACTTATACAGGCAGAAAAAGAATTCAGATACGGGATGAGTAAATCTTCTCAGCTGATCGATGCAGAAAACGACCTTGAAGTTGTCGAACTGGAATATCAGAATGCCATTTTCAACCAGAGAAGAGCGGGAATAGAACTGATGAGATCTACCCAGGAACTGGATATCACCAAATTTTATTTAATCCCTTAAAAATTTAAATGATGCATAAAAATATATCTATACTCTTCGCTGCTTTCTTTATGCTGGGGAGCTGTGACAAAAAAAATGAAAAGATCAAAGATCCAGAAGGTAAAACAAAAAAAGATGTGATTTCTTTTGCCCCTAAGGTAACCGGAAGGATTTTAAAAATATATGTTTCCGAAGGACAAACTGTGAAAAAAGGAGATACCCTGGCACAACTTGATGTACCGGAAGTTTCTGCAAAAATAGCCCAGGCTCAGGGTGCCGTAAGTGCTGCCACAGCCCAGGAGCAGATGGCGAAAAACGGAGCTACAGCCGATCAGATGAGGCAGCTTCAGGCAAAATATAAAGGGTTGAAAGAACAATATGAATTTGCACAGAAATCTTACAAAAGAGCAAACAATATGTTCCGTGACAGCTTAATGTCTCCGCAGGCTCATGACGAAATCTATGCAAAATTGCAGGGAGCAAAAGCACAATATGATGCTGTTGTAGCAGAACTGGATGATGTACAAAGAGGAACCCGTTTCGAAAAAGTGGAAATGGCAGCAGGTCAGGCATCACAGGCCAAAGGAGCTTTACAGGAAGCTAATGTGGCTTACTCTGAAAGATACATCATTGCGACCAACGATATGGAAATAGAAACCATCAGCCTGAACACTGGTGAGTTGGCAACCGCTGGTTTTGCCCTGTTCAACGGATATATTCCGGAAAGCACCTACTTCAGATTTACTATCCCGGAAAGTTCTATTTCAAAATATAAAAAAGGGCAGGAGGTCAATATGCAAGTGGTTTATAATAAAGAAAACCTGACAGGAAATATTGTGTATATCAAGCAGCTGACAAAGTACGCAGATATTACTACTGCTTATCCTGACTATCAATTGCAGGACGCAATCTACGAGATCAAAGTAAAACCCAAAGAGATGAATAAGGCTAAAAGTATTTTGGTCAATGCCAATGTAATCCTTAAATAAATTGAAACGAACAGATGAGCTTTAAGTAAGCTTCATTTCGTTCTTCACAATATAAAAATATACAGATGAAAGAATTTTTCCGTCTTTTAAAACGAGAGTTCAAACTTTTTATCGGCAATTCTACCTTAAGGACGGTGTTCTTTTTGGCTCCCGTTTTCTATGCCACTTTGCTGGGGTTTGTCTACAAAAGCGGAAAAGTTGAAAATACTCCCGTATTGGTGGTCGACAGAGACAATACTCCTTTGTCTAACCAATTGACGGAAATGCTGGATGATAATAAAAGCATCAAAATTATCAGATACCTGCAGGAACCTCTGAGCATCAAAGATGAGGTGATCAGACATGAAGCAGCGGCTGTTGTGATTATTCCTTCAAGGTTTGAAGGAGATATGCTTCAGAAAAAATACCCTGAACTCAATGTTTATATCAATACAGGGAATGTTTTAACTGCAAATTTTGCTTCCAAAGCGCTTCAGCTGACCATAGGAACATTTTCTGCCGGAGCTTCCATCAAAGCCCTTCAGAAAGCAGGGATGCCTGCTGCGAAAGCGGCTACACAGTACGAACCGTTCAAAGCCAATTATATTACCCTGTTCAACACAACGGGAAACTACCTTATCTTCATGTGGCCGGCGATGCTGGCAGTGGTATTACAGCAGGTAATCCTCCTGGCGATGGCCGTAAGTTTTGCTGCCGAATTTGAAAGAGGATCTTTTGTGAAAGAATATTTGAAAATGAAAAAATGGGCCTTCCCAACCATGCTTATTAAAGTGATTCCAATTTGGGTGTTTTCTATTCTGATTGTTGGTATTTACTACTTTATGCATATGATTTTCCACGTTCCGATGCCTCAAGGAATACTCAATTTTATTCTTTTGACAGCCGTTTTTGTGGGATCAGCTTCATTTTTAGGAGTATTTATCAGTATTCTGATTCCTGACGCATTGAAGGCAACACAGATTCTTATGGTAATTGCCTCACCAGCTTTCATCATCAGTGGTTTTACATGGCCTTTGAATGCAATGCCTGGTTTCGTTCAGTTTATTGCCAATATTATTCCGTTAACTCCTTTTTTACAGGCCTTTAAAATTCTATTAATTCAAAAAGGTTCGGTAGAACTTACATTCCCTTATCTGAAACATTTAAGCATTCTTTTAGTAGTATATGCGATTATAGGCTGGATTGCTTTAAAAATCAAACTTTGGTTTATTTTCAAAAAAGCAGCACCACAGGAAATTGTGGTTGAGAATACTTCTCAGGAGGATGTTGAATAGTTTTTTTGTTGCTGATTAATTTGTTGCCGGCAACTCTCAATTTTTTCAACCGACTATAAAATCAAACGAAAAAACTAATATATTTGTCCATAGTAAAATAGAAATTATATGGAAAATGTATTTGATGCAAAAGATGCTCAAAACTATATTGATAGAATAAACAGACTGGTGGAAGATACCCATGGTTTGTGGGGTAAAATGACGGTAGATCAGATGTTGGCACACTGCAGTATAACGTATGAGATGATCTATGAACCCGAGAAACATAAGAAACCGGGATCTATTGCAAAATTTATATTAAAGACCTTTGTAAAACCTAAAGTAGTAGGAGAGAAAGCATATCCAAGAGATTCTCCTACCGCTCCGCAGTTTTTGATAACGACCAGAAAAAATTTTCACGAAGAAAAAACAAGATTGATTGGTTTTATCCAAAAGACCCAGCAATTGGGAGCAGATGCTTTTGATGGTAAAGAATCTTTCTCTTTCGGAAAATTAAAAGCTCAGGAGTGGAATAATATGTTTGCCAAACATCTGAACCACCACCTGTCACAATTTGGCGTTTAAAAATCACTGCATGAAAAAACTTTTATTACTCCTCATTCTGACCGCCAATTTTGTGTTGGGGCAGATGCCTGATATTTCAAATACCTGGCTGAACAATAGTAAACCTTATATAGGAACTATTGGAAACAAAGGTCAGGAACTGAAGCTTAAGATCAATATTTCTGAGCAGAATAAAAAGAATGATCAGGAATATTTTGTTTCAGGATACACTCTTGTAGATACCAACTATACAAAATTTGAAGGTAAGATTACCATTTCGAAATATAAAGATTCCAAAAGGCAGGGAACTGTATTTGGGGAATATGAGCTGGCGGAAGAGAACAAAGGAAAACATTCAGGGCTTCTTAAAGGAAAATTGGTCTACAACTTCAAATGGAATAAGAAAACAGAAAAAATTGAAGGACAAAACATTGAGCTTGTAGGCGATTGGAAAAGCTACGATGGAACTCTGGAGTTTGCAACCCATTTAAAAAACCAATAATCATGCTGAGAAGAATATTGGCAGTGTTAGTGGGGCTTATTGCGGGATCTCTATGCATTACATTAGTAGAAAATATTGGCCATTATCTATATCCTCCTCCTGCAAAAGCGGGTGCCGGAGATATGGAGGCACTGAAAGTGTATGTGGGTGAAGCTCCTTTTATGGCGTTATTTTTTATCATTCTTGCCTATGCATTAGCTGCCTTTCTTTCCGGATTTACAGCGACAAAAATTTCAAATAACGGGAAAAATACAGCGGCAATACTCTGTGGAATTATTTTTTTACTGATGACCATTTATATGATGGTAACATTACCTACTCCAATCTGGTTCTGGATCGCAGGAATTCTTGTTTGGGGACTGGTTTTCGCAGGACATCAACTCGCTTTAAAAACAAAAAAAATATGAAATTAGGAGCATTTTCAATCAGCCTAAGTGTAAAAGACCTTCAGAAATCTAAGGACTTTTATGAGAAACTGGGCTTTACAACCATGGCAGGAGCTGCAGAACAGAATTACCTGATTATGAAGAATGGTTCAACATTGATCGGACTTTTCCAGGCAATGTTTGACGGAAATATGCTTACTTTCAATCCGGGATGGGACGAAAATGCACAGAATCTCGAATCTTTTGAAGATGTGCGTGAAATTCAGAAAAGATTAAAAGAAAGCGGGATAGAAATCGGGAAAGAAGCGGATGAAACCACTTCAGGACCAGAACATATCTATCTGAAAGATCCTGATGGGAACATGATTCTTATAGATCAACACAGATAAACATCTGAAAATCAATAAAGACTACTTAAAACAAACTTAACTAATAAAAAACAATTATGGCATCAGTAAACGTTTATTTAACATTTAATGGGAATTGCAGAGAAGCATTCGATTTCTATAAGTCGGTTTTTGGCGGAGAATATCCTTACATCGGAACATTTGGGGAAATGCCTCCAATGGAAGGGAAAGAAGCTTCTGCAGAAGATAAAGACAGAATCATGCACGTTTCTCTTCCTATTTCTAAGGAAACAATATTAATGGGAAGTGATACAGGTGGAGAATGGGCTTCTAACTTCAAAGAAGGAAACAATTTTTCTATTTCTGTGAACGCAGAATCTAAAGACGAAGCAGACAAATTATTCGGTGGTCTTTCTGCTGGCGGACAGATAACTATGCCAATGGCAGATACTTTCTGGGGAGCTTACTTTGGAATGTTTACTGATAAGTTCGGGATCAACTGGATGGTAAATTATGATGATCCTGCTAAAATGCAGCAACATCCGTAAATTTATTTTTGTATTCAAAATATTGAAAAACCGACAGATATCTGTCGGTTTTTTTAGTATGTTTTGTAAGCTGTTTGTAGGAAATAGCTTCTTAGTTCTTTTTAATGACTTTATAGCTTGCTGATTCTGTTGTGATGAGATAAATTCCGTCGGGCAGTTCAGTGATGTTAAACTTATTTTCACCTTTTACCGCTTCTGTAGCTTTCATCAGTTTTCCAGACTGATCATATAAAGAGACTTTATCATTTTTCTTCAGATCCATATGGAAGACTCCTGAAGTTGGATTAGGATAAATATTCACTTTGTCTTTGATCGTGTTTTCTGAGGTTCCCAGCATTGAAACTTTTGTCCATGTAAACGCATCGAGACACATATAGAGGTATCCTCCGGTGGATTGCAGCTGGATTTCATCAATAGTTGTATTGCTGTTATTCTGATTATTCAGGGTAGCAAGATCAATCAGAGTAAACCCGTTGTTGATGCCTGTTGTTCCCGCTGTTGCATTGAATGTTGTATTAAAGCCAGATGTTTTTGTGGTGGTGAACTTTGTAACTCCTGCTAATTTTCCTGTAATGATCAGCGTTCCTGATGAGGTAGTCTGGTTTAAAGCAGTATTGCTTAAGAATACCCAAAACTTAGACACAGTGAATGAAGAACTGCTTTTAACACTGAAGGAAGGAGCATTGATATTGGTTGTTCCTGTATTGTCGATATAGACATTGTCATTAGTTGTTCCGTTCCATCCGGTGCCCGGATAATTGCTTTGAATTCTAAAAGTTCCGGCTTGTGAAACAATATTGAATGTATATCCATTGCTGGTAAAACTTGTACTACCGCCAGGTGAAGTTTCAAAAGTTACAGTGGTTATCTGTGCATTGATCGCTGCAATATTGCTTAGGATAACAAAAATTGCAAAAAAGATATTTTTTTTCATGATACAGATTTTTTAGTGTTTACAGAAGACAATAAGCTTCCGGTACTGTTTGTATTCTCACGAGGTTTTCCTATAAAGGATACCACAAAGAAACAGTGAAATACAAAGCGATAACAGCGTATTAAATGCCAAATTGAAAAATGCGTAGAAATACGCGATTTTATTATTTGGTATTGTTATAATTTTGAAAAATGGATATTATGTTAATTAAAATGAATTTATTTCACAGTATGGTTAGTTTTTTTTCATAACTTGTAATGTGCACTTACAGTAATTTTATTCTAAACCTATTATATAATTTAAAACAAGAAAAACTATGGAACTACCTAAACATGCAGTATCATTAGATGATGCTAAAACATGGATTGCAAATTGGCAAAATACAAAAGTGATTGACGGAATGTCTATACGGGCTCACCTTATCCCTGCAAAAGACGTTCATGATATTTTCATTAAAGACAAAGGATTTGAAAAATATCGGGGCTATAATGCAATTACCAATAAAGGAGAATTTAAATTTCTGATGGTGGGGGTAGATGCAGATGATAATGATATTGTAGATTATGATAAAGGATATTATGTGTATGATATGACGACCCCTTGTCCAAGTGTATGTTCCGTTGTGAAATGGTTGAATCTGTAATCTGAAAAACTAGAGATCATTGGATCATTGGATTGAAATATTGTCATTAATTGGAAAAGGCATTCTGCTGATTAATCTGGCAGTATATTGCATAGGCTTTTCCGGTTCTGGAAAAGCCTATGCATTTTTCATCGGCTATTTGGCCTTGATATTACTATGTGAAATTGTTTTCTATGTAATGAATTATCAGAAGATTAATAATCTGTTTTTCTCTCATTATTATCTGATAGGTCAGTTTTTGTTACTGGGGTTGTTCTTTCATGAAATTTTAACGGAAAAATATCAGAAGAAAACGGCACGTACTCTTTTAATTATCATTCCTATTGTTCTCGTTATACAGTATATCATATATCCGGAAAAATATTATGTTTTTAATCTATTCGAAATTTTTGTCACTTCTTATTCTATTATAATTCTGGCATTATTTCATTTATATAATATACTGGATACAAACAAGAAATACAATTATATAAGTCTGGGACTTTTACTGTATCTGATAAGCAGTACCGTTATATTTTTGTCCGGAAATCTGTATACGGTGATGAATAGGAAACTGCATAAAGAAATATGGGTATTCAATGTTGTTATGTTTATTGTGTACCAGATTTTTATTCTGACAGAATATCTTTCTTCCCGTAGAAAAAATGTGTAATTACTGTTATGATTTTACAAGATGAATGAGAATACAATTATTTCCACTATCGTTTATACCTTTCTGGCATTTACCTTATTGGCTGTTACCCTGATCATATTTTATTATTTTTCAAATAAGAAAATAACAAGAAATCTTATTCAGAAAAAAGAGCTGGAGGTTAGATACGAGAAAGATCTTACCCACGCTATTATAAGTGCTCAGGAAAAAGAAAAGCTGCGGATCGCTCAGGATCTGCATGATGACATCAGCTCAAAACTAAGCGTGGTTTCTTTACATATCCATCTCCTGGATTTTGATAATATGGCCAGAGAAGAATACAACGATCAGAAAAATAAAATCATACATCTGGTCAATAAAACTGCCGAAAGCGCCAGACAAATCTCTCATGATCTGCTTCCTCCCATTTTAGAAAAATTTGGACTGCATGCTGCAATAGATGCATTGTGCTCAGAAATTAACCTATCCAAAACCTTACAGGTTACTTATTCTAACAGTCTATATTTTGCAAAAGCAGAAGATGAAAAAAATTTACATATCTTTAGAATACTTCAGGAGCTCATTAACAATTCTATAAAACACGGTGAAAGTACTCATATTGACATAGAATTTTTGGGGAGAGACGGAAAGAATACCTGTATTTATAAAGATGATGGTAAAGGATTTAATCTTGATGAAAATACTTTGAAAGGAGGATTAGGGTTGCGCAATATCAGAAGCAGGGTAGAACTTATCAATGGAACACTGAACATTGAAAGTGAAAACACTAAAGGAATTACTGTTGAATTTACATTTTAAATATTTATAAGATGGAAAAGGATATGATTCGTGTAATAACTGTAGATGATGAAGCGCTGTTTCGTCAGGGAATTTCATTATTGATACAGCGAGAGAAAGATATTGAGCTGGTAAGCGATTTCAGCAATGGGAAAGAGCTGCTTGATGCACTTATAACGCTGGAAGAACTGCCGGATATCATTCTGATGGATCTCAATATGCCGGAAATTAACGGAGTAGAAGCGACCAAACAAATCCATATCAAATATCCTCAGATCAAGATTATTGCATTGACGAGCTATAATACCAAAGCATTTATTGTCAATATGATACAGTCGGGAGCCTGTTCCTTTCTTAAAAAAAACTCAAGTCCCGCAGAATTACTCACTGCAATCCGGGAAGTATATAGTAAAGGTTTTTTCTATAATAATGACGTAATGGAAGCATTACATCAAAACCTTACAGAACCTAAAAAGAAAGTTTCCAGTATTTTTGATGCCAATCACATTTCCAAAAGAGAAAAAGAGGTATTGGAATTAATCTGTAAACAATACAGCACTTCTGAAATCGCAGATCAACTTTTTTTAAGCTCCAGAACCGTTGAAGGGCATCGCAACAGTCTTCTGCTGAAAACCGGGGCCAAAAATACGGCAGGTTTAGTGGTGTATGCCATAGAGAGTAAGATTGCAGATATGAACTACTTAAAAGACAGGTTCGAATAAGTATTCTTAGAACTGTTTTCATTAACAAATTAAATAAAATTTATATTTTCTGATGACATGAGTTTTTGTTTTTATAAGCAGATGCAGATGATTTGTTTATGAAAAAATAATAATTTTATACCCTTAAAAAGTAACACTCAGAAAATACAAAAGAATGAAATTTACAATTGAAAACATTAAAGCAGAACACCAAAAAGTAAAAAGCGGAGCCGATTTCCCCCAATATATCCAAGCTATAAAGGCGTTGGGTGTTTCTCACTACAAAGCATATGTCTCGGAAGGAAATACCCAATACTTCAATGCCGAAAAGCAATCTGTGCAGACCGGAAACAAGTATGATTCTCTCACCATTTCCGATACCTTAAACCTTGAAAATTTTAAAGTAAGGCTGAAGCTTCACCAACGGGGAGGAACAGATTACATGACTTTTTGTAAAGATTGTGCAGAAAACGGAATCAACGGCTGGACAATGGATCTCCATGCGATGACCTGTACTTATTTTGACCAGAATGAAAATGATATTCTGGCAGAACAGGTTCCTGGATAATACTTTATAGATAATAGTTGTCAGCCATTTCATCAGAATCTCTTTAAATCACAGTATAAAATATTGTTTGCTATTATTGATTTAAATTATTAATTTTGTTAAAAACGATAGATAATAATAATTATTAAGCATGAGAAAGGTTTTTACGAAGTTGGCATTCACGGTATTAAGTTTAGGATCAATATTGACATATGCTCAAAAAAATGATATGGGAGCATGGTATATGTATTTTGGAAATAACAAGATCAGCAAGAAGCTGAACTGGCACAATGAGATTCAGTACCGTAATTTCGACGCAGTAGGAGACCTGGAACAATTGCTGATCCGTACAGGGATTGGATATGATCTTACAGAAAATAACAATAATGTTTTACTAGGATATGGTTTCATTCTGAGCCAGCCCTATGTAAATGGTGAGAAAAAAGAAAATATTGAACACAGAATTTTCCAGCAGTTTATAACCAAGCAGAAATTCGGACGTTTTAATCTTCAGCACCGTTACCGTTTGGAAGAACGTTTTCTGGAAGATGATTTCAGGATGAGATTCCGTTATATGATTGGAGTGAATATTCCGATTACCCAAAAGGAAATGCTGCCAAAAACCTTGTATGCTTCGGTATATAATGAGATCTTTCTTCACTTTAATAGTCCGGTTTTCGATAGAAACAGAGTCTATGGAGCTTTAGGATATGTCATCAATAAAAACATGAGGATTGAAGCAGGTTATATGAATCAGATTCAGGAAAACAGGAACCGGGGGCAGATTCAGATTGGTTTTTATAACAATATTCCGTTTACTAAAAACTAATATTGATCGGTATCGCTGAATGCTCTGATGAAATCATTATTTAAAAAATAAAATAATAAACACAAATAAATAAACACTTATGCATTCAGGAAAAAGGTTTGGAGCTTATGAGTTCATTAGCTGGACCAGAAGAAGTATTTACGCACTGATTGTACTATCAGCTATTCCTACAGTCCTGTACTTTTTAGGCTGGACATTTCTCTCTGTTCCCTGGCAGCCGATTGCGATCATGGGAACCGCAGTAGCGTTCATTGTAGGATTTAAAAACAATGCCAGTTACAGCAGGCTCTGGGAAGCAAGACAGATTTATGGAGCTATCATTAACGACAGCCGCAGTTTTGGATATATTCTCAGAGATGCGCTGATTTCAAAAGATTCCGCTAAAGTAAAAGAGATGTTTCTTCGTCATTATGCATGGCTTACAGCGCTGAGATTTCAGCTTCGCGAGCCAAGAGCATGGGAAAACATGGGGACAGCCCAGTTCGATGAATATTCCAAAAAATATGACATTCCGGAGAGACTTTCCAAACTGGATGAGGAATTAAAAAATTATCTTTCAGAACCTGAAGTCCAGTATATTTTAAGCAAAAAGAACAGAGCAACACAATTGATGGCCAGCCAAAGTAAAGCATTGTCTGAAGCCTATGAAAAAGGAGAGTTGAACGATTTTCAATGGACACAGATCAATCAGCAATTGGTAAAGTTTACCGATAGTCAGGGAAAAGCAGAAAGAATTAAAAACTTTCCTTATCCCAGAAATTTTTCTTCCATTACCACTTATCTTTTGCTGTTATTTATTGTCTTTGTGCCTTTTGGATTGCTGAAAGAATTTGATAAATTAGGAGAAGGAACCATCGTGGAAGGATGGGCAATATGGTTTAATATTCCGTTTTCTTTACTGGTAACATGGTGTTTTCATACCCTGGACAGTGTAGGAGAAGCTTCTGTCAATCCATTTGAAGGAAGTCCCAATGATGTTCCCATCACTCAGATCAGCCGTACCATTGAAATTGATATGAGAGATATGCTGGATGAATCTGACCTTCCGCCGGCCATTACTCCGAAGAATAATATTGTACTTTAACCCCTTCAGTTTTATATTCTTATAAAACTAAAAGAGTTGGACTTAGAATATAAAGGAAACCTTATAGGTTTGGATAATACATTAAGTTATATCCGGAAATAAAAATAACACTTAAAAAAAACTGACTCAAAATGATTCACAGCTATGTTATAATATCCATTGCAGTACTGCTGTCTGTGATGATATTGGTAATGATCGGGCAAAAATTAAAAGTCGCTTACCCGATTTTCCTTGTGATTGCGGGATTATTGATAAGCTTTATACCGGGGATGCCCCGTATTGAAATAGAACCGGACCTTGTTTTCCTTATTTTCCTGCCGCCTATTTTGTTTGAAGCGGCTTGGTTCACCTCATGGCAGGACTTTCATAAATGGAGAAAGCAGATTTTTTCAATGGCTTTTGGATTGGTATTTTTAACCTCAATAGTCGTGGCTTATCTTTCGTCCTCTATCATTCCTGGCCTTACAATAGCCATGGGATTCCTGTTGGGAGGGGTCAATTCCCCGCCGGATGCGGTAGCGGCTACTTCGGTACTGAAGCATATGAAAATCCCTAAAAAGATCACCAGTATTCTGGAAGGGGAGAGTCTGATTAATGATGCATCCAGTTTGATTGTATTCAAATTTGCTCTGGCAGCAGTTATTTCAGGACAGTTTATCTGGAGAGATGCTGTTCAGGATTTCTTTACCATGGCAATTGGAGGAATCGCAGTAGGGGTGGCTGTCGGTTTTCTGTTTGGAGCATTATTGAGGATCATTCCTACTAACTCCAATATAGATACGATCATCACACTTATTGTACCTTATATCATGTATGTAGGAGCGGAGCATTTTCATTTTTCCGGAGTGCTTTCAGTAGTTACCGGAGGATTGCTGATGTCATACAATTCGCATTGTTATCTAAGCCATACCTCAAGGATTCAGTCCGGAAATGTGTGGAGTGTCCTGATATTCCTGATGAATACGATCATCTTTATCCTGATTGGTCTTGAACTTCCTATCGTAGTCGAAGGAATGAAAGAATACACCATTTCAGAAGGTATTTTCTACAGTGTGGTTATTGGGGGAGCTATTATCGGGACAAGAATTCTATACAGTTATGCACTGATGTATTTCCCAAGAGTATGCTCCAAAGAATTAAGACTCAAAGTTCCCAAACCGGATTGGCGGGAGCCGTTTATCATCAGTTTCGCAGCGATGAGAGGGGTGGTTTCATTGGCAGCAGCATTGTCGATACCCGCTTTTTTACCAAACGGAGAAGCATTTCCCCACCGGAATATTATTTTATTTGTAACTTTCGTTATCATATTGATTACTCTGGTAGGACAAGGATTATTGCTGAGTCCGATCCTGAAATTATTGAATATCCAGGATTCCGGAAGTGAACTGCCGGAAGAAAAACAGGAAGTAATTCTTATGCGTAAGTTGAAAGAAACAGCATTGCATAAACTGGATAATGATTTTTCTGAGCTGGCCGTAACAAACAGTCTGGTACGTCATCAGAAACATAAACTGGAAAACGAAATGATGCTGATGGCAGACAAAGCCCAATGTATGGCTTCCACAGGAGATTATGTAACGGCGATTAATGAAAATAAAGATGTCTTGCGCCAGGTTATTCAGGCACAGAGAAACGAATTGCACAGAATGAAAAGAGAAAAGATATTTGATGATCATGTGATGAGAGCGATTGAAATGCAGCTGGATTTTGATGAAGCGAAGATCACCGGCTTTTCACATGGGTAATTAAAAAGAAAACCGCAAAAGTCACAAAAGAATTTAGTCTAAAATGAACAGGCACTTGTAAAAAGTTTACAAAATGAAAATCTTAGGATTTTCAGAACTTAAGTGTACTTCTCGCTAGTAGAAACTTAAACTTTAAACAACTTAAGTGTTTAAAAAAAATGTGACTTTTGTAGTTAAATATTTCAACCAAAATATTGTAAAATTAAACATATTAAATCCATAATATGAACACACCAATCACTGTTCAGTACACAATAAATGCTCCGGCTGAAAAAGTATGGAAAGCATTAACCGATAAAAATGAAATGAAATCCTGGTATTTTGATATCCAGGATTTTGACTTAGAAATAGGGAAGCAATTCAATTTCTACGAACCTGGCGGGGAAAATAAATACCATCATCAAGGTGAAATTTTAGAAATAATACCCAATCAGAAGCTAAAACATACATGGTCATATCCTGATTCTTCACCTTTGAAAACAGTGGTCACCTGGGAATTACAATCTGAAGATGGACAGACTGTGATAACGCTGACCCATGAGGGAATTGAAAACTTCATAGATTTAGGCGACGGATTTTCAAGAGAAAACTTTACACAAGGCTGGAAAGCTATCGTAGGACAAAGTTTAAAAATATATCTGGAAAACTAAATCATGATTACATTACTGCCTTTTACAATTGAAGATGTACCGTTGCTTATTTCAAAGATAACCGATGAAAGAATGCTTCTTCAGTTTGCCGGACCTGCCTACCAATTTCCGCTTACAGAACAACAGCTGGAAACCGATTTGTCTGATAAAAACAGAACCTTATTTAAAATTACAGACCAGACCGGAAATACAATGGGGCATGCTCAGATTTTTTTGAAAGAAAAGACATTCCTTTTGGGAAGAATTCTGATCTGGGATGAAAACAACAGGGGAAAAGGGTATGGCAAAAAAGTAATGCAGGAGCTTCTGAAATACGGTTTCAGTCATTTTGATAAAGAAACTGCAGAACTTAACGTTTACGACTGGAATACCGGAGCTATTGAATGTTACAGGAAAGTTGGTTTTGCATTCGATCCTAACGTTAAAAGCGAAGCAAAGATTGATCAAGAAACATGGATTTCCCTGAATATGAAAATTCATAAAAATACTTTTGAATTAAAGGAATTATGACACAGTTTACGGCACTTCGTCCTATTCTCTGGACAGAAAATCTTGATGAGACCATAGCATTTTATATGAATATCCTTGGTTTTACCCTTATGGATAGAAATGACGACTGGCAATGGGCTTCTCTTCGTAAAGATGAGGTACTTATTATGCTTTCTCAGCCTAACCGGCATGAAAATCCTGCTTCAATTGGCTTTTCAGGATCATTTTATTTTAACGTAAATGACGTGGATGACCTTTGGGAAGACCTTAAAACAAAAGCCAAAGTCTGTTATGAGATTGAGACTTTTGAATGGGGAATGAGAGAATTTGCAGTCTATGACAACAACGGATATAGATTACAATTTGGACAGGCTGTAGATAATCTTGGCAATACGGAATAAAATTTGCTATTTTTGGGGAAATATTTAGAAAATCAATGAAAAAAAATATAATAGCAGGTTTCGCAGCGATTTTATTATTGGCATCTTGTAATAAGGATAAAGAGATTCTTAATACATTAAATACCTATAATCTTTCTATGGAGGCGAAAGGATACCATTTCGGAGATAAGTTTGAGCTTCCGAAAGAGGTGACAGAAAATGCAGAAAGCGTAACGATCAGTTTCGGGGATAAAGAAACAACGGATTTGACTATTGATCCGAAATTTTTTACACTGGGTGATAATGCCGTTACATTCAATATCAAAACAAAAGGGGGGGAGGTCCTGAACCAGGATGCTACCATCAATGTATTTGCAAAAAATCCTGAAAAAAATATCGCATATCAGATTGTAGCAGAATATCCTCATGATCCTAAAAACTTTGTACAGGGATTCCAGATCGAAGGAAATACCATCTATGAAAGTGACGGGCAAAACGGATCTTCTCAGATTTTAAAATATACGTTGGGAACAACCACTCCGCTTGCTTCTACCAAACAGGCTCAGGAAGACTTTTCTGAAGGAAGTACCATCGTAGGAGATAAAGTATATCAATTGACATGGCAGAGTAAAAAAGGATATATCTATGATAAAAGTTCTTTAAAGCTGTTGTCAGAATTTGCTTATCCCAATGTATTGGGAGAAGGTTGGGGATTGACGTATGACGGAAAAAGCCTTATCGCTTCTGACGGGAGTAAACTATTGTATTTCCTCGATGTAAATAACCCTTCAAAACTGATCAAATATATCGCTGTTGCAGGAAGTTCTCAGGCATATGACCAATTGAATGAACTAGAATTCCACAACGGATTTATCTATGCGAATGTATGGCAGAAACCTATTGTTTTAAAGATCAACCCAGCCAATGGAGAAGTCGTTGGAACGTTTGACTTTACAGAAATTGCAAAACAGAATACCAAAGGAAGTGATGATGTATTGAACGGAATTACCTTCAAAGGAGATAATATGCTGGTAACAGGGAAAAACTGGCCAAAGATCTATGAAGTTCAGATCAAATAAGACCTTCATGGATTAATGAAAAATATAGTAGCGCTCTATGGGGCGCTATTTTCCTTTTTAAGGATTAAAATTTTAGTATTTTTGATAAATGATTAACAATTTTATTAAACGAAATATTACTGTTGGTTTTGCAGCAGTTCTTTTGCTTGCATCATGTAGTAACAACGAAAAAATGCTTGATTCTCTGGCAGATTATAATAACTCAAAAGAGAAAAAAGGCTATCATTTCGGAGATAAAATTGAATTGCCGAAAGAAATTACAGAAAATACAGAAAGCATAGCGGTCAGCTTCAGAGATAAAGAAACAACGGACTTAGCGATTGATCCGAAGTTTTTCACTTTGGGAGATAACAATGTCATCTTTATCATCAAAACAAAAGGAGGTGAAGTGCTGAATCAGGATGCTACCATCAATGTATTTTCAAAAATCCCCGAACAGAATATTCCCTACAAAATAGTAGCTGACTATCCTCATAATCCGAAGAATTTTATTGAAGGTTTTGTGGTAGAAGGAAATACAGTGTATGAAAGCGATGGGATGAACAATGCCTCGCAGCTTATAAAATATACTTTAGGATCAACTGCTCCTGCGATTGTTGCAAAGCAGCCTGCCAAGATTTTTTCTGAAGGTTGTGCCATTGTTGGCGATAAAATATATCAGCTCACTTACCAGAATAAAATTGGATTTATTTACGATAAAAATACGTTGAAAAAGATATCCGAATTTCCTTTACCCAACATCATCGGAGAAGGATGGGGGCTTACGTATGACGGGAAAAACCTGATCGCTACAGATGGTTCCAAAAATCTTTACTTTCTGGATGTAAACAATCCGTCAAAAGTAGTAAGGACGGTTTGTGTCGCAGGAAATACCACAATTTATGATCAACTGAATGAGCTGGAATACCACAATGGTTTTATCTATTCCAATGTTTGGCATAAACCCGTTGTTTTAAAGATTAATCCAGCAACCGGAGAAGTTGTAGGGAAGTTTGATTTTACCCAATTGACAAAGGAGAATAATGGAGGTGACAGTGAACATGTTTTAAATGGAATTGCATTTAAAGGGGACAATATGCTGGTGACGGGTAAAAACTGGTCAAAAATTTATGAAGTTGCTTTTAAGTAACCTTCAATATATCAAAAGGTTTACATTGGGTAGAGTGTTCTTTTTTCATCGGCAAGATGGTCTCGATTTTGATTACTAGTAAAGAAAATTTTATTAAGTTTTACCCTCTTTTGGATGAAATTATTTTTCAGTATATTCAACACATTAAAAAAACAGAGTGAAGTTTTTAAACATACTATTTTTTTTCCTTTTCTGTACGGTTTCGGCGCAGAATGTTATTTCTTTGGATACTTTGAAATTGAAGGAAGCCAAAGATATGCTTGCCGATGACTACGGAAGTCTGTATATCTATAAAAACAAAGATTTTAGTTTTACCAAATATGATTCTTTAGGAAAGCAGATTGGCAAAATGATGTTTACTGTTCCCTACAAAGTGCAGTCGGTACAAAATCCTCTGAATGTGCCTTTATTTTCTGAAAATGCACAGGATATGAAATTCGTAGACCAGAATATGAATGAAATTCAAAAGCTGGATTTTAAGCAGAAATTTGGTTTTATAAGAATGGCTTATGCAGAAGATCAGCAGCAGTTGTGGCTTCTGGATGACAGTACAAAACGGCTGATACAGTATAATTTCCGAAACGATACAACGATCAATTCATACCCTTTTGACATTAGTTTTGAGGATCTGACGGATATGCTGGTTTATGAAAATAAAGTCTATATTTTAACGAGAAAACACATCAGGATTTATAGCCTGAAATTTGAAAAACTTTTCGAAGCTCCTTTAGATAACGGGAAAAGATTTAGAAGAGAGAATGATGCCATTCTGGTCATTGCGAATAATTTCATTTCACAATATGTTCCTGAAAAAGGAATGGTAACCGTTTTTGAAGATCAGGATGCGCAAATTGTGGATAAAAACATCCTTTCTTATTTTGAAATCAAAGGGAACAAACTCTATCTTTACAGCCTTGAAAAAGTAAAGAAAGCCAAACAGCAAAAACAGCTGGATGCTCAGCCGGAAACTCTACAGCCCTCTACAGAAAAACCCGTAGAAAAAACTGAAGAAAAACCCAATGAGAATACAGTAGAGAAACCTTCAGACAATACCCTACAGAAATTGATTGAAGATGTTTCCGAAGTTCAGTCTGTAGAAGTAGAAAAGCTTATTAATCAGTAAATACAAGGAAAAAGAATATGCATATTGCAGTTACCGGAAACATCGGAGCAGGAAAAACAACTTTGACGACGATGCTTTCTAAGCATTACGGATGGGATGCACAATTTGAAGACGTAGATCACAATCCTTATCTGGAAGACTTTTATTCGGATATGAGCAAGTGGAGTTTTGCCCTGCAGGTATATTTCCTGGGAAGCAGATTCCGTCAGGTGAAGGAGATCAGAGAAAGTGGTAAGAATATCATTCAGGACCGTACCATTTATGAAGATGCCCATATTTTTGCAGAAAACTTAAATGATATGAATCTTCTTTCGGACAGAGATTTCAACAATTACTCGTCCGTTTTTGATTTGATGAAGTCTTTTGTATCGGCTCCGGATCTGCTTATCTATTTGAAATCAGATGTTCCCAATCTGGTAAAAAAAATCTACAAAAGAGGTCGTGAGTACGAAGCATCTATCAGTATTGAATACCTTTCAAAGCTGAACCAGAAATATGAAAAATGGATCTCCAATTATACAGAAGGAAAGCTTCTGATTGTTGAAGTAGATGATCTTGATTTTGTTGAAAAACCGGAAGATTTCGGGCTGATTCTGGAGAAAATTGAAACAGAACTTCACGGGCTGTTTTAACATATTTTTATCAGAACATTAAGACATACTCAATTTAATTCTTTTTAAATTTGTTTACAACAAGTTTAACTTTTTGAATAATTATATCATGGTAGTTAAAGTTTTACATAACGGGAACTGTTCAAAGTCAAATGCCGTACTGGAGTATCTTGACGAAAACGGAGTACCTTTTGAGATCATTAATATTGTTGAGGATCCGTTAAGTATTCTTGAGATAAGAACTGTACTGAAAAAACTGAATCAGAGTGTTTTTCATATCATTCGTAAAACGGACAAGATGTATGTTGAAAATTACGCAGATAAAAACTATTCTGAAGAAGAATGGATCAGGATTCTTTCTGAAAATCCATCTTTGATCCAAAGGCCGATTCTGGTAAAAGGCTCAGTGGCGATGCTGGGAAGGCCTATTGAAAATGTGAAATTCTTTATTGAGAAATAAAATAGCAAAAAAAATCCGTTCTATAAAAGAGCGGATTTTTTTATTTTATGGAGCTTTCTTTTCACTTTGGGTTCCCATGATAGCATTATATAAAGCTTCCAGCTCTTTTGGAGGGTAGCCGGAGTCGAAACTTCCAGACGTATAATCCGTTCCATTGGAAGTAATAATAATGGTAGCTGCCAATGCACGGTCAGAATGTCTTCCTGTAGTTGGTGATGGGAGATCTGCTATTTTGGATAAGGAAATACTTTCTGCCAGCTTGGAGATGTTTTTCCATTCTGAAGGAGCAGTCTTAGAATTGTCTATCACTTCGTTTGTATTCACCATTTTTGAAGCTGATGTAAGAACAATGCTTTTGCTAAATCCTCTTGTTCTCTCCGTTAACTGGATCTTTTCAATTCTTTGTTTCTGGACTTCAGAGGTAATATTAGCTTCGTTATTTCCTCTATTGTTTTGATGCATACAGCTGGTGGAAGATATTCCTAAAATAACATTAAATAGGATCAATTGGATGTTCATGCTGTTCTTGTTTATTTTTTATACAATAAAAAACCGTTTCATTACTATGAAACGGTCTGTGTTTTTATAATAGAATAACGCCTTCTATTTTTGCAACTTCCTGATAAATCGTTACAACCTGATTCGCATCCAAAACAAATGCATTAATGTTACAGGCAGTATATTTTCCATTTTTACTTTCACGGTTTCCTAATGTGAATCTGATACCATCAAAAACCTTATAAATTTCAGTAAGTTTTGACTGGTCTGTAGGAATAATAAATTTAAATAAATAATCTTCCGGAAAATCATGATGATCTTCCAGTTTCTCCTTCAAAGACTTATAAAAATCTTCAGGATTTGCGTGTTGATTTCCTTGTAATATGTCCATCTCCAATTGTTAATATAATATAAATATAACGAAATTTCTCTTATTTTCCAAATGGTCCTAGCAGAGATTTGGAGTTCTGGTGCTCATAATCTTCAATAATATTGAATAATCCATTGACCAGTTGTTCAGAAGCCAGCTGGCTCAATCCACCTGAGTTCACTGTATTTTTATTTCCTCCTAAAAGACCGCTCAGAAAATTACTTCCCGATAATGCTGAATTGATTGTTTTTACAATTCCATATTCATTCAGTTTCTCATCTACTTTGGGAGCAATAGCAGAAATAAGCTGCTGGGAGGTCTTTTCCTTCAGAATCTGTGTAGCAGTGGTTCCCTGCATAATTCTTGTTACATCCTGAGCGTTCAGGCTGTTTACAGCATCTTGTAAAATAGGTTTTGAGGTGTTTACTGTATAAGCTGCTGCCTGTGCAATATAATCTCTTTCTTTGGCTACCAGCGACGGAGCTACTTTTTCCAGCATGGAGTTGATATCTCTCAGCTCTTTTGGAAGCGCTTTGTCTACCATATTATTCTGAAGAAAGGCCTCTTTGTTCCCGTAGATTCCCATTCCTTTATCAATACCATTGAGCAGGATTCTTTTAATAATAGAAAGCCCCATATCCGATGTGGCCAGTGATGTACAAGATTGTACAGTGGTGGTAATGACAGCACCAGTCCCGATTAAAAGAGCGGCTGCAATGATATATTTTCTCATTGATCTTTTTATTGTTTATTTCCTAAATGCTTTTCTCAAAAACTGCACCAAAGGTAATTACTATTCTCTATTTAACAAAATATTAAATTCAAGTGCTTGTTTGGTGAATTTTTGTGTTAAAAATGTTAATTTGATATTAATAATATGATATTTAATTCATAATTATTTTGAATATAAAATTATAAAACTTGATGGGTTGTCGGGTTTTATCTAATAAAAGCTGATAATTTTTAAATGTTTAAGATAAATTAACATTGTAGGATATTTTTTATATTTTTGGCTAATGTCTTTTTTTGAGATTTTAAATAACTCCACTATTTAAGACAGGTACAAATTTGAATTTATTTGAATAAAATTGAAACTATATGAAACAAAGTAATTTAAAGTACTCATGTCTCATTGCCGTTCTGTACTTTGGTATGAATGTCAATGCACAGACTACTCCAAAAGATACGACTGCCAAAGAGCAGAAGATCGAGGAAGTAGTTTTGATCGGATATGGGTCTCAGAAAAAAGAAAACGTGACGGGAAGTATCGGAATGATTTCAGCAAAAGATCTTGCCGATAAACCGAACGCTAACCCAATAAGCTCAATACAAGGTAAATTATCCGGGGTACAGATTCTAAATTCCGGTACGCCTGGAAGCTCACCAAGAGTAGATATCAGGGGAGTAGGTTCCCTTACTGGTAAAACAGTATTCATTGTTGACGGAATGATCACGGATGATATTTCTTTCCTTGGTTCTCAGGATATTGAATCCATGAGTGTACTGAAAGATCCTTCCAGTTTAGCAATCTTCGGAGCTAGAGCGGCCAACGGAGCGGTAATCATTAAGACAAAAACAGGAAGAGGAAAACCAATATTCAATTTCAATTCTTATTTAGGAATTAAGAAGGTTACCAATGTTCCTAAGATGGTTAATTCAGACCAATACATTCAGCTTTATAATGAGAAGCTGATGAATGATAATGGAAATCTTAACGGAGCTCTTTCCAGAGCAAATTTTCCGGCAGACACAGACTGGTTCAACGAGATTTTCAGAACAAGTATCATTAATTCTAATGATTTTTCTGCTTCCGGAAGCTTAGGAAAGCTTAATTATTATGCGAGTATAGGGAATCTACAGGATGAAGGTAATATTGCTGCAGGACAAGGGATTAATTCAGGATCAGGATTTAATAGACTTAATACAAAATTAAACCTTAGTTATAAGATTACTGATAACTTAACCATCGGGAATAACTTCACGTTCTCCAAAATGCGTACTGATCAGGCAAAGAATCCTTTATTGAATGCTTATAACGCTCCTCCTATTTTCTCTGTGATGAATCCGAACGACGGCGGATATCAGTTCTTTAATGGATATTCTATCCCTAACCCAAGAGCTATACTAGACCTATACCGTTCTCAGAACAGACAGGAAAGATTATTGAACAATGTATGGGCTGAATATAAATTCTTACAGGACTTTACTTTAAGAATAAGCTATACAACAGATAATTATAATACAAACCTTTACGAGTATACACCTACATTTAATTATGTTCCTGTTTCTGATCAGAAGCCTAATAAACTTATTACAAGAGATTCAAGAAATAGAAATTATATTTGGGATAATACATTAAGCTGGAAAAAATCATTAGGAGATCATAACCTTGAAATTCTTGCTGGTTTCTCCAGAACAAGGAATTCCTATTCTCAAACTTATTTAGAAGCACTTAACGTTAATTATGACGGAACGAATGCTTCCATGAATATTTTCAACGGGACCAATATCATTATGATTGATAAGGATGTAGAAGGATATGATGTAGTTCCTTATCAGGATAGAATTGAGTCTATGTTTGGCAGAGTGAACTATGATTATAAAGGGAAATATCTGGTAAACGGATCTGTTCGTAGGGATGGTACTTCAAAATATTCATCAGGAGACAGACACAGAGTATTCCCTGCGGTAAGTGCTGGATGGGTAATTTCCAAGGAGAACTTTATGAGCAATCAGAATGTATTCAGCCTTTTGAAGTTAAGAGCAAGCTGGGGAAAATTGGGTAATCCCGATGTAACGAGAGCTTATACTTTAA
The DNA here is from genome assembly GCF_003852415.1 of Chryseobacterium sp. KBW03. NCBI lineage: Bacteria > Pseudomonadati > Bacteroidota > Flavobacteriia > Flavobacteriales > Weeksellaceae > Chryseobacterium > Chryseobacterium sp. KBW03. Next base: position 55,529 of record NZ_QAJO01000008.1, on the reverse strand, counting down.
GAACTACAATTCTTAAAGAAGGTGCTTATTATGGAAATTCCGGAGCTCCTGCACAGACCATTGACAGAGTGATTGACCCAAACATAGGCTGGGAAACTACAACAGGTAGAGATATTGGTTTAGAAATGGGATTATTCAATAACAAATTGAAAATTGATGCAACCTATTTTGATAAAGACACTAAGGATGTAGTATATGGTGTTACACAAGGAACCGTTTCGGGAGCAAGTAACTGGAAAAACTTTGTTACTAATGCCTATTCATTTAATAACAGAGGTTTTGAAGTTGCCGTAAATTATGATACGAAAATTTCTGATAAAGTAAAATTAGGAGTATATGGTAACCTTACTACTCTTAAAAATAAAATTACATCCGTATACCAAGGCTCATACCTTGAAACAGGAGCTAGTTTATTCGGAAACTCTATTGTGAGACTACAAAACGGACAGCCTGTAGGAGCATATTATGGATATGAGGTAGCAGGTGTGTTCCAATCTGATGCAGAAGCAGCTGCTTCTGGTCAAACCGGAGCAAAAGCAGGATGGCTTAAATTTGCTGATATAGATGGAAACGGAGTTATTGACACCAGAGATAAAACATTCTTAGGAAGCCCTATTCCGAAAGGAACTTATGGATTTGGAGTTAATTTAAATGTTTATGACTTTGATATTGCCGTTGACTTCCAGGGAGTATTTGGTAACAAGATTTATAACTATAACCGTGAACAACGTTATGGAAATGAAAACTGGGATCTTGATTTCTACAACAACAGATGGAATGGTGCAGGGACTTCCAATGCATATCCAATGACTACCAATAATCAGTCTGTTATTCTGCCAAGCAGTTTCTTCGTAGAAGATGGAAGCTATTTCAGAATCAGAAATATTACAGTAGGGTATAATTTACCGAAAGACTTTGCAAAATCTTTATTACTTACCAAATTCAGACTGTATCTAAGTGCTCAGAACCCTTGGACAAGCTTTAAATACCATGGATTCTCTCCAGAGATTATGAATACAGACAGAGTGCAAATGGGGGTTGATAATAATATTTATCCAATTTCAGCCATTTATACAATCGGTATGAACTTAACATTTTAATTAGAAGAACATGAAAAAAATATTTTTATCCATCGCTTTATTTTCACTTGTAATAAGTTGTAAAGATGATTATCTGGATATAAAACAGGAAGGAGTAACAGAAGCTGATTCCTTTTTCAAAACTCAGGATGATGCGATGCAGGCTACTAACGCAATTTACGTGTTTTTAAGAAGCTGGGAAAATTCTGCATTTCCTTATCAGTTTGTATTTGGAGTACCAGCAGATGATGTGGTGAAAGGATCTAACCCTGGGGATGCTTCCTTTATCAATGCTTACGACCAATTTACTTACACCGTAAGTGATGATGGGGTTAGAGGATACTGGATCGGACAATGGCAGGCAGTGAACAGATGTAACCAGGTGATTACAAATGTTCCGAAAATTGACATGGATGCCACCTTAAAAATAAGATTGATTGCTGAAGCAAAAATGCTGAGAGCCTATTTTTATTTTAACTTATTGAGAATCTACGGTGGTGTTCCTATCTTTGACGGAATTCCTTCTACTTATACAGTCCCTAGAAACTCTGCAGAAGAAGTGTATAACTTTATTATTTCAGATCTTACCAGTGCTGCAGCTATTCTTCCTCAGACCTATGCAGCAGCAGATCTTGGAAGAGTAACCAAAGGAGCCGCTTTGGGATTGCTTTCAAAAGTTTATCTGTACAAAAAAGATTGGCAGAAAGCATACGAAACTTCTAATCAGGTGATGTCTATGGGATATGATTTAGATCCAGACTTCAATCATGTATTCAGAATTGCAGGAGAATTTGGAAAAGAATCAGTATTTGAAGTAAATAATGAATGTTCAACTCAATTCGGAGGAAGCCAGTATGCAGAGGTCCAAGGAGTAAGAAACCAGTTTGGATGGGGATTCTTTACACCTTCTCAGGCATTGGAAAATGCATTTGAGCCAGGAGATATCAGAAAAGAACTTACTATTCTTAGAAATGGAGAGACTACTCCGGAAGGAGATCTTATTGCGATGGGAGATCCAAACTCTGTAACGACATTTAACCAAAAAGTATATGTTCCGAAAGCGTTGAATAATAGTGCTTGTGCTTATGGTTCAAAACAAAATATCAGAATTTTAAGATTTGCTGAGATTCTGTTAATCAATGCAGAAGCAGCTAACGAATTGGGTAATACCTCTACAGCAACTACTAACCTTAATAGGGTTAGAAGCAGAGCTCAACTAACAGGAACCACAGCTACAACGCAAGGAGCATTAAGAACAGCTATCTGGCATGAACGTAGAGTAGAGCTTGCTATGGAAGGTGACCGTTTCGTAGATCTTGTAAGAACGGGGCAGGCAGCTACGGTACTTGCTTCTTATGGATTCAAAGCAGGGAAGAACGAATTATTCCCGATTCCATTGGATGCAATGAATGCAAGTTTAGGATTGTTTACACAAAACCCTGGCTATTAAAAATAAATCATAAACATTAGAGGAGAATGAAAGTTCTCCTCTTCTTTTAGAACCCAATAAAAGAGATCTCATGAAAAGGAATATATTATCAATTGCCGTTACCTCTTTATTTTTTGTGTATTCCTGTAAAAATATTCCTGTCAAACAACAGGAAATTGGAAAATCTGAAGCTGTAAAAAGTAATATTACTGATGAACAGCTGATGGACAGAGTACAGAAAGATGCCTTTAAGTATTTTTGGGACTATGCTGAACCAAAGTCGATGTTAGGAAGAGAACGTTATCATGAAGACAATATTTATCCGGATAATGATAAGCATGTTATTACTACAGGAGGCTCAGGATTTGGATTGGCAACGATTCTGGTAGGGGTAGAAAGAGGATTTGTTCCGAGAAAAGATGCTGTAAAAAGACTTACTCATATCATGGATTTTCTGGCAAAGGCAGACCGTCACAAAGGAGCCTGGTCACATTGGATCAATGGAGAAACCGGAAAAACCGTTCCTTTTGGTAAAAAAGATAATGGAGGTGACCTTGTGGAAACCGCATTCCTTACTTCAGGAATACTGATGGTTCGTGAGTATTTTAAAAATGGAACTCCTGAAGAAAAAGCATTAGCTGCAAAATGTGACGAGCTATGGAAGGGAATTCAATGGAACTGGTATACCAAAGGAGGTGAAAAAGTATTGTATTGGCACTGGTCACCGGAATACCAATGGGAAATGAATTTTCCTCTTGAAGGATACAATGAATGTCTCATTACCTATATTTTAGCAGCCTCTTCGCCAACTTATTCTATCGATGCGGAGACGTATTATAAAGGCTGGACCAGAAATGGAACCTACCTTTCAGATAAAGAAAAATACGGACTTCCAATGTATGTAAAACACAATGGAGCTGAAGAATATGGAGGACCATTATTCTGGACGCAATATTCATACATTGGCTTAGATCCGACAAACTTATCCGATAAATTAATTAAAAATTATTTTGATTTAAATAAAAATCAAGTCCTTATCGACTATAAATACTGTGTTGAGAATCCAAAACAATGGAAAGGTTACGGACCAAATTATTGGGGGTTAACAGCCGGCTATTCAAGAAATAAAGATGGAAGCGTTGGCTATGATGCTCACTTTCCGCAAAATGATAACGGGGTAATCACTCCTACAGCTGCATTGAGCAGTTTTCCGTATTCACCCAAAGAATCAATGGCTTTCCTGAGGTTCATCTATACCCAAAAGCCTGAATTCATCGGTTCTGCAGGTCCTTACGATGCCACTTCGATCAATTATGACAATTGGACGACACCAAGATATTTAGCGATCGATCAGGGAACAATTGCTCCGATGATCGAAAACTACAGAACAGGATTTTTATGGAAATTATTCATGAATGCTCCGGAAATCCAACAGGGATTGAAAAAATTAAGCTTCCAGTCAGCCAAATATGGAATAAAATAATTCAATAGAAATGGGTTTTAGTCCGTTTAAATAAAAAAGATCAAATCCATTGGCTTTAGCCAAAACCTAAATAACAATATGAAACTAAAATTGAAACATCTTCCCATTTTACTCCTGCCGTTTTCAATGCAAATGAATGCGCAGGAAATAAAAGGAGAATTAAATAAAGAAATTAAAAGGACAGAAAAAATATCCTATATTCTGGATTATCCTCAGAATACAAAAGGAAATGTGCCCTTGATTGTCTTTCTTCATGGTTCCGGTGAACGTGGAAATAATCTTGAGCTGGTAAAAGCACACAGCCCGTTTACGTATAAAAACCTGATCAAAGAACCAGTGGCTATTTTGGCTCCGCAATGTCCCGAAGGGGCATGGTGGGATACCGTTACGGTCTATAATCTGATCAAGGAAATTCAGAAAAAATATAAAATTGATGCATCCCGTATCTATCTTACAGGACTTTCTATGGGAGGCTGGGGAACTTTGAAGCTGGCAATGGAGCACCCGGAAATGTTTGCCGCAGTGGCCTCAGTCTGTGCTCCTACAGATCAGGTAATGACGGCTAATATTCATCAATTTAAAGATTTGAATATGAAAATATTTCATGGAGGAATGGATGATATCGTGTTACCTGTCAATGCTTTTAATTTTTATCAAAAGCTGCATCCGGTAAATCCAACGGCAGAATTGGTTATTTTCCCGAATGACAATCACAATTCATGGGACTCAGCCTATTCAAACCCGCAGCTTTATGAATGGATTCTGTCCAAAAAGAAAGGTAAGTAGGGGGACGAAATTTTTTTAATTAAATGGTAATGGAGATAATGGAACTTGGAAGAATTATGCTAGAAAGCTTTAGCGGAACTAAAAAGAATATCCGTGAGGTGCACCGTTATAAAAATGGAGAGCTTGTAGCATCAGCTTTTTTTGAAAATTTAAGAAGAATAAGAGATTTAAACTTTAAAAAGGCTGAAGAGTTTGAAACCATTTATGAATATTATCAGAATTATGAGGCAGCAATCATGTATGACCGCTCTCGAAATAATACGGAATATGTAATCTCTATTAAAAATATATTTGATGGATATGAAGGATTTAGTACTTATCCTATAGGTTCCAGAGATTTTCTGAAGAAAAAATTAAAAGAAGAAGGTGATTTACAGCAGTTCTTTATTGTAAAAGCAGGAGAGGATGAAATCAGTTATACGTTCAAGGGAGAAAGGCTTATAGAAGTGATTTTTGATATCAAGGGATATGAAGACTCTTATCATATCAATACCGTTTATAGTGAAGATGGAAAGACATGCAAGGTCTGGAAAAAATACATCAATGCTGATTATCCTACAATCATAAAAACTTACGAATTTGCTGATAATATGATTATTGAAAGAGAGGATGACTGGATCAAATATACTGTTTCTGATGAAAGAAACCGTGTGATAAGAATTGGAGATTTCTTGTATGACGAAGAAAAGCTGCATTTGTTTGAGCATTATATGCAAACTGAGGATCAAGAGACATTCAGCAAAATAATGAAGGATATTCGCCTTGAAATTTTCGATTATGATGAATTTGACAATCTGGTATTACATGAGGTGTCGTCCTATCGTCCTGATTTTTCTAAAAATCATCTCACCTCTCATTTGGAAGAAATTGAATATTTTGACCCATACAATATCCATTATGGAAGCGAGTATTGTAAAACAAAAGACGATTATGATGACTATAGAGGAGGCGCAAACAGACTTGAATATCTTGAAGGTAGGGTGAACGAATATAATAAAAAAGATGAGCTCATTGCCATATATTATATTGAAAATGAAAAGAAGTCCCATGCGGAATTTTTCTCATCTACCTATTTTTCAACCGAAAAATATGACGAATATGGAAATACTATAGAATATTGCATAGAGAATAAAGCGACCAATACCATTGAAACAATCAGACACGAAATAATTTATCAGTAAAAGCTGCTGATCAGATACAAAATAATTGGAGATGACCAACTTTCAATGAAGCAATGAAATATAAAACAATAATATAAGAAGATAGATTTATGAAAAAGTTAATTTTACTTGCAACGCTGGCACTTTCGCCGGTGTTTTCTGCCCAGGAAATGGTAACAAAGCCCGTTCAGTCTTATCAGACGGCTCAATATCAGGCTAAAAAGAAAGCTTTTGTAGACAATCTTTTGTCAAAAATGACATTAGACGAAAAGATCGGACAGCTTAACTTACCAAGTTCAGGCGATTTTACTACAGGGTTGGCTAAAAGTTCCGACATCGGTAAAAAAGTTGAACAAGGTTTAGTCGGTGGACTATTCAATATAAAAGGAGCTGAAAAAATCAGAGCCGTTCAGAAAGTAGCGGTAGAAAACAGCCGTCTTAAAATTCCTTTGATCTTCGGAATGGATGTTATTCATGGTTATGAAACTACATTCCCGATTCCATTAGGTTTAGCCGCTTCATGGGATATGAATTTAGTTCAGCAGTCAGCAAGAGTAGCCGCAAAAGAAGCCTCTTCTGATGGGATCAACTGGACATTTTCTCCAATGGTGGATATTTCCCGTGAGCCAAGATGGGGTAGAGTTTCTGAAGGTTCCGGTGAAGATCCGTATTTAGGAAGTGAAATTGCTAAAAATATGGTGTACGGCTACCAGGGCAAAGATCTTGCAAATGGTACCAATATACTGGCTTGTGTAAAGCACTTTGCATTATACGGAGCTGGTGAATCCGGTAGAGATTACAACACGGTTGATATGAGTCATGTGAGAATGTTTAACGAATATTTTCCTCCTTACAAAGCCGCTGTAGATGCGGGGGTAGCTTCTGTAATGGCTTCTTTCAATGAAGTAGACGGAGTTCCTGCAACAGGAAGCAGATGGCTTCAAACAGAAGTTTTAAGAAATAAATGGAACTTTAAAGGTTTTGTGGTAACCGATTATACCGGTATCAACGAAATGGTTGACCATGGCATGGGTGATCTTCAGCAGGTTTCTGCATTGGCGTTGAAAGCTGGTGTTGATATGGATATGGTAGGAGAAGGTTTTTTAACAACATTAAAAAAATCTTTATCTGAAGGAAAAGTAACACAGGCAGAAATCGATCTGGCAGCAAAAAGAGTTCTTGAATCAAAATATGACTTAGGATTATTTACAGATCCTTACAAATATGGCGATGCAAAACTGGCCGCAAAAGAGGTTTACAGCATTGAAAACAGAAATGTTGCAAGAAATGTTGCGGCTCAGTCAATGGTTTTGATGAAAAATGAGAATCAGGTTCTTCCTTTGAAAAAATCGGGAACTGTCGCGGTAATCGGACCATTGGTGAACAATTCACTCAACATGGCCGGAACATGGAGTGTAGCTGCAAAACATGATAAAGCCGTCAACTTAATGCAAGGTCTTCAGGCTAACTACGGAAAAGAAGTGAAGTTCCTTTCTGCTAAAGGTGCCAATATCGATTATGATGCTAAATTAGAAGACATCTATGCAGCTCATGGAAAGAAAACAGACCGGGATAATCGTTCCAAAGAAGAACTTTTAAAAGAAGCGGTAGATGTAGCCAATAAAGCAGACGTTATCGTTCTTGCTATTGGAGAATCTGCAGAAATGAGTGGAGAATCTTCTTCAAGAACTGAAATTACAATTCCTCAATCCCAGGTTGATTTATTAAATGAATTAAAGAAAACCGGAAAACCAATTGCTATGGTTCTTTTCACAGGGCGTCCATTAGCTTTAACCAATGTGAAAGATACTCCGGATGCTATTTTGAATGCATGGTTTGCAGGATCTGAAGCAGGAAATGCAATTACTGATGTCTTATTTGGAAAAGTAAACCCGTCAGGAAAACTTCCAATGACTTTCCCAAGAAGCCTTGGACAGGTTCCTATTTATTATAATGCCAAAAATACAGGCCGTCCATTGAGTCAGGAACTTACTGATAAATGTGAATATCAAAGATTCCGTTCCAACTATATGGATGAATGTAATACTCCATTGTATCCGTTTGGATTTGGTTTAAGCTATACAAAATTCGGATATTCGGATATCGCGGTATCCAATACAAGCCCTAAAGGAAATCAGACGATTCAGGCATCGGTTACTGTAACCAATGATGGGAATTATGATGGGGCAGAAGTTGTTCAGCTATATATCAGAGACATGGTAGGGAGTATCACAAGACCGGTAAAAGAACTGAAAGGCTTCCAGAAAGTATTTTTGAAAAAAGGAGAATCCAGAAAGGTAACTTTCGATATCACTCCTGAAACTCTTAAGTTCTACAACGGAGATTTGAAATATGACTGGGAATCAGGTGAGTTTGATGTTATGATTGGTACCAGCTCTGCTGATGTAAAGCATTCAAAGATCAATTGGACTAAGTAATAAAAAGAAATTTATTCACAGAAATGTGTGTTATGGTTTATTTGGCATGATTTTTAATAATAACTCGGTAACTATTATTATATAAAAAAATCAATATGAAAAAAACAATTTTCCTTAGCGCAATGTTCCTGGGTTCTTTAGTATTTGCACAACAAACACATGTTGTAGGTGGAGACAGAGATGCACATGGATGTATCGGTTCAGCAGGGTATACCTACTCTCAGATTAAAAAAGACTGTGTAAGAACTTTTGAACAAAAGATCAAGCTAACAGAAGTTGATCCGAAAGGAAGTTCTACTTCAATAGCTGCTGTTATTTTTAGCAAAGACATGAAAAAAGCTGAGGTTTTCGTTAAGGATACCGAAGCAAGAAGCATCATCCTAACCAGAGCCGGAGGTAAAGCTAAAGCCTGGAAAAAGGACGGCTATGTATTGGTGCCTTTCAAAAAAAGCGGATACCAGCTTAAAAAAGATAATGTTGTGATCTATCAGTAAGACTGGATTACAAAAAATATAAAGCTACTCGTATGAGTGGCTTTTTTTTGTAACTTAGAGCAAAACTAATACCCCGTTTGGGGACATAGTTTTATCCATCAGAAAACAAAAAATCTTATATATGAAAAAAACAATTTTATTCAGTGCCGTGTTTCTTTGTTCCTTAGTTGTTGCACAAAAAAAAGCTCCAGTGGTAGGAGGAGATAGAGATGTTCACGGTTGTATCGGTTCTGCCGGATATACCTATTCCCAGTTAAAAAATGATTGTATAAAAACTTTCAATCAGAAAATAAAACTAAAAGAAGTAAGCTCAGATAAAAGTTATACTTCGATGACCGCAGTGATTTTCAATAAAGACATGAAAAAAGCTGAAGTTTTTATTCCGGATGGAGCTGCGAAAAGCATTATCCTGAATAAAGAAGGAAAAGAAAAAATCTGGAAAAGCGGGACTCACATTAAAGATAGCTATGTTTTAGTTCCTCACAAAAAGAGCTACCAAATCAAGAAAAATGAGGTAGTAATTTACGAATAAGATCAGATTTCAAAGAATAGGAAACCACTATGCAAATAGTGGTTTTTTTTTATCTTGGAAACCGTTGTATTTTCCAGTATAAGGATCATCTTGGAAATGCAAGAATAAGTTCCGCAAGAAACATCGCAGGCGTTCTTGAAATCACAGATGCTAATGATTATTACCCATTTGGGATGAACCATCTGAAAACTGGAAATGCTTTCTTTGGGCAAGGAAGCTATAAGAATTACAAGTACAATGGAAAGGAATTGCAGGAAAGCGGGATGTATGATTACGGAGTAAGGATGTATATGCCGGACTTAGGAAGATGGGGTGTGGTGGATCCGCTGGCAGAGAAATATCGTAGACATTCTGTTTATAATTATGCTGTAAATAATCCGATAAGATTTATTGATCCAGATGGAAGAGGTGTAAATGACTGGAGAAATAAAGAAGGTCAATTAGTTTATGATCCAAAAGCTAATAATGGAAAGAGGGAGTATACACAATATGCTAGTGATAAAGATAAATCAGCAAGAGCTTTTCTACAAAAAACAGAAACAGGAAGAGAGCAATTTAATAAATTAGTGAATTCAAGCATTCCAACTACGTTAGATGTTCAAGCTGGTAAAGGTCCTACAGAAGGGACGGAACATTATTTAATGGGTAATACCACTTTAGCAAGAGATGTAAAGACACGAAAAGTTATAAATGCAAGTATAGAAATTTATGTGGGGCGTATCGAGGATTTTCCCCCGCTGGCGCGAGCGTCTCGCTCGTGTCCACAAACAAAACAAAACCACTGCAATCGCAGTGGTTTTAGTATCTTAGTCAACGAAAACAAAAGAAAAATGATAAAATATCTGCTCATTCTTTTTCTATGTGCAATTGTCTCTGTTCAGGGGCAACAAGCCATGTCGACTATTTCTAAAAATCAGGATAGTTCTTATGATATCCAGGATAGTGTCATGGTGAAAACCAGAGATGGAGCGATGATTTCTGCGATAGTTGTGAAGAAGAAAGGAGAGAAAGGGCCTCTTCCGGTGGTTTTTCAATTCACAATCTATGTTCGCGATACCGGACGGGACCTTCAAAGTTTGAAGAATACTGCTGATAAAGGATATATAGGCGTTATAGCCTATGCCCGTGGCAAAAGATTGAGTCCGAATGATATTAATCCCTATGAATTTGAAGCCACTGATACCTATGATGTTATTGATTGGATCAGTAAACAAAAATGGTGCAATGGAAGTGTAGGAATGTATGGGGGCAGCTATAATGGTTTCAGCCAGTGGGCAGCCTGTAAAACGATGCACCCTGCATTGAAAACGATTGTCCCTTATGTGGCAAACCGTCCCGGAATGGGGCTTCCTATGGAAAATAATATATTCATTAACCCCAATTATGAATGGGCATTTTACGTCGGAAACAACAAGTATCTGGATAATGAAACTGGAAACGACAGACAGCGTTTCAGATCAATGATGTTTACATGGTGGGATAAAGGCGGAGCATACAACAAAATGGACAGCATTGATGGTACGCCCAACAGATGGTTTCAACAGTGGATCACTCATCCCGATTTTGATGATTACTGGCAAAAGATGGCTCCTTATAAAGACGATTTTAAACAGATCACTATTCCGGTTCTTGCTTTTGACGGATATTATAACGACTCTCAAAACTCCAGTCTTTATTATCTTAAAGAATTGCAGAAGTATAGCCCAAGTACTCCGTTTTATCTGATCATTGGCCCTTATGGACATTTTGGAACCCAGCAAGGAGGTGAGAAAGAAGTGAATGAATACAAAGTAGATGATGTTGCCCTCTTTGATATCAATAAAATTACCTACGAGTGGTTTGATCATATCCTGAAAAATGGGCCGAAACCATCAGTCCTTAAAGACAAAATCAATTATGAAGTCATGGGAGCTAATGAATGGCGCAGTGCTTCTTCCTTTGAAAAAATGAACAATGAGGTTCTGAAATTTTACCTTTCCCATCAAAAAAAGGGAAGTACTTACTTTTTAGATTCCAAAACTTCCAATAAAAATACATTCCTTTCACAGATCGTTGATTTTAAAGATCGAAAATTGAGTGGCAACAGCGATTATTACCCGTCTCCGATAGAGAAAAATGAGCTGGATAAAAGTTCAGGTTTCATTTTCACCAGCAATCCGGTAGAAAAACCAACAATTGTAAACGGCTCTTTTCTAGGAGGACTTCATGTTTCTATTAATAAAAAAGATGTGGATCTGGGAGTAACTTTATATGAATTGACTCCCGAAGGAAAGTATTTCCATTTGTCATATTATATCGGAAGAGCCAGCTATGCAAAAGATATTACCAAAAGAAATCTTCTGAAACCTGGAGACAAAGCATGGATAGAATTTACCAATAGCCATTTTGTAAGCAAAAAACTTCAGAAAGGAAGCAGGCTGGTTGTTAAAATTGATGTTAATAAAAATCCGTTCTCCCAATTGAATTACGGAACAGGGAAGGAGGTAAGCACAGAAACCATAAAAGATGCTTCCATTCCTCTGCAGATCAAATGGTACAATGACAGTTATGTGGAAATCCCGGTTTTAAATGAATAACAGGGTCATTTATTGATTTTAATAGTAGGATTAAAAAGTTTATTTCAATATAAGTGATGTGAAATGAACTGATTATATCTTTGCATTTGAAAAATATGTATATTGGTGTTACCAAATTAAAGCGTAATCCGAAAAGCATATAGAGTAGGAAAAAAACAAAAAATAGTACTATGAAAAATCTAAGAAAACTTTCAAAAAGAGAATTGAAAACAGTTCAAGGCGGTATCCCTATGTGTCTGCCAGGATACTTCTGGTGTTCATTCGTGAAAAAATGTATTTCTGTAGGGTCACCATGCGGACTTATTGATTAATTCGATTCATAAAAATAATGTAAAGAAAAGGCTGTCTCAGAAATGGAATAGCCTATTTTATGTGCTATTCATTAATTGACTTAGGAATCAGGAGCGTTAAGAAAATTTGAATGTAATCCGTTAAAAAATTTCCACTGTCTGAGCATGGGCGAAATTTAGAGCCGAAGAAGAACCATGTGATCCATGCGAGTTTGGAAATTTTAAGAGTACATTGAAATTTTTAGCGGATGATTCCCGTCTTGAACTTTTGTATACTTTTGCTTCAAGGTAAAAGTATAAATGCAAATCTTTTATTTGATTCGGAATATGGTTGAAAAATCATGAAAGCAGGATTTTTATCTCTCACTGAAAAATCGTATTTTTGTGCATCTAAAAAGTAAAAGAACGAATGAATTCCTACAAAAATCCATTGGAAGAGCGCTACTCCAGTGAAGAAATGTTATTTAATTTCTCACACAATAACAAATTCCAGAATTGGAGAAAACTTTGGATAGCTCTTGCTGAAATCGAAAAAGACCTTGGACTTGAAATTACAGACGAGCAGATCGCTGAGTTAAAAGCTAATGCTGAAAATATCGATTATGAGAAAGCAGCAGAGTACGAAAAGAAATTCCGTCATGATGTAATGGCTCACGTTCACGCTTATGGTGATGTGGCGCCTTCAGCAAAAGGAATTATCCACTTGGGAGCAACTTCAGCTTTTGTAGGAGACAATACAGACTTAATTCAAATCCGTGACGGACTTTTAATCTTAAAGAAAAAGTTGGTTAACGTAATGAAGAACTTAGCAGACTTTGCTATTCAATATAAAGACCTTCCTACTTTAGGATTCACCCACTTCCAGCCTGCTCAGCTGACGACTGTTGGGAAAAGAGCAACACTTTGGTTACAGAGTTTGGTTCTTGACATCGAAGAACTTGATTTCTTCCTTGAAACCCTTCGTTTCAGAGGAGTGAAAGGAACTACAGGAACTGCTGCAAGTTTCCTTGAGCTTTTTAATGGTGACTATTCTAAAGTAAAACACTTAGATAAAGAACTTTCAAAAAGATTCGGTTTCGATAAAGTTTTCGGAGTTTCCGGACAAACTTACGATAGAAAAATTGATGCTAAAGTAGTAGCTTTATTAGGAAATATTGCTCAATCTGCGCACAAATTCACAAACGATTTACGTTTACTTCAAAACCTTAAGGAAATTGAAGAACCATTCGAGAAAAACCAGATCGGTTCATCAGCAATGGCGTACAAGCGTAACCCAATGAGAAGTGAAAGAATAGGGGCATTGGCAAAATATGTAATGTCTTTGACAACGAGTTCTGCAATGGTAGCTTCTACACAATGGTTTGAAAGAACATTAGATGACTCTGCTAACAAGAGATTGACAATTCCTCAGGCGTTTTTAGCTGTTGATGCTATTCTATTGATCTGGAACAACATCATGAACGGAATCGTAGTATATCCGAACAGAATCAACAAACACATTATGGAAGAGCTTCCTTTCATGGCGACAGAATACATCATCATGGAAGAAGTAAAAGCAGGGGGTGACCGTCAGGAAATTCACGAGGTGATCAGAGTCCACTCTATGGAAGCATCCAAGAAAGTGAAGGAAGAAGGAAAAGAAAATGACCTTATCGAAAGAATTTTAAATGATGATTCTTTAAAACTAGACAAATCAAAACTCAAAGAAGTTTTAGATCCTAAGAACTTTATTGGTTTCGCACCAATCCAGACGGAGGAATTCATTCAGAATGAAGTTCAGCCTATTTTGGACCAGAATAAAGACCTGATAGGATTGGAAGCTGATCTTAAAGTATAAAACATATGCAGCCTTTTGGGCTGCATTTTTTATTTCCAACCATATGAAAAGTATACTATTAACCATTTTACTATTACCCATTCTCACTTTTTCTCAGCAAAAAGAGGTTTTACATTATTTTAAAACTAAAGATTCCTTGGTTGGAGTAAAAAGTAAAGCAGGGAAAATTATAGTTCCGGCACAATTTAAAATCTTTGGATACCTTAAAGACGGTGATCCGGTAGAAGGAGAAACCATTTTATTTGATGGGAGCAAAGAAGGAAAAAAATATCAGAAAAATACCTGGGGATATGTCTATGACAGAAAAGGAAACTTTCTTTATACCCCATTTCTCTATGACAATGGAGCAGATTATTTCTCTGAAGGCGTAAGAAGATTGGTGAAAAATGGTAAAGTAGGATTTGCAGACCGAAACGGAAAGACTGTCATTGAAGCTGAGCATGATTTTGCATCACCTTTTAATTATGGATATGCTGCATTTTGTGACGGCTGCGATTGGGAGAAAACGGATGATGAGCATAAATCAATTGTAGGGGGAACCTGGGGCATCATGAATGGTAAAGGACAAACTGTTCAGCCCCTGGCTAAACAATCAGAGAAGGATGTTGAAATAGATGGGAAGTATTATCCAAATCCTTTTCAATACAATGGGAAAGAAAAAAATATGCTGCAGTTCTTTGAAAAGCAAAAGAAAAAATTAGCAGACCTTTATTATGTAAACGTTTACAATAAATTATCTGAAAAAGAAAAGAATCTGCTTTTTGAAATCGTGGAAAGACCAAAAGAAAACTTCCCGTATTATCAGGTAAATACCTATGATTACAGGAAAAAAGATTTAGGAATGTTATCAAATTTTAAATTTCTGGTATCAGAAGATGGGAAAGCATTCTATGCAATAGAAGATGAGAATGAAGAAAGAATTCCTTTCGGAGAATGGTTGAAGAATGAAATAGAATCGGCTGAACAATATCAAAAGGAACGCCCGGATAATCCCAATAAGTTCATCAACTAATAAAATCTATACCATGAAAAATGCTTTATTATTTGTATTTGCTTTACTATGTATAAAGAGTCATGCGCAAAATGATCAGACCATCAATTCAATTATTGATGCAAATGCCGAAAAGCTTGCCCAGAAATCAGGAGCTTACTCTGTATCTATCGGGATTCTGAAAGATGGTAAAGTATATACAAGGCACTTTGGAGAAATTGATAAAGGAAAAGGAAATAAAGCAGATGATAATACCTATTTTGAAATCGCCTCAGTAAACAAACTTTTGACAGGTCAGTTGCTGGCAAAAGCGGTTCTGGATGGAAAAGTAAATCTGGATGACGATGTACGTAAATACCTGAAAGGGTCTTACCCAAACCTGGAATATAAAGGCGTTCCGATAAAAGTGAGAAATTTGATCTCTTATCAGACAGCATTGCCGCGAAACCTTCCTAATGATGATGAATTAAGAAAAAATATGTCGGATGAAACTCCCTTTCTGTATAACAAACTGAATGAAAATTATACAAAAGAAGACTTTAAGAAAGATCTGGCAACCGTACAACTGGACATGCTTCCCGGAACAAAATACAGATATAGTAATCTGAGTCTGGAACTTACAGGACTCATGTTGGAAAATATATACGGGAAAAGCTATGAAACCCTTTTACAGGAGAATATCTTTTCAAAATTGGGAATGAACCACACCAAACTGGAGCTCGATAAAAATGAGGTACAGGCCAATGGTTACCATATCAATTACCGTCTGATGCCCGCTTCAAAAAGTGACCTATGGGGTGCCGGCGGTGCAAAAACCAAATCTACAATGGGAGATATGGTGAAGTTTTTAAGAGAAGAATTAGATTCAAAAAATAAAATAGCACAGGAATCACAGAGAAATATTGATAATAGTAAAGAAGCATGGTGTGGATATTTCTGGAACAAATATTTTATCAGTGAAAAAGGAAAAGTAGGCTTTAAACACGGCGGATCCTACGGAACAAATACCTGGTTTGCTGTATATCCCGAATTGAATATAGGGGTTTGTATTATTGTAAATATCAACGGACCTGAAACATTTGGGATCCTTTATAATACAGCTGCGGATTTAGTGGGAAATTTGATTTCTACGTCAGACAAGAAGCAGGTCTATGGATATTCTGTTAAGGGAAATCAAGTTGTTTTCTCTTACACCCATCCAAAGAATCTGAATGCTGACCTGATCAATACCATCGCTGTAGCAGGAAGTTTCAACGACTGGAATCCTGAAAATAAAGAATATCAAATGACCAAGAAGGATAATAACTCTTTTGAATTGGAAGTTCCAATATCCAAATTTGAAAAAGGAAAGACCTATTCCTTTAAATTTGTATTCAATAAAGAAGGCTGGATGACAACTCCTCCAAATGCCTCCAATACCGACGGAACTGAAAATAATAGTCTAGTAATAACATTGTAAAGACAGGTATACTCTGAGTTAATTGAATGAAAAATATATTCGTATTAATATTGACGTTAGCATTTGTGAAAAATTATGCACAAAATGAGAAAACGGTTTATTCAATCATAGATGCAGCTGCTCAGAAAGTTGCAAAAGAATCAAAAGTATACTAAAAATGCATCCAATAATGACGGTACCAAAGATAATAATCTGGCATTCGTTTTATAAGAAAAAGATAGAGGAAAAAGAAAGTAAAAGAGTAAATTTGTACTCAATAATATAGGGTGGATGATAACACCCACAAAGAGGATCGGTACAGAAAGCAATAGTCTGTGATGGATACTCTGAAATCAGAAAAGTAAAAGAAAAATAAATCTAATATTAAAATCTGACATCTAATGTCTAATAACAAAAGAATTTTCGTAGAAAAAAGAGGAATTTTCGATGTTGAAAGTCCAAAAATTTTTGATGAAGTAAAAGCAGTTGTTCCGGCAATTCAAAGTGTGAAAGTATACAATGTATATGATATTTTCAATTTGAATGACGGAGAATTTGAAAAAGTGGTGAACAATACTTTTGTAGATCCTGTTACTGATATTTTACATACAGAAAACCCAGTAAAAACTATTCATTTCGGAATGGAATTTTTGCCTGGCCAGTATGATCAGAGAGCAGACTCTGCACAGCAGTGTATCGCTTTGCTGACAGAAAATGAAAAATCAAAAGTAAGAAGTGGAAAGCTGATCGAATTTGAAGGAGTTTCTGAAGCAGATCTGGTTAAGATCAAAGACCTTCTGATCAACAAAGTAGAATCTCAGGAAAAAGACTTAACCATCTTAAATATCCCTGCAGATGAAACACCATCAAAAGTGATCATCCACGAAAACTTCATCAATTTCAATGATGCAGAACTTGAAGACTTCTATAACAATCACGGTTTTGCACTAGGATTGGATGACCTGAAATTCATTCAGGAATACTTCAAAACTGAAGAGAGAAATCCTACGGAAACGGAACTGAAAGTATTAGACACGTACTGGAGCGACCACTGCCGCCACACTACATTCGAAACAGAATTGTCAGACATTCAGTTTGAAGGTCAGTTCAAACACACATTGGAAACTATTTTCAATGACTATATCGAAAAAAGAAAATTCTTAGGCCGTGAGCTGAAGCCAATTTCCCTAATGGATCTTGCAACAGTATGCGGTAAATATTTCCATAAAACAGGAAACCTGGATAACCTTGTAATCTCTGATGAGATCAACGCATGTACCATCCAGATCGAAGCAGAATACGACGGTAAAAAAGAACCTTGGTATCTATTGTTCAAAAACGAAACGCACAACCACCCGACAGAAATTGAACCTTTCGGAGGAGCATCTACTTGTTTAGGAGGTGCCATCAGAGATCCATTATCAGGAAGATCTTTTGTATTCCAGGCAATGAGATTGACGGGTGCTGCAGACGTTTTAGAATCGGTAGACAAAACATTACCAGGAAAATTACCACAGAAAACCATTACAAAACAGGCTGCTAATGGATATTCATCTTATGGTAACCAGATCGGTCTTGCCACTACAATGGTCTCTGAAATCTATGATGAAGGCTATAAGGCGAAAAGAATGGAAGTTGGTTTCGTTACCGGAGCGGTTCCTGTAGACTGGGTAAGACGTGAGAAACCTGAAAACGGTGATTCAATTATTATTTTAGGAGGAGCAACAGGTCGTGACGGAGTTGGAGGAGCAAGCGGAAGTTCAAAAGAACAGGATGAAACCTCTATCCATACCATGAGTTCAGAAGTTCAGAAAGGAAATGCTGTAGAAGAACGTAAAATTCAGAGACTATTCAGAAATCCTGAAGTAACGAAGCTGATCAAAAAATCAAACGACTTCGGAGCAGGAGGAGTTTCTGTGGCGATCGGTGAGATTGCAGATTCTTTAGAAGTGAACTTAGATGTATTGCCATTAAAATACGAAGGATTGAACGGAACCGAGCTTGCTATTTCTGAATCTCAGGAAAGAATGGCGGTAGTCGTAGATCCAAAAGATAAAGAAAAGTTCATCAAATTCTGTGAAGCTGAAAACATTGTTGCTGTAGAAGTAGCAAAAGTAACAGATTCAGGAAGAATGCAGATGTTCTGGAAAGGAGACAAAATTGTAGACCTTTCAAGAGCTTTCTTAGATACCAACGGATGTTCCAAATCTCAGGAAGTGAAAATCACTCACCTTGATGAAGTAAAAGAAGAAACTAAAGCTTTCACAGCTGAAAACTTCCTGAACATCTTAAAAGATAAAAACGTAGCTTCCCAAAAAGGGCTGTTGGAAATGTTTGACTCTTCAATTGGAGCAACTACAGTGGCGATGCCTTTAGGAGGGAAATACCAGCAGACGCTGATGGAAGGAAGTGTGCAGACATTACCCATTCTTGGAGCAAAAGACATTAAGACTGTTTCTTTGGCAAGCTGGGGATTTGATGCTGAAATTTCAAAACAAAACTCACTATTAGGATCATCTTATGCTGTAGTGGAGAGTGTTGCAAAGATCGTTGCCATGGGTGGAGATTACAAAAACATCAGATTAAGCTTCCAGGAATACTTTGAAAAATTAGGACAAAACCCTGAGAAATGGGGTAAACCTTTAGCATCCCTTTTAGGAGCTTATGATGCACAGATCAAACTTGGTTTAGCAGCAATCGGAGGTAAAGATTCCATGAGTGGAACATATCAGGATCTGAATGTTCCGCCAACCTTGATTTCTTTTGCATGTGCCAACGGGGATAAAGAAAATATCATCTCTCCTGAATTGAAAAGTGTAGGCAATAAACTGTATTTCTTCAATCATATTGCTCAGGAAAACGGACTTCCGAATTATGATGCTTTAAAAGAAGTTTTTGAATTCATCTTCGAAAATATCAAGGCAGGTAAAATTGTTTCTGTGAAAACAGTAAAAGAAGGAGGTCTTGCAGTAGCGTTAGCAAAAATGAGCTTCGGGAACAGATTAGGTGCTGAAATCAATACCGATGAAACCGTTTTATTGGCGAAAAATATCGGAAGCTTAATCATTGAATCAAAAGAAGAATTAAGCTCAGCTGCTCTTCAGTTGATCGGAGAAGTAAAAGATTCAGGGACTTTAAAAATCAACAACCTTGAATCCAGTATTGTAGATCTGGTATCTGCCAATACAAACACATTCGAAAACCTTTTCCCAACAGTAGAAAAAGAAAAGATCACGATTGAAATTGATGAAAAATCAAACTCAATTCATCCAAGAAATATCATCATTAAAAAACACGGAATTGCACAGCCGAAAGTTTTTGCTCCAGTGTTCCCAGGAACCAACTGTGAATATGACACGCTGAATGCATTCCAGAAAGAAGGAGCTGTAGTAAGCAGTCTGCCTTTGATCAATATCAATCACCAATTATTGGATGAAAGCATTGATGCATGGGTAGAAGAGATCAGAACCTCTCAGATTCTGGCATTCTCCGGAGGTTTCTCAGCAGGAGACGAGCCGGATGGTTCTGCAAAATTCATCGTTAACGTTCTGAAAAACGAGAAAATGAAAAAGGCAGTTCACGAATTGTTAGACAGAGACGGAATGATCATCGGGATCTGTAACGGATTCCAGGCTCTCGTGAAGTCAGGGTTGTTACCATACGGAAGAATCAAAGATCTTGATGAAAACTCTCCAACATTGGCTCACAACGCAATCAGAAGACATATCTCTCAGATGGTGACTGTACAAGTATTGAATGACGAAAGCCCTTGGTTAAAAGGAATGAAAGGTCAGACTTTCACCATTCCTATTTCTCACGGAGAGGGACGTTTCATGGCTTCAGAAGAAGAAATCAAGAAGCTGTATGAAAACGGACAGATCGCTACTCAATACATAGATCTTGATGGAAACATCGCTCATGGAATGCCATTCAACCCGAACAACTCATTATTCGGAATTGAAGGAATTACCAGCCCATGTGGAAAGATCTACGGAAGAATGGGACACCCGGAAAGATTTGCTGAAGGTCTCATGAAAAATATACCAACCGCGAATTATCACAACATATTCAAAAACGGTGTTGAATACTTCAAATAACAATACAAGAAAAATGATCGTCATCAATGGCGGTCATTTTTCGTCTTTAGGAGGTTTCTACGAAGAGATCTCCAATGTTCTGATGAAAGATGCGGATTGGAAAGTAGGAACGCTGGATGGCTTTGATGATATTCTCTACGGAGGTTTTGGTGTATTCGAAAACAAAGAAGAAATTGAAATCGTCTGGAAAGAATCACAGAAATCAAAAGAAGAATTAGGCTTTGATACGACCCGTGAATTTTATGAAAATAAAATCAGACAAGGAAAACCTTTCAATATAGAATTGATGCAGCAGAAATTAGATGATTTGACCGAAGGAAAAGGACAGACCATTTTTGATATTCTGATAGAAATTATAGAATCCCATACCAATATTACGTTGAGGTTGGAATGATAAGTAATGATGCGGATTTTAAACCATTAAGAAGAGTAAAGATTTTAAGGGAAGTTAAGATTCATCTAAGATGAATAAAGTAAGTCGCTTAATAATAGCTTCAGCTGTTATCTTAATAATTCTTCACCTCTTATAAAATCTTAATGGTTCAAATCATTTTGGGTAATACCAGCTTCATCAAATCAACTTGTTGATTCCTTCTTTGCTTCCTTGAATCAACATGCTAAAAATAAAGCCTTTGCGTCAAAAAAACAAAATATATTATTTAACCATTAAGAATAATAAAGTTTTTAAGTGAAGTTAAGATTCATCAATGATGAATGAAGCACTCTTAATAATAGCTTTAGCTTCTATCTTAATAATTCTTCACCTCTTATAAAATCTTAATGGTCCAAATCATTTTGATTACTATCTGCTTCATCAAATCAACTTGTTGATTCCCTTCTTTGCTCTCTTTAATTTACAATATACATTCCAGACTTTGCGTTAAAAAAAATAGGTAAATTGAAAGAATTTAATACCATTGAATAATTTTTTCTTAATACTTTTACTTAAACAAAACAGGAAACAATAAAAGTTGAATGAAGAAAATTATTTACGGGCTGTTCTTCGGTGACAGCATTACCTACGGGGAGTATGACGGAGTTTTTGGCGGGTGGGTAGATATTCTGAAAAGATATGCCCTGCAGAAATTTCACGAAGGAAATGGAGATGAGCTAATCCTGTTCAATCTGGGAATAGGAGGAGAAACTACAGAAGGATTACTGAAAAGGATTCCCCATGAAATGAACGCAAGAAATTCTGCTGACGGGAATATCGTTTTTTTAAGCTACGGAGCCAATGATCTTGCTATAAAAGAGGGGGTGCAGATTGTAGATCCTGAAAAATTTAAAAAAAATATTAAGACAGCCATCACACATGCTGCACAATTCTCCAATGAAATTTATCTCGTAAGTATTCTTCCTTTCTCTCAAAAGGTAGATGGAGTAGTAGTAAGCTCAGGGAAGTTAAGAACCAATGAAGAAGTGATCATTTACAACCAGATCCTGAAAGAGCTGGCAGCCGAAAATTCGTTGAAATATATTGATTTTTACTCCGCTTTTCTGGATGATAAAGAGATACTGCTTTCTGCAGACGGTGTACATCCTAATGAAAAAGGCTATGGAATGATGGCTGAAATCGCTATCCCAATCATTGAAAAATATTTATAATGCCACAATTATTTTCTTACGGAACATTGCAGAAAGAGCAGGTTCAAATCGAGACTTTTGGACGTCTTTTACAGGGTGAAAAAGATATCTTGTCAGGATATAAACTCAATATGCTTGAAATTACAGACCCGGAAGTATTACGGAAAAGCGGGCAGAAATACCATCCGGTATTGGAATTTTCAGGGAATGATGATGATCAGGTAGAAGGAGTGCTTTTTGAAGTAACAGAAGCAGAAATCTTCCAGGCAGACGAATATGAAGTAGATGATTATAAAAGAATTGAAACCGTTTTTAAATCCGGAAAAAAAGGATTTATCTATGTTGGAAAATAATCATTGCGAGCAAAGCGAAGCAATCCCACCAAACTCTTTTTTTTAATTCAATAGAAACGGGCTTTAGCGAAAACTTAAAAGACTCCTGACACACCGTTGTCACAATCTGTCTTTATCTTTGTCTTACAAAAAAAATCAGGAAATGAATAACGTGAAAATAGAACCTTTTAAGGTCATAGGGATTTCGGTAAGAACGACCAATGAAAATGAACAGGCAGCAAAAGATATCCCTGTATTATGGGGGAAAATGATGAACGAAAATATAATCAATTCGATTCCTAATAAAATAGACAACACCATCTATTCTATTTATACGGATTATGAAAAAGACCATACCAGGCCCTATACAACGGTTCTTGGGTGCAAAGTAGAAAATCTTGACAGTATTCCTGACGGAATGGTAGGCTATTCTTTTGACGGTGGAGATTATCTGAAGTTTACGACAAAAGGGGACCTTTCAAAAGGGTTGATCATCAATGAATGGCTGAAAATCTGGGAAATGGATATGGGAAGAGTGTTTACAGCCGATTTTGAAGTCTATGGAGAAAAAGCACAAGATCCTTCGGATGCAGAAGTGGATATCTTAATTGCGGTGAAATAAAATCGGAAAGAAAATATCGACTCGGCAATAATAAAAAAGCCTGCTACATGAATGTTAGCAGGCTTTATCTATTTTTACTATGGATTACTTATATAAAACATATTTTGTGTAATCATTAATTCCATCGTTATTATGATCTTCATTATCAGTAACAAGGAAGATGAATTTGTTGGATGAAAGTTCAAGCACTTTTGCGGTATTACTGCCTATTGTAACTTCCATATTTGCAGAAGAATAAGAGTAACTAATAGTGGCTTCAGCTTTTTGACATCCGGAACTGACACTGTTATAGTCCGTCATATAATACTTTCCGTCATTTCTGAATTCATAAGTGCTTTTCTTCTTACAGTCATCAGGAGCATATTCTTTTATAACAGTCGTTTTATCAGTACCGGAAACTGTATATTGGGTTTGTATTTTCCATGTTCCCACAATATTTTCCGTAGTAGAATTTCCATTATTTTCTATAGGTAAAGTATCACTATCATTACCACATGATGAAAGAAGTACTAAACCCAGAACCCCCGCCAAAATCTTTTTCATAAATTAATTTTTCGCGAACATAATAAAAAATATCCATTGAAGAACTTTGAATTTATAAAAACATATGTTCTATGATATAAATGATAAAATATATTTTCCATAAACCAGAATCCCGACAATCACCGAGGCAATAGCTGTCAAAACAACAGCTCCCGCAGCAATATCTTTAATAAACCCGATTCTTTTGTCGAAATCAGGTTGAATGATATCACAGATCTTTTCAATGGCAGTATTGAAAATTTCGGCAGTCAGAACTGCAAAAGCAGCAATCAGGACCAAAGCAGCATCTGTACTATTCAGTCGGAAATAGAAAATGAAGAAGAGATTGACAAAAAACGCCAAAAGTTCAATCTGGAAATTCCTTTCCGTTTTTACCATCATAAAAACACCCCGGAAAGCATTGAGAAAACTTTTATGGATAGGAGGTTTTTGCATGATTTCTAACTTTTCACACAAAGATAGACTTTGTATTTTGATAAAAAAATGAATCTTCACGGAAATCAGAGCATAATGTCAAGGCTCAAAACAGATTAAGGATATTTGTTCAAAACTCCTCCATATTATTCTTTTCTTTGTTGTATCTATTTATTATATTTGTACAAACTTATTTTATAAATCTATGAAATTTATTATTTCAAGTGGTGAACTGCAGAAGGCTTTGCAAACTGTAAGTGGCGTAATATCAAGCTCTCAATCGAGACCGATTTTAGAAAACTATCTTTTTGAATTAGACGGAAATAATGTTACCATTACAGCATCTGACGGCGAGACAACTCTTGTTACTTCTCTGGAAGTAAAGTCTGATGATACAGGTAAATTTGCTGTTCCTGCTAAAATTTTTCAGGATTTTATCAAGACATATGGTGAACAGCCTCTGACATTTGTTGTAAAAGACAATGCCGAAGGAACTGGCAGCCAGCTTGAGATTTTAGATGAAAAAGATAATTTCGCAGTAGCATTAGACAATGCGGATGACTATCCGGAATTGCCAGAATTCGACGCTTCACAAAGTGTTACGATGCCGGCAGGAGTTTTGTCTGAAGCTTTGACGAACACCCTATTTGCGACAAGTAACGATTCTCTTCGTCCGGTAATGACAGGAGTTCTTTTCCAGTTTGGAGAAAACGAAACCAATTTCGTTTCTACAGACTCCCACAGATTGGTGGTATACAAAAGAGCAGACCTTATCAATGCTGAGCCGATGGAGTTTATCATGCCTAAAAAGCCTCTGAACATTTTCAAAAATATCCTGGCAAGTTCTAATGAAGACGTTACCATCGACTTCAATGAGAATATGGCTAAGTTTACTTTTGGTAAGCATATCTGGATCTGTAGACTGATTGATGGAAAATATCCAAACTATACAGCGGTAATTCCGAAGGAAAATCCAAATGTATTAACGATCAACAGAAACCTTTTGTTGGGAGCGATCAAAAGAGCATCTATCATGTCTAATAAATCTACCAATCAGGTAAGATTCAAGCTTTCTGGAAATATTCTTCACCTTCATGCTGAAGATACTGAATATGCAAACAAAGCAGACATGCAGATTCCTTGTGACTACAACGGAGAAGATATCAATATCGGATTCAGTTCTAAATTCTTAACTGAAATGCTGACGATTTTAGGATCTGATGATATCACCATGAAAATGTCCCAACCTAACAGACCAGGGATCATCGAACCTCTTGACGGTCTTGAAGAAAACGAAAATATCTTAATGTTATCAATGCCGGTAATCGGATTGTAAGATTAATATATACCCATAAAAAGAAAGCTGGATTTTTTCCGGCTTTCTTTTTTATTATTAGTAAAAGTTCTTAAAATTCTATTTAAAATCAATCTTTTGATTTAGTTCGATAGGATTATTTTTTTCTCTTAAGCTTTTTTGAATTTCAAAAGTAGCTTCTCTAAAATCTAATTTTTTCATTCCTCCATTCCCATCATCCGTCATGGCTTTATAACCAGTTGTTTTTATATATGCATAAGGATCGGCGTAGAAATCTAGCATGAGTTTTTTGAATATTTCCCAATTGATT
Organism: Chryseobacterium sp. KBW03; assembly: GCF_003852415.1. Lineage (NCBI taxonomy): Bacteria > Pseudomonadati > Bacteroidota > Flavobacteriia > Flavobacteriales > Weeksellaceae > Chryseobacterium > Chryseobacterium sp. KBW03. The sequence continues at coordinate 29,779 of NZ_QAJO01000008.1, read as the reverse complement.
TCTTTTCCTTGATCTTCCTCTGGCACATATAAGTTTTTTTGATTAAATTTTTGAGTCTTAATCAATCGGAATAAATAATCCTCATTATCATCATATATTTCTGTAATTAATCCCGGTAAACCATGGAATATATATGGTCCTTCAGGAATTTGAATTTCCTGGGCAAACCATGCTGTCCAATGTCTGCCCCCATATGTGGTTTCGGCTTTTTGGCATTTCATATCTCCTATCACCTTGATATCAGGCGAAAGTTTCCAAATAATGATTTCGGTAATCGGAATATAAAATTTATCCCTGTTTATCATTGATGTATAATATCTTATAATCCGATTCGTTTTCAAGTTTTTTTTGAGGTATATCTGTTCATTGATATTAGGATAGCCTAATCCATAGTTATTTTCATAATAAATCAAGGAATCTGACTTTTTTCTGATTTCATCACGAAAAACAGATTCTTGATTTACAACATCCAAATAGTATATTTTTGATTTGGTGTTTTTATCGACTTTCGAGGGTTTATGAATAAGTTCATACATAATTGTCAAACTTTGAGAAGGAGCAATAATGTATACAAGGAAAAAAAGAAGAACAATAATTTTTTGAGAGGTATAAGTTTTATACATTTTTTAATATATAAACTCCCTCTTTGAATAAAAGAGGGAGTGAATTATTTACATGCATCTAAAAGCAGCCCATTCTCCAACAGCATTATCTCTTCCTATATAAAGCCCACACTCAAGTCCATACTGAGAACAATTGTCATTGTTTCCCAGGCTGCACATGTCGCCGTAGGATGTTCCACCTTTTAAATCTTTCAATTCGTTTCTGGATAATTTTTTTAATTTTTTCATAATGCGTTAATTTTAAAGTTTGTAAGTTAAATATAGAAGTAATATTTTATTCCCAATGGTGGGAAGCCGTATTTTCTAAAAGTTTTTTGTTTTGGAGAATGTGGATGCAATAAATCGGATTTTTGTTTTATAATATTCGTTAAAATAGTTTTGTTTTCTGTTGGTTAAATTTTAAAATAGCTCTTTCGATGAGTTTTTTGTAGCTTTGTTTTAACTTAAATTTATGTTTTCACAAGCATTTTACAAAAACTGGGAAATCAGTCTTATTGTGGATGTATTTATTTTGATCACTTTTCATAATGAAAATAAAAATACAGTCTTATCATACCTCAGATCTTCCCTCAGAACTGGCTACAGAAAACTATAGTGTTGTTCTATGGAAAGGTTCCGGTGTTTTTTCTGTGGATGATATCAATTATTCTTATGAGGGATACAATATCCTGTTTCTTTCCCCATATCAGAAGTTGAAACTGGCGTCGGAGTCTGATGAAAATATCCATGTGCTTTTATTTCATGGGGATTATTACTGTATAGAATATCATAAAGAAGAAGTGGCGTGCAACGGGCTTCTCTTCAATAATATTTATCTGAATCCTGGGATTGAACTGTCTGAAGAGAACTATCATTATATTCTCGAGCTTTTTAATCATATCAGAAAAGAAGAATGTGAAAAACACCATTTTTCAGAATCCATCATCAAAACTTATATACAGCTTATTCTTGCGATTGGCAGTAAACAGAAAAGCAGCATTGAAAACAGTACGGTTTCTACCGATAAGCTTCCCAATAAATATGCTGCAGAATTTCAGAAACTGTTGGAAGCCCATTTTAGAAATGAAAAAGAGCTGTCATTTTACAGTGATAAACTGAGCATCACCAATAATACATTAAGCAAAGCGGTAAAAAAAGAATTTGCGAAAACGCCTACACAGCTTATCAATGAAAGAATCATCCTTGAATCTAAAAAACTGCTGCACCTAACGTATCGGTCCGTAAAGGAAATTGCTTCGGAGCTTGGGTTTACAGATGAATTTTACTTTAGCAGATATTTCAAAAAATCGGTGGGATGCTCTCCCAAAAAATATAGAGAAGAAGTGGGAATTTCTGTGGTGGCGAAAATGTCCATGTAATGTCCTCAAATATCTATGTTAGGGCTCTGAGCATGTGAATACCTTTGAAAAAAATAAATCACATGCAAAACAACAGACTTTATCATCGTTTATTACAATTGGATACCTTGTTTTTCAATTTTCTCAGAATTTCAATCTTTATCGTTATGGCCTGGATTGGAGGCTTAAAGGCATTTCATTACGAAGCCGATGGAATTGTTCCTTTTGTAGCCAACAGCCCTCTGATGAGTTTCTTCTACAAAAATGCGGGCACCAAAGTTCTTAATGAAGATAAAAAGCCTGTTGCAGAATACACTCTGTATAAAAACCCTGAGGGAAAAGTTGTTCAGAAAAACATTGATTGGCATCAGGAAAACGGAACCTATACATTTTCTTATGGATTGGGAACAATGATTATCGTGATCAGTGTTTTGGTTGTATTAGGTATTTGGTTTCCTAAAATCGGAGCTGTTGGAGGAGCTTTAACATTCTTAATGTCATTGGTTACCCTGTCATTTCTGATCACGACTCCGGAAGTATATGTACCCAATCTGGGAGGAGATTATTCCACACCTCAGTATGGATTTCCCTATCTCTCAGGGGCAGGACGTCTGGTCTTGAAAGATATTATCATGATGGCCGGAGGCCTGGTAGTATTCTCCGATAGCTTGAAGAAAGCGGTGAGACCATCTGACCAATAAATCCACGAATGAGAAGCGAATCTCTTAACGAAAATTTATTATCTTAAAGTGGCTTCTAAATTTCTCTATTTCTCAAAAAAACACGACATTTGTAGCTTGAAAAATCATACTGGAATACAGCGTGGAATTTCAAATAAAAGTTTCAAAATAGAGCAGATGAAATTCTAATACTCATCTGACGAATTAAACAAGTAGATAGATAAACAAATGAAAATATCAAACAACTGGCTGAAGGACTTTGTAAAAACGGAATCAAAAACTGAAAGAATCGGTGAATTCCTTACAGATATAGGTCTTGAGGTTGAAGGGATAGATAAATTTGAAAGTGTAAGAGGCAGTTTGGAAGGAATCGTTGTAGGTAAAGTATTAACCTGCGAGAAACATCCGAATGCTGACAAACTGAAGAAGACAACAGTAGAGGTAGGAAACGGAAAAGTATTAAATATTGTTTGCGGAGCTCCTAATGTAGAAGCAGGACAAACTGTTCCTGTAGCAGTTGTCGGAACTAAAATCTATGACAAAACCGGAAACTTTTTTGAAATTAAAGAAGCGAAAATCAGAGGAGAGGTTTCTCAGGGAATGATCTGTGCAGAAGACGAATTGGGTCTTAGTGAAGATCACGGAGGAATCATGGTGCTGGATGAAACCAAATATGAAGTAGGGAAAAACTTTGCTGACTATTTTGAGCTGACTAATGATGAGGTTTTTGAAATCGGATTAACCCCGAACAGAACAGATGCAATGTCTCACTATGGTGTTGCCAGAGATCTGCATGCTTATCTTTCTACAAATCAACTAAAGTCGCAGTTCAATAAAGTAGCTTCTGAAGCTTTGAATAATGAAGGAACTCATGATTTCAAACTGGAAATTGAAGATGCAGAATTGTGTCCAAGATATATCGGAGCCGTAATTGAAGATGTAAAAGTAGCAGAATCTCCATCTTGGTTAAAAGACAGACTGAAAGCGATCGGGTTGAGCCCAATCAATAATGTTGTAGATATTACCAACTATATTCTTCACGGATACGGGCAGCCGCTTCACGCATTTGACGCAGACAAAATTGCAGATAAAAAAGTGAAAGTAGGAGTCGTAAAACCGGGAACAAAATTTACTACTTTGGATGGGGTGGAAAGAACACTGAATGGTTCTGAAATCATGATCAAAGATGGTAAAGACAATCCAATGTGTATCGCTGGAGTATTCGGTGGTGCGAATTCCGGAGTATCTGAAACAACAAAAACAATATTCCTGGAAAGTGCTTATTTCAATCCGATTGCGGTAAGAAAAGGAGCAAAAGCCCACAGTTTGAATACCGATGCTTCTTTCAGATTTGAAAGAGGAGTAGATCCGAATCTTACAAGAACGGCGATCACCCACGCTATTAAAATGATTCAGGAAATTGCTGAAGGGAAATTAGTAGGAGAGTTATTGGAAGAGTATCCTAAGAAAATAGAAGACAACTATGTGATCCTGAGATTCTCTAAAATTGAGCAGATTTTAGGAACAAAAATTCACAGAGAAAAAGTAAAGGAAATCTTAAAAGCATTGGAAATTCAGGTTTTAAATGAAATTCCTAATGGTTTTGAAATCTCTGTTCCTGCTTACAGAGCAGATGTAACAAGAGAAATAGATGTTATAGAAGAGATTTTAAGAATCTACGGATATAATAAAATTGATGCTCCACAGAAAATTTCGTTTACCCCGGTTAAGCTAAGTGCTAACGATCAGGATGAACTGGAAAATACTTGGGCAAGAGGTTTACAGAGCCTTGGTTTCAATGAAGTGATGAATAACTCATTAACTTCTGTAAAAGATGAAACTGATGCCGTAAAACTTTTAAATCCTTTAAGCGGAGATTTGGCATTCATGAGAAAGTCTTTATTGGAAGGCCTTCTTCAGAATACAGCATACAACATCAATAGAAAAAACCAGGACATCAAGTTCTTCGAATTAGGAAAAATCTATCACAAAAAAGATAAATACGAAGAAAGAAAACAGCTGGCATTATTGGTTTCCGGAAGAGATGCTGCAGAAAACTGGCTTCAGCCGAAATCTGCTGTAAGTTTCTATAACCTTAAGGCTTATGTAAAGGTTTTATTGGAAAGACTGGCTGTAGACTATAAAGAAGCTGCTCTGTCTGATGAAAGATTCTCTGATGCATTGGTATATGAAGCAGATTGTAAAGCTTTAGTAAGAATCGGAAAAGTAGCTCCTGCTTTATTAAAAGATTTTGATATTGATCAGGATTGTTTCTATGCAGAAATTGAACTGGAATATGCTCAGGAACTTCGTTCTAAAAACGAACTGAAATTCAAAGACATTCCGAAGTTCAACAAAATCAGAAGAGACCTAGCGTTGTTGATCGATAAAAATATAAACTATCAGGATTTATATCAGACTGCTAAAAAGAATAAATCTCCATTCATTAAGAGTGTTAATCTATTCGATGTGTATGAAGGTAAAAATCTTCCTGAAGGTAAGAAGTCTTATGCAATGAGCTTCGAGCTGTTAAATGAAGAAAAAACACTGGAAGAAAAAGAAATTACAGAAGTAATGGATTCTTTGATCAAATCTTTCCAGAAAGAATTCAACGCAGAGTTGAGATCTTAATACTTGAAAATATATATATCATTATAATTGAAACGGACTTTATGAAGTCCGTTTTTTTGTTTTGAAACTGAGTTTGTACTTATAGGTTTCGGCTAAAGCCATTTGAATATTGCTTTTTTAAGTAAACAGGCTAAAGCCCGTTCCTATTGAATATTCATTGGTGATATTAGTGAAAATATTCGTGTTATTAGTGTTTAAAATGTAGGGTTTTTGTATTAAAGTTTGCTGAAACAATGTATCTGTAGCCTTTGTCCATTCCGTCAGGAATCTAAATGCCTATAAATCTAAAATCCGTTTAATTTGCATAATTTGCGAGAGTATATTAAAATATAAATTCTTTCGGAATAACAAAGACACTGTAAAATTTTATCGAAGATAAAATCCTTGCGACTTAAACCCGTTGCATATTAATAAACTTGCGTCTTTGCATTTTCCAATTTATGACTATAGATAATATCTTTCATCCTTAAAAAATAGATCTGAAAAATATTCAAGATATAAGATGTTAAAGAATAATAAAATTCGCTGCAGCCCGTTTAGATAATATAATTTCCGTAAATTTGGATTAATTCAAAAAGAAAAAAATGAAAAATCTTTTTTTAAGTATATGTACAGCTGCAGTATTGGCTTCATGTGGAAGTATGACAAGTCCTTCTGCCTCTAAAGTAGGAAAGGCTCAGCCTGCTCTTGCCAGTACAAAATGGACATTGGCTGACAATGTAAAAGGTAAAATTCCAACATTGAATATTGAAGGAGAAAAGATCACAGGAAACGCTGGATGTAACAACTATTTCGGAACGGCTACCATAGATCCGTCTACAGGTGGTTTCACAGCGGGACAAATGGGATCTACAAAAATGATGTGTAACAACATCGGAGTAGAGCAGAACTTTATGGATATGATGGGAAAAGCAAACAAATATGTGATTTCCGGAAATACTTTAGAATTGTATAAAGACAATCTTTTATTATTGAAATTCACAAAATCGGAATAAAAAAACAAAAGGAACTCAATTGAGTTCCTTTTTTATGTTTAGAGTATTATTAATCTTCCTCTTCTTCGTCGTACTTAGCCAATTCTTCGTCGCACCATTTGAACGCTGCTTCTACTACTTTAGTCGCTTCGTCTGCCATAGTTTCTTCATCATCACCCTCAAGATCATCTAACCACTCAACTTCTTCTTCCTCAACGTTTAAGATAAATCTTGGATATTCTGTATGAACTACGAATAGATCTTCTGGAAACTCCGAATTATCTGCTAATAAAAACTTTGGTAATTTCATTTTTTTAATGTTTTAACTTTCTCAAAGATAAATAAAATTATTGATTTAAGATTACTTCAAAAACATTTTTGAAACTTTTTCAGCTTTTTTGCTTTCAGAATAATCGTAGAAGCCTTCACCTGATTTTACACCCAGTTTTCCTGCTGTCACCATGTTTACCAATAATGGGTTCGGTGCATACTTAGGATTTTTGAAACCGTCATACATTACATTCAGAATAGCAAGACATACGTCAAGACCAATAAAATCTGCCAGCTGAAGCGGACCCATCGGATGTGCCATTCCCAATTTCATTACCGTGTCAATTTCTTCTACACCGGCAACACCGTTATAAAGTGTTTCGATAGACTCATTGATCATTGGCATTAAAATTCTGTTGGCCACAAAACCAGGATAGTCATTCACCTCTACAGGAACTTTGCCCAATGTTTTACTCATTTCATAAATGACATCAAAAGTCTCCTTAGAAGTAGAATATCCTTTTATAATTTCTACCAGTTTCATGATGGGAACCGGGTTCATAAAGTGCATACCGATTACTTTATCAGCTCTTTTAGTGGCTGCAGCAATTTTGGTGATAGAAATAGAAGAAGTGTTGGTAGCAAGGATACAACCTGCAGGAGCCAGCTCATCCATCTGGCCGAAGATCTTCAGTTTAAGATCCATATTTTCTGTAGCAGCTTCCACAATAAGGTCTGCAGATCCTACTGCATCCCTCAAGGCTGTAAAAGTAGTGATGTTTCCTAGCGTTTCAGCTTTTTGTTCCTCTGTAAGATTTCCTTTTGCAATGATTCTGTCAAGATTGGTAGTAATGGTTTTTAAACCTCTGTCCAGAGCTTCCTGGGATACATCCACAAGATTTACTTTAAAACCGCTTTGTGCGAAAGTATGTGCAATACCATTTCCCATGGTTCCCGCTCCGATAACTACAATGTTTTTGATCATTTTTCCTTTATTTTTTATAGATAGTTAAATTTTTTGATTCTGCAAGATCTGACTGTGCAACAGTAAGTTCCGGATCAAAACTGACATTTCCTTTATTGCTTTTCTCTTTGTTGTTGTTTTGATTGGAAACAGTAGCCATAAGACCTCTTATAAGCCTGTTTTTTTGATTTTTTGTCAGATAATCTGTACCCACATATAATGTATATTCACCTTCTCTGCCCATTCCTTTTTGTATCAGGATTTCCAGGCTTTTGATCTGATATTTTCTCTTGAATTCTTTAAGAAAGCTAGTGACAGGTTTATCAGATGGCGGACCACAGCATACACTTCCATAGCTGATCTGTAAATAATTCTGATTCTTCTGTGAGTAAAAGAATGTAAAAGCTAATAGAGCTGTTGTTAATATTATTTTTTTCATGTTAAAATCGCTTAAAAATAAGCTTAAAATTTTATTTATTAAAATATTCCCAAACTTCCTTGGAAATATCAGAAATCATCCTGCAGTTTGCAGCGTCCGTTTCCATTGAGTTACTGACAAATACAGTTAATGCATAATGTTTGCCATTCGGTAAAGTAACGATTCCTATTTCGTTTTCTGCACCCGTTAAGCCTGCTTTATTTTTCCCGGAAGCTCCCGTTTTTCTTGCCACAGGAGTATTTTTGGGAAGCTGTTCCACCACTTTGTTTAATCCCGTTGACGTAGACCACATTACTTTCATCAGATAATCTGTAGATTTCTTAGATAATAATTTTCTGTCATAGAATTTTTTAAGGACATCGACAGCTGATTTTGTAGTGCTGTAATTTTCATACTGAATATTCCAGTCTTTGTGCATCGCTTCTTCATTATATTTAATCTGAAAGCCTTTTACTCCTTTAGAATCCATGAATTTCTGAACAGTCTGAGTTCCACCCAATAGTTTGAGAAGAATATCACATCCATTGTTATCGCTTTTTGCAACAGTATATTCAATCACTTCACTTAACGGAATCCCAGCACTTCCTTCAGGATACTTATCACGAAGCGGCGACCAGGTATTCTCCAGTAAATTCGATTTGTTCAAGACAATTTTCTGATCCAGAGAAAGTTTTCCCTGATCTACAGCATTCAAAACTGCAGCGGCAATGTGAAATTTAAATACACTTTGCATAGGCAGCTTTTTGTCTGCATTTTTATCATACTTAAAACCATTTTCAAAGCCCAGAACAGAAACCCCTACCGTTGCTTTTTTGTTCTTAAGAATTGAGTTTATTTTTTGTTCTAATATTGAAGTCTGTGCAAATGAGAATGCAGAAATCAGAAGAAAAAGGAATGCTGTTTTTTTCATAATGTTATCATTAAAAAAGCCCTCTTCTGAAGACCGGAAGAGAGCTGCAATTTAAGATAATTATTACTATTTTACTTCAAAATAATTCAGATTGACACCATCATTTTCAAAGAAAATTCTGATTTTGTTTTCCCCCTTCTGAAGACTGATATTTTTTACAGAAATGGTTTTCCAGCTGTCATTTCCTCCGCTGGAAGCTAGTGATACACTGGCTAAAACTTTTCCGGAAGCCGTTTCGATTCTTATTTTAGAATCATTAGCCGCCGAATATCTGATATCAAACGTATAATTTTTGGCTCCTTTCGATTGAACCGTATACTGAAGCCATTCTCCGGATTCCGTTTTCCCTACATAATACTGATTGGTAACTGTATCGTTACATTTATAGATATCTACACCATCATTTCTCATCTGCTGTCCAAAGTTCCATTCAGACCTTTTAGCCGGATCACTTACCCAAAGATTAATGAAATCCTTATCCAGATAAGCGCCCCCGATTCTTCCCAAGTCATATTCCGAAGCAAATACTCTTCCCGGAACCTGATGATTTTTGAATGGCTTTGTTGAAGCATCTGTTGTCTGTCTGAACATCGCATCAATCACATCTCTTTTGATTTCCGTATTGCTCAGTTTATAATTATCGGCAATCTGCATTAAAGCTTTCTTTGCATATTCTTTAGAAGGCTTTTCACCACCATTTTTCCAGTAATCCAATAGTTTCTCATACTCAGGCGTGATTTTCACATTGGTAACTCCTGCGATATTGTCAATCTTTTTCATTGGCCAGAATGCATACCCGATATTATGCTTATTCAAAAGCTGAATCAGCTCAGTAAACCATACATTAGAATTTTCACCGGTTTCCCCCAGCCAGATCGGTATATTATGCTTTTCTCTAAGGTCCAGTGCAAATTTCAACGTCTGGTCATCATTATAGTTCCAGTATTTATGGAAACTGAACGCCATATTGTTGTCCCAGAGAGCCGGCAACCCGTTATAATTATTTCCCCATCCATTTCCTTCAATAAAAATGATATGTTTCTTATCCACCTCTCTGATGGCTGTGGTAATATCTTTTTGAAGCTTCCACAGTGGGGCATTAGACATTTCATCAGTACCATTCGGATTTTTACCTGTGAAATTAATATTAGGTTCGTTGATCAGGTCGTAGCCTCCAATCCATGGATTGTCTTTATATCTTTCGGCCAATTTTTTCCATAGTGCTATCGTTTTTCTCTGATTTTCTTCATTTTCCCACAACGAAGGCTTAGACTTATCATTATCAGAGATATTGGCATCATTTCCCTGACCGCCGGGAGCCGCATGAAGGTCGAGGATCAGATAGATTTTATTATCTGTACACCATTGAAGCAGATCATCCGTCATTTTAAAACCTTCTTCCAGCCACGTGTCTTTCCCTTTTACAGTCTCTTTTTCAATCGGAAGAGTATAAAGATTGTAATGCATCGGAAGTCTTATAGAATTGAATCCTGATTTCGCCAGAAAATCAATATCCTGTTTCGTGATTCCGTTTTTATGATAAGCTTTGTAGAACTCATTCATTCCATCTTCACCAATTAATTCTGCAATTTTCTCCTTAATCTTATACTGAGGTCCTGCAAAATCAGCAGTTTTCAGCATATATCCCTCCTGAAGCATCCAGCCGCCAGGGCCAAGACCTCTCAATTGAATATTTTCACCTTTATCATTAACAATTTTCTGTCCGGAAGTCTTTAATAATTGTGATGTCCCAAATTGAGACAATAAAACTGCGGATAATAGAATAGCTCTTTTCATAGTAGTTTCAATGGTTTAAAATAGTAGGAAATATTTTTAGAAATTAGTCATAATGAATGGTCACATCATAATAAGAGTCTACATTCAGACCATTTATTTTGCCGGGAATCCATTGTATATGTGAAATAAAATCTTTCAATTGTTTATTGAATTGTTTTTCAAATATATTGTTTTTTTTGTTTTGAAATTCACTTTCTACTGATAAATCTTTAATTTTTCCGTTTTTAGTGAGTGTAAACGTAGCAGAAGTATAAGAGTAATATTTTTCTCTTTTCCTAATGTATTCTTTAGGGATTGGATGTTTTTGAAGGTAATCAACTTTAATTTTTTCAAACTGATTATCCATTGTAGAATTAGGATAACGTGAAAGATCATCACATCTTTCATAAGAAAACACTTCATCAGGATGACTTTTTATAAACTGATGTTTTGCAGTATCACGCAAAGAGTCTATAAATTTCTTGCCGAAGCTTTTTAGAATAAGCCTGTTCATCTCAATTTCCCTGCAGTTTTCATACTGATCATTAGGAAATCTTACACAGGATATTGGGATTTTCTTGGTTTTTATATGATTCTAATTCAGAAGTATGATAAATTCATCTTCTCCCAGATAATCAGAAGCTAAACCGGAGAAAATGGTCCAGGTATAGTTTTTATAATTGAAATCATTTTGAGCCTGCTTTTTTTGATCATCACAATCTATCTCGTAACCACTTTTCTTCTGATTACAAGATAGCATTGTAATAGCTGCCAGAAATAGAGCAGACTTTATGTTCATATTAGCTGATAAGCTTCATAATTTGCAGAGCAATTTTTAGTGCTTCAGTTCCGTCTTCAAGAGATACTTCTACATTTTTGTCACCTGTGATGGCATCCGCAAAAGAATTTAATTCATCAAGAATAGCATTGTTAGGCTGAATATTCGGATATTCAAACAAGATCTGATTCTTCTCTCCATCGGCATTCTCAATAATCATATCAAATGGAGTAGGGCTTTCAGGAGCATCCTTCATTCTGATAACTTCAGCTTTTTTCTCAAGGAAATCTACAGAAATATAGGCATCCTTCTGGAAGAACCTGCTTTTTCTCATGGCTTTCATAGAAATTCTGGAAGTAGTAAGGTTGGCTACACATCCGTTTTCAAACTCTATTCTTGCATTGGCAATATCCGGAGTTTTGCTTACCACACAAACACCGCTTGCATGGATATTTTTAACCTTGGATTTCGCCATACTCAATAGAATATCCAGATCGTGAATCATAAGGTCCAATACCACAGAAACATCTGTGCCACGGGGATTAAACTCAGCCAGCCTGTGGATTTCAATAAACATTGGATTGCTGATGTATTCCTTAGTCGCAATGAAAGCAGGATTGTACCTCTCAACATGTCCTACCTGTGCCTTGATACCGTTTTCCTGGCACAAACGAAGAATTTCTTCTGCCTGCTCAAGAGTCTGGGTAACCGGTTTTTCGATAAAAAAGTGAAGACGTTTTTCAATCGCTTTTAAAGCGTAATCGTAGTGATAAATCGTTGGAGTGACAATGTCAAGCATGTCGATCTGGTCCAATAATTCATCAAAATTTTCAAAATATTTATATCCGAATTCGGCTTCCAATTTCTTTCCGTTTTCAACATCTTTATCGTGGAAACCTACAAATTCATATCTATCTGATTGATTAAGAAGTTTTAAATGTATTTTTCCCAAGTGTCCGGCACCTACCAAACCTGCTTTTAACATAGCTGTATTAAATTTTTGTAAATATAGTGAATGTACATTTATAAAATACATGACTTTTCACTTGGAGATATTCAAGATGGAACACGTTTATTCATTAAAGAAATTGCAGTAAATTCACGGTCTAAAAAATAACGATGAAAAGACTCATTTCGATTGTACTCTTCTTTGGATTATGTACTGCAGGATGTATAGGAGATAGTCCATATGACCCGCAGGCTAAATGTGGAACTCCAACAAATTTGATATTTGAAAAAGGGAATAACCGGCTTTCCTGGAGTATTATTAGTCAGGGCGAAGGATATTATGAAGTGCAGTATGGGGAACCTGGTTTTTCTTTAGGAAAGGGAACCACCATTGTCACCTATAAGAATTCCTATAATCTCCCTCTATATAAAGATAATAAATATGACCTTTACGTGAGAAAAAATTGCGGAATAGACAATGGGCGGAGCAACTGGGCGGGACCTGTTACCGTCTTGGCCGGCAATACGACAACTTGTGTAAAACCGGGGTATGCAACGTATTCAAAAACAACTTCTTCGGCAATTTCTTCTATTTTTGATGCTACAGTATCCTGGGAAAATGATGGGGTTTCTGCATATGAAACTGTTTTGACAATAAGTTCTGCTCCTCCTGCAAGTGGAGATTTGGTAATCGCAGGTCAGAAAGCCATCTATGTAGGGTTAAGTAAAACAGTGAATTATAACTTTTTTGTGAGAAAAAGATGTGCTGATAATACCTTCAGCGATTTTTACGGACCTTATCCGATAAGATGGAATTAAGAAATAAAAACAAAGCAGTCATTTTTTGATTGCTTTATTTTTTGTGGATAATTCTTTTCTCCAATTTAGGAAATCTAATTTCTAATTTCTTACTTTTGTCAAATGCAGGATTCGTTTGTACATAAAGGAAAAAGAAAGATTTTAGTTGAATATCTTCGACACAGAATTGGAATTTCGGATGAAAATGTACTTCGGGCGATGAGTGAAGTTCCGAGACACCTTTTTATCGAAAGTATTTTTGAAGATTTTGCCTATGAAGACCGTGCTTTCCCAATTCTCGCGCATCAGACCATTTCCCACCCTTCCACGGTGGCAGAACAGTCTGAGCTGTTAAAGGTAAAGGCAGGTGAAAAAGTTTTGGAAATCGGAACAGGATGCGGATACCAGACCGCAGTTTTATTGGCAATGAAAGCCCATGTATATACCGTGGAAAGGCAGAAAGATCTGTTTGATTTTTCAAAAAAGAAACTCAGAGAAATGCATCTCTATCCAAAGTTTCAAAGCTTTGGGGATGGTTTTGCCGGATTGCCTACTTTTGCTCCTTTTGATAAAATTATCGTTACCTGCGGAGCTTCCACACTCCCTACAGAACTGTTGAAACAATTGAACATTGGAGGAATTATGGTGATTCCATTAGGACCAACGGATGAGCAGGTTTTATTCAGGTTTACGAAAGTAGGTCCTACAGAATTTGAGAAAGAAGAATTCGGAGCGTATAAATTTGTTCCGATGTTGGGAAATACCAATCAATAATTCTATCAATAGGAATGGACTTTAGTCCGTTTTTCATCAATAAAAACTTACCAGGCTTTAGCCAAGATTTAAAATCTTTTAACTCCATTTCGGAATGAAAATTGATGGAATTAAAACCCCTCGATCTTGAAATTCCTCATTAGGAAAAAATAAAATAGATACTGAACAAACATTCAGATGAAAAGAAATAAATTTTTAATATTAAAGTTCAATAACCTTACTTTTTGCGAGTGAGGTTTTTTATTTACAATCATCAAACAACAGTATAATGAAAGTTTTTATCAATAAAAGAATTCCCGAAACAGGAATTAAAATGCTGGAAGAAGCAGGCCTGGAAATTATCTTACCGGAAAATGAAAACCTCTCTTACGAAGAATGGCTGGGCTATTGTAAAAATACAGATACCATCCTAAACGTAGGCGGTGACTTTAAATATGATAAGAAATTTTTTGATGCCTGCCCGAATGTCAAAGCTATTGCTTTATACTCTGTAGGATTTGATCATGTGGAAATAAAAGAAGCCGCACAAAGGCATATTCCAATTGGAAATACTCCTGATGTTTTGAGCAGAGCCACTTCTGATGTAGCCTTTTTACTGATGCAGTCTGTGGCAAGAAGAGCCAGTTATAATTTCCAGAAAGTAAAAGACGGAAACTGGAATGCATTTGATCCTTTGCATGCTTTGGGACAGGAGCTGTACGGAAAAACACTGGGAATTTTCGGATTGGGACGTATCGGCTATGAAATGGCAGAAAAATCAAAGAAAGCTTTTGGGATGAATATCATTTATCATAACCGAAATCATAATGAAGAAGCAGAACGAGAATTGGGAGCAGCTTATGTTTCTTTCGAAGAGCTGATCAAAAAATCAGATGTATTGAGTGTTCATGCCAACTTTACTCCTGAGCATAAAGAATTATTCAATTATTCCTTATTTGAACAGATGAAACCGGACTCTATTTTTATTAACACGGCCAGAGGAGGTTTTCACAATCAAAAAGATCTGTATCAGGCGTTGGTAGACAAGAAAATCTGGGGGGCAGGTCTGGATGTTACCAACCCGGAACCGATGTCATCGGACGATCCTATTCTTGGGCTTTTAAGTGTTTGCATTCTCCCGCACATTGGATCTGCTACTGTTGAAGCCCGTAACGGGATGGCAAGACTGGCTGCAGGAAATATTATTGCTTTTTCAAAAAATGAAAAAATGCCTTATTGTGCAAATCCGGATGTTTATTCTGATCATTCATCATAACTTGGAATTATTTTTGTTCTGATTATATAAACCTAAAACCTTACATATCATGGCACCAGAGAAAAATATTAATGAACAAAACAAGAGGTTAGAACAAATGGATTATAATCCTAATGAAGATATATTTAAGAAAGAAAAGCACATTTCGCTTGATGGAGACGGTAATCCTATTTTAGAAGACGATTTTGACGAGGATAAAATTGATAAAGGTTTAGATATCCCCGGCACAGAAGATGATGATGAGATGGAAGAAATAGGAGAAGAAGATGAAGAGAACAATTACTGGAGTCTCAGCGATAATGAAGACGACCATGAAGAAGAAAACGATGATGTTTTAACCTGAAATTTTACGAAAAATAAACCAGCCTTATTGATTTTCAGTAAGGTTTTTTTATGTTGAATAAGGACTTCCTTTGGTAAGGGCAATTCCCCTCCCTCGGAGGGGTGGGTTCAAAAATTTACAGAATTTTTGAAGACGGGGTGGTTCCATAGTGCAGCACAATAAAATCCTCTAACTCCTTCATCACAACACTCAGATTATTCCTCACATCAAAATCTGCAATTCTGAAAATAAGCAGTCCTAATGACTCAGGATATTCCTCCCTTATCCCATCATAAACCTGCTTTTCATCATGGCTTGAATCATCTATCTCAATAATAAGTCCCAAAGTTTTCACATAGAAATCAACGATATAATTTCCAATAATCCTCTGCCTGTCAAAATCAATTTCATGAAATTTTTTTGTCCGGACTTTCTTCCAAAAAATCACTTCACCCAGAATCCTGGCTTTGCGTTTTTCTTTTAATAATACTTTTAAATAGGGATTGTAGGGAAGATTTTCCACGAAATTTCTACGGATTGGAATTCCGTTGATGTTGGTAAGGATTTCTTTCATTGTTGTGTTTTAACCACCCCGTCTTCCAAAGTTTACACTTTGAAATCCACCCCTCCGGAGGAGGGGAATTGAGGTGCATCTTTTCAAATATAATATTTAATATCAAATCTTCATTAGTTTTGTAAAAAAGCAAAAAAGCAAATGTATTCCCTTCGCTATTTAGCTTATCCCCTTGCCTATATTTTCTAATTTGAATATCTTTAAAACTTCAAACATTGTTTCAACATAGACCTTTAAATAGTAATATGACATTTCAAGAACAGATACAGCAGGGGATTCCTAATAAGCTGCCACAAACAAAACCATACGAGACCAATATCAACCATGCTCCGAAGCGTAAAGAAATTTTAGGAGAAGAAGAGAAAAAACTGGCATTGAAGAATGCTTTACGTTATTTTGATCCTCAGTTTCACGCAGAGCTGATTCCTGAATTTAAGCAGGAACTGGAAGATTATGGAAGGATTTATATGTACCGTTTCCGTCCGGATTATGAAATGAAGGCGAGACCTATTACAGACTATCCCGGAAAATCTGAGCAGGCGAAAGCGATTATGCTGATGATTCAGAACAATCTGGATTATGCAGTGGCACAGCATCCTCACGAACTGATTACATACGGTGGAAACGGAGCTGTTTTCTCAAACTGGGCACAATACCTTTTAACGATGAAGTATCTTTCAGAAATGACAGATGAGCAGACGCTGACAATGTATTCGGGACATCCTATGGGGCTTTTCCCTTCTCATAAAGATGCACCAAGAGTAGTTGTGACGAATGGAATGATGATTCCGAACTATTCAAAACCGGATGACTGGGAGAAGTTCAATGCATTGGGTGTTACCCAGTACGGACAGATGACCGCGGGAAGTTATATGTATATCGGTCCGCAGGGGATTGTTCATGGGACAACGATTACGGTGTTAAATGCTTTCAGAAAAATTAAAAAAGAACCGAAAGGAGGACTTTTTGTAACGTCAGGATTAGGAGGAATGAGTGGTGCTCAGCCAAAAGCTGGTAATATCGCTGGCTGTGTTACCGTATGTGCTGAAGTGAATCCTAAAATCACCAAAATCCGTCACGATCAGAAGTGGGTGAATGAGATCTATGAAAATCTTGATGAACTGGTAAAAAGAGTAAGAGAAGCACAGGACAATAAAGAAACTGTGTCTTTGGCTTACCTTGGAAACATTGTTGAAGTTTGGGAGAAATTTGATCAGTCAGATTTAAGAATCGATATCGGGTCAGATCAGACTTCACTTCACAATCCTTGGGCTGGAGGGTATTATCCTGCAGGACAAAGTTTTGAAGAATCTAATATCATGATGGCTGAAAACCCTGAATTATTCAAAGAAAAAGTTCAGGAAACATTGAGAAGACATGCTGCAGCCATCAACAAACATACAGCAAAAGGAACGTATTTCTTCGATTATGGAAACGCCTTTTTATTGGAAGCTTCCAGAGCCGGAGCTGATGTAATGGCAGATAATCCTACATTGGGAAGAGAATTCAAATATCCAAGTTATGTACAGGATATTATGGGACCTATGTGTTTCGATTATGGTTTCGGACCGTTCCGTTGGGTATGTTCCAGTGGAAATCCGGAAGACCTGCAGAAAACGGATGATATTGCATGTGCAGTATTAGAAGAAATGGTGAAAAACTCTCCTGAAGAAATTCAGCAGCAGATGAAAGACAACATTCAGTGGATCAAAGGAGCGCAGGAAAATAAACTGGTAGTAGGTTCACAGGCAAGAATCCTTTATGCAGATGCAGAAGGAAGAATGAAAATTGCAGAAGCCTTCAATAAAGCCATTAGAAACGGTGAAATAGGACCTGTAGTATTGGGGAGAGACCACCATGATGTTTCGGGAACAGATTCTCCTTACAGAGAGACTTCCAATATCTATGACGGATCAAGATTTACTGCAGATATGGCGATTCACAATGTGATTGGTGACAGTTTCCGTGGGGCTACCTGGGTTTCCATTCACAATGGTGGTGGCGTTGGCTGGGGAGAAGTAATCAACGGAGGTTTTGGAATGCTGTTGGACGGAAGCGATGATGCCGACAGAAGACTGAAGTCTATGCTTTTCTGGGACGTGAACAACGGAATCTCAAGAAGAAGCTGGGCAAGAAATGAAGGCGCTATTTTCGCCATTAAAAGAGCCATGGAAGCAGAACCGAACTTGAAAGTGACGATTCCAAACCTTGTAGACGAAAATTTACTGTAATATATAGAATTCAGCATTGGCAACAATCAACAAAAAACTGTTTTCACACCTGAACGTAGAGGATAGTGATCCTGTATGGGAGAAGTTTGCTGAGGTTGAATTTTCAAAGAAAAACATATTTCCGGACGACAAAGCCTATCTTGTAGAAGATGGGCTTGTCCGTAAATATTACATCAACAGCACATCGGATATTGATACCGAAATCTGTGCAGAATTCTACTTTCCCGGTGATATTTTTACTGTTGAAGAAAAAAGCTCCGATGCCGTTTACGAATCTATCAACAACGGACTGGCATGGGAAATCACCCTTGATGAGGTGAATGATATGTTTGCTGTAAATCCACACTGCCGTTTCGTTCAGAATTACTATCTGAGCAGAAAACTGAATGCTGCTATGAAAAGAGAAATGCTTCTGCTGAAAAATACTCCGCAGGATCTCTATGAATATCTGCTGAAGAACAAACCTCATTATATTCAGAATATTCCTCTGAAATATCTGGCTTCTTATATCGGGATTACGCCTATTTCTTTAAGCAGAATCAGAAAGAGGATTTTGTAAGAAGCTGGAAGCTGGATGAGGGGAGTTGGAAGTTACTCTCAGTCTTCAGATCTTCTGTAGGTTTATAATTGGTAGATTATTTCAAATAAAAAAGAAGGAATAGTTGTTCTATTATCTCAATCACTTCCATCCTCCATCCCCAAGCTTCCATCCTCAAAACATCCTCATTTATTATCTTTTGTTTATTGTCTTGCCTTCCGGAAGTCTTTTCCTTTGTTGAAAAAAGAATATGGAAATACAAAAACTTAACTGGGCAGGCATTCGTCTCACTTCTCACCACAAAACCATCTTAATAGACGCGGTAGAAGATTTCTCTTACTATAAACCCGTTTTGGGTGATGCTGTAGAAAATCTTTTAGAATTTTCAAAGCATGTACAGGCAGATTATATTCTGTTTACCCACTTGCATCTCGATCATTTTGACAAAGGAGTGATCCGAAAATGCTTAAAGAAAGACGGAAAACTGATCGTCTATGCAGGACTGGAATCTGTTGTAAGAAAGTTGGTAGATGATGTAGAAATCATTGTCCTTGATCTTGATGAAACTTTCACAGAAAGCAATATCACCTTCAAACCCGTATTTGCAATGGATGGAGTGGGAGAAATACAGTCCTCCTGGATCGTAGATGATGGAACTGTCAAAATCTTTCATGGCGGAGATACCATCTGGCACAACCAATTCTGGAAGCTCGGAAAAGAAAATCCAAACATAGACTATGCCTTCTTACCGGTAAACGGTGTCATTGTCAATTTTGAAATCATCGGATTGGAATATAGTCCGATTCCTGCTTCCCTCGATCTGAAAGAAGCTTTTGCGGCGGCCCATCTTCTACATGCCAAAAGGCTGGTGCCGATTCATTACGGATTGTTTGCTCATGAGAAATGCTATATTCCTCAGGTGTTTGACGATCATGATTTGAAGAGCGTTTCGGAGGAAGTAGGACAGGAGTATATGATTTTGAAAGATGGAGCGATGCTGGTAGAATAATAAACAATTTTTTTCTAAACCATTAAGAATGTTGAATATGTTAAGAATATTAAGATGAAGCACAAAACTTAAAAAATATCTTTGATATTTTTCTTAACTCATCTTCATCACTTCAATACTCTTAATGGTTTAAAAAGATAAACTTAGTTGTAAAACGCAAAGACGCAAAATGATATGAAAAAGAGACTGCTTTAAGACGCAAAGACTTTATCTCCGATAAAATTGATGATGTGTCACTTGCTGGAAATTTTAGATTTTCTTGCGCGTTACCATAAAACGCTCAAAAACCTTGCACCTTTGCGTTTTCCAACATAAGTTAAAATGACAAAATATTTTAAAACCCTTTCCAACCTTTTCTACCATAAGCTCATCTTTATAAGCAAAAGAATACTATGAAAATTACCATACCCAAACCCTGTCATGAAAACTGGAATACAATGACCCCCGATGAAAAAGGAAGATTCTGTGCTGTTTGTTCCAAAACGGTGAGAGATTTCAGGAACATTCAGGATGATGAGATCATAGATGTTTTTGCGAAGGCTACGGAAGAGATCTGTGGAAATTTTAATCCGTCACAGCTTAACAGGGATCTACATTATTCCTATATCAATGCTTTATTGGTGAAATTTGCGGTTGGTGTCATGCTGACAACGGGAGGAATGGTACATGTAAATGCACAGCAAAATAAAGCTAATGATACTTTAAAAATTGAAGAAGTACAGGACGTTGTCTTGTCTGAATTCAGGAAAGACAGGAGATTACTTGGGTCAGTTTCTGTAGTGTCTATGGATGCTTTAGCCTGCAAAGAAAAGGAAGGTAAAGGAGCCGTTCCCGATGTGCCAAATATGTTCAGCCAGATCTCTCCTAATGTGCATCAAGAGACAAGTGCAATACGCATTGGCGGGGTGCCTTCAAGCGGAGCAAAACCCTATAATCCATTATATATTGTAGATGGGAAGATAAGCGATTATGAGAAAGTAAAAGCACTGGATGCTAATGTAATTAAAACAGTTAATGTTTTGAAGGAAGCTTCTGCAACGGCAAAGTATGGCAAAAAAGCAAAAGGTGGAGTAGTCGTGATTACGACTAAAAGGAAAGATAAGAAATAAAGGATATTTCAAATACAATGTATCAACATTCCGATTATTAATTTATATTAGTATAAAAAATAACCATGAAACTTACCATACCTAGGCCTTGTCATGAGAACTGGGACAATATGACTCCCGAGGAAAAGGGGAAATTTTGTTCTGTCTGCTCTCAATCTGTTTATGATTTTACAGATCTTTCTGATGAGGAAATCAGTAATTTTAATTTTGATCAAAAGATATGTGGCCGGTTCCGGGAAGACCAGCTAGGCAGGAATCTGAATTTCTCAATTGCAGGTAAATTGACTGCTGGTTTATTTATTGCTGGTGGTGGTTTATCTGCTATCAATGCACAGGAAATAAAGCCTAGAGATACCACAATCCCTACTGAAACCTCAAGTGGTTTTATGGCTCCATCCACAAAACAAGATACCATAAAGAAAGTATTCCGTATAAAAGTGGGAATGGTTGTTTCAGATAATGAAGATTTTTTAATTATTCTGGACAATAAAGAGATGACATTGAAGGAATACAGGGCTTTGAATTTTGATTTTAAAACGGTAGAGAGTACTCAAATTATCAGAGATCCGGAGATTCTAAAAAAATACGGTGAAAAAGCTAAGAACAAGGTTGTTATTATAACAACTAAAAAGAAGAAATAAGTAGCAGACTGTTTTGAAAAAATATACCGCACACTATCAAAAAAAAGACTTGGTTCTGGTATCGGATATTCAGCATGAAATCGGGAGGATAACAGAGACCAGGAAATTGTTTCAATATGAAGAATATATAGCTTTAAACTCAAAAAAATACAATATTAAGAATGTAGGTTTTTTAAAGAATGACATAGAACTTTTTGATGCTAATACAGTAGTTTACTTTACCGATTTGGCCAAAGAAAGAATTATTAAGTCGGGGCAAGAAGTTCGGATCCATTATTTTAAATTAAAGAAGACCAGGCAGCTGATAGAAAAAGGAAAAGTATTAATTGAGATAAGCGAAGAAAAAAGAAGGTTTAAAGAACTTGTTTTTCATGTAGAAGTGGATGATTCTGTTGATGATTTGCTTACTTTATTATTCCTGCATTTTTCAACAAAAGAATTTAATTCTATTGGTGGAGACGGAGATTAAAACACTTCATATAAAGATCCGATGATCATCTCATTATAATTCCAGAAACCCGCTTCCATTGTCACTCGGTAGGAGTTTCAATTATGCTTTTAAACATAATACAAAAACTCAGTTATATGCTGATTTTTATTATTTTGAACCATTAAGGGAGTGAAGTGGTGAAGATAAGTTAAGGAAAACATCAAGATGTTTTTTAAGCGTTGTGTGTCACCTTAATATTCTTAACCTATTTCCCCGCAGATTTCACAGATCTTTTTATATTATCTGCTTAATCTACACAATCTGCGAGAGATCAAAATACACAGTGTTCAATTTTATCGAAGATGAAATCTTTGCGTCTTAAAGCAGTACCTCTTTACTACCATTTTGCGCCTTTGCGTTTTTCAACTTAAGTTAAAATGACAAAATATTTTAAAATCCGTTCCAACCTTTTTTACCATAAACTCATCTTTACAAGCAAAAGAATATTATGAAAATTACCATACCAAAACCCTGTCACGAAAATTGGGAAACAATGACAGCCGATGAAAAAGGAAAGTTCTGTGGGGTTTGTTCTAAAACAGTAACAGATTTTACAGGCTATTCGGATGAAGAACTTTTAATGAGCTTTAAGTCTGATAAAAAGGTTTGTGGAAGGTTTACAGATGATCAGCTGGGAAGAAATCTGAGGTTCTCATTAACTTCCAAAATAGCCTTAGGATTATTGGCCGCCAGTGGAATGGTAACAACTGCCAAAGCACAGGAATTGAAAGATGAAGAAGTAAAGAAAGTAGACTTTAAAAAAGGATTCCAGGGTATAGAAGTCATCAACAATACATTAAATAAAACCATGTGGCTGGGCATGCCTACTGAGGAAGAGATTGAGGCTACACAACCATTGATCCTGCTGGATAATAAAAAGATAAACGAAAAGAAGATGAAAAAGATAAATGGAGATAAAGTGAAAAGCGTAAAAATACTTTCCGGAGAAGGAGCCACTAAATTGTATGGAGATAGAGGCAAATATGGCGTGATTGTAATTGAAAGTAAAAAATAAGAGCATGCTGAAATTCATGTAATATGGATGATTATCATTCGGAATAAGTTGTTTTTTACCCAATAAATTAATACATTGAAGAATGAAAAAAATTGGAATTATAGGTTGTGGCTGGTTGGGTGGTCATATTGCAGAAAGATTATCCGGGCAATATGAGATTTTTGCAACCACTACTTCTGAGTCTAAAATACAGGATTTATCAGATAAAGGATATCACGTTACACAGGTTAGTTTTGAAGACGATAAATCCGAAACAATAAGAGAATGGGAAATTGCTCCACAATTGGATGCAGTGATTGTTACCGTTCCTTTTGCAGGAGTAAGAGGAGCTGAAATTCCATTGCAGGAGAGAGCTCAGAATCTGCTTACATTTCTTGGAGATTATAAAGGGCAGCTCTATTTGATGAGTTCTACCGGTGTATATCCGAATATTGATCAGGAATTTACAGAAGATGACCGATCTGCAGAAGATGTTCCCAGTGAAAGTGCAATAGCAAACAGATTCCCTGAAGTCAATATTTTAAGACTGGCAGGATTAATGGGTGATCAGCGACTTTTAAAGAATTATAATATTTCAAATCTGGACTTGCTGGTGAATCATATTCATTATGCTGATATCTGTTCGGTTGTTGAAAAAATGCTGGAAAATAAATCTCATTCCAAAGTTTATAATGTGGTGGCCCCTGTTCATCCCAATAAAGAAGAGATCATCAATGCCCAGAAAGATCTGCCTTATTTAGGAGAACGTACGACCGAAGGCCGAATTATTTCACCCGAAAAATTAATTTCAGATCTGAATTTTGAATTTCAATATCCGGATCCGAGGTATTTTCATGTGTAAATGCTTCAGGAAATTAAGTGATTCTGATGACCACTAAAAAGGAAAAAGAATGTAAAATAGAAGCTCCGGCGATCTTCGATCGCCGGAGCTCTTTATAATATTAAAAGCAAAAGCTTATTTTCCCACAGCTGCAATAGCGGCCTCATAGTTGGGTTCCTGTGAAATATCCGGTACCTGCTCTTCGTAAATAATTTTTCCTGCAGGATCTATCACAACAACAGCTCTGCTCAGCAATCCTTTCATCGCAGAATCTACCAGTTCCACACCATAGTTCCATCCGAAATCTGAACGGAAATCCGAAAGCATGATCACATTTTTGATCCCTTCCGCACCACAGAATCTTTTCTGGGCAAACGGCAAATCTTTAGAAATACAAAGCACTACCGTATTGGGAAGATTTCCAGCATCCTCATTGAAATGGTGTACAGATGCAGAGCAAACTCCTGTGTCTACACTTGGAAATATATTCAGGATGACATATCTTCCTTTGTAGGAATCCAGCGTCTGATCATTCATATTGACATCGGTAAGGGTAAATTTAGGGGCTGGCTTATTCAGGGCCGGCAATTTGGCATAAGTATGTACTTCTTTTCCTCCCATTAAAACGGTATTGGCTGCTTTGGATTTTTGAGCAAAGCCCACTGCAGAGAAGAATAACAGGGTACTGAAAACTAATTTTGAAAACATGAAAATTTATTTTTCAGCTAAATTATTCTTTTTTCAGGAGCTAAGATTAATTTTAATTCAAATAGATCGAATCTATGATCAGATTGTTTTTTTCAAAACATTTTACTTCTACCTTTATATTATTAAACGTTGCAGTTTCGAAGTGTCATTCCGAATAACGAAAGTCAGATTGTTTGATTTTTGAGGCTGCCTCAATTTTATCACATTAAAAAAATAGAAAGATTTATGAGTTCAGAAAATACAGCATCATTCCATCACATTTTTAAAAATGAAAACGAAATCCCGGAAGAATATAAAGTACCGGTTATTCATCAGAAAACCTATCTGCTAAATGGTGAGCTGGTAGAATGGAACGGAGAGGTTACCGAAATCTATTCTCCGGTATGCATTCCTACAGAAAACGGATTGGAAAGAAAACTTTTGGGAAGTATCCCGAATATTGGTCCCAATGAAGCGATGGAAGTGCTTGAAGCCTGTGTAAAAGCCTATGATAACGGTCTGGGTGAATGGCCTACAATGTCTGTGGCAGAACGTATCAAATGCATGCAGAAATTCGTATACCTGATGATCCAGCAGAGAGATCTGGTGATTAAACTGCTGATGTGGGAAATCGGGAAAACACTGGCCGATTCTACGAAAGAGTTTGATCGTACCGTAGATTATATCAACCAAACCATTGATGCCCTGAAAGATTTGGATAGAGAATCTTCCCGCTTTCAAGAGGCAGAAGGAACTATTGCACAGATCAGAAGAGCTCCGCTTGGAGTAGTCTTAAGCATGGGACCATTCAACTATCCTCTGAATGAAATTTTCACCACCCTTATTCCCGCTTTGATCATGGGAAATACCATCCTGTTCAAACTTCCAAAACATGGGGTATTGGCTCACTATCCTTTATTAAACGCTTTTAAAGAAGCATTCCCGAAAGGAACTGTAAATACATTATACGGAAAAGGATCAGAAATCATCACTCCGATCATGGAAAGTGGAAAAGTGAATGTGCTGGCTTTCATCGGCTCAAGTAAAGTAGCTAACGGACTAAAGAAACTACACCCTAAAGTGAACCGTCTAAGAGCAATTCTGAGCCTGGATGCAAAAAATGCAGCCATTGTTACCAAAAATGCAAATCTGGATGTAGCGGTAAGTGAATGTATTCTGGGAGCACTTTCCTTCAACGGACAGCGCTGTACAGCATTGAAGCTGATCTTTGTACAGAAAGAAGTTGCTGCAGAATTTACCAAGAAACTAAGTGAAGCAGTATCCGCTCTTAAACCTGGACTGCCATGGGAGAAAGACGTGAAAGTAACCCCGCTTCCTGAAGTGAATAAACCTCCTTACCTGAAAGAATGTATAGAAGATGCTTTACAGAAAGGAGCTGCAGTTTTGAATAAAGATGGTGGGTATACAGAACAGTCTTTTGTTTTCCCGGCAGTGGTATATCCTGTAAACATCGATATGAAGCTGTATCATGAAGAGCAGTTTGGTCCGGTGATTCCTGTTGTTCCGTTTGAGGACATAGAAGAACCGATAGAATACCAGGTGAATGCATCCCATGGAATGCAGGTGAGTATTTTCAGTGAAGATCCGCATGAAGTTGCAAGACTTATTGATCCTTTTGTAAACCTTGTAAGCCGTGTCAATATCAACTGCCAGGCGCAGCGCGGACCGGATGTCTTTCCTTTTACAGGAAGAAAAGATAGTGCTGAAGGAACGCTTTCTGTTTTTGATGCACTCCGTTCATTCTCTATCCGTTCTTTGGTTGCTGCAAAACTGACGGATTCTAACAAAGAATTACTTAATACCATCGTCAGAGACCATGATTCCAACTTCTTGAGCACCGATTATATTTTCTGATTCTAAACGGTATCGTATTTAACATAAATAAAAATCCTCAATTAACTACTGTGTTTTTTGAGGATTTTTTTAACTTAATACCGGAAATTAGAGTTTTGTGTTATAATAAGGTGTGTTTTTGTAAATATCACCTAAGGATCAGTGTGTAAATCATGTCTTCACCCGAAAAAGAATTTTTAGAGAAAATTGAAAAGCACAAAGGTGTTGTTTTCAAGATTTCTAAAATGTATATGGATAATAAGGACGATCAGAATGACCTCTATCAGGAGATCATTTACCAGGCTTGGAAATCATATGGTGATTTTCAAAAGAGAAGTGATTTCTCAACATGGTTGTATAGAACTGCGCTCAATACAGCAATTGTTTTTCTGCGAAGTGAAAAAAAACGTAGTTTTATACAGAACCAGAATATAGATGGACTGGGCGTTCGGCAGGAACCTTATAATGATACAGATGATATGAATATGAAAATGATGTATGAAGCCATCCATCAGTTGAGCCCTATTGATAAAGCCCTTATATTTTCTTTTTAGAAGGCTTTTCGGGAAAGGAGATTTCTGTTCAGCTGGGAATTACCGAAGTGAATACACGGGTAAAATTGAAAAGGGCAAAAGAAAAACTGAAAGAGATTATTACCAGGCAAGGGGGAGGTTCCAATTAAAAGATAAAACATGGAGTTAGAAAACTTTAAAGAACTTTGGAATAAAGATACAGGGCAGGAGTCTCCTGAAATTTCTCTGGAAAAGCAGAGAGAAATACATTCTCCGTTGCAGATGCTGAAAATCAATATGGAAACTGAATTTTGGCTGATGATCATTACACTGCCATTACTTTTGACCAATTTCCCATTTGCTTCTACAGATTCTAATATTAGAACCATATCAGCTTTTGTCACCATCCTGACGCTCGCTTTTATCGTTTATTTTTATTCCCGTTTTCGGAAATTGTATAAGCTGCTTCGGAAAAACAGCATCAATACGAATTACGATTTATTCAATCTTAAAACACAGCTTCTTATCTCGAAAGAAATTTACATTTCCTATTATATCTCCTACATACCCCTTGGTTTCATTCTGTCCCTGATCAAAATTAATTTTCATTTTGACATGGAGTATAACCTGGCCATCTTCGGAATAAGTCTTCTGATTACTCTGTTGCTGGTTGCCTTTATTATAAAGTATTGGATCTATTATATGTATGGAAGGTATATAGATGATGTAGTACGCCTTGTAGATGAGCTCAATGATATTGAAGTAAAACCTTTGACCAAAAGGAAAGGAACATGGTTTGAACGTTCACAGAAATTTTTCATGAACAAGTTTGGAATTAAAGGAAATGTCGTAAACACTGTGATATGGTTTGCATCCATGTATATTTTTATCATTGTATTCCTGACAATTGTACTTTTAATCATCATCATAGCAGGAGCGAAACTGGATTTTCTTGATTTCGGATCATTGCAGAGAGCATTAAATAAACTGAATTAGAAATTATTTTATCTTCCGCAAATTTTCTATCTTTAAAAACTTGAGTTGTAAAAAAATATCAGATGGATGAGATTAAGAATCAGATGTATTCTATAGAAGAATTTCTGGAACTTGTAAAGAATAAACAGGACCGGAAGGCATCATATGATCCGGATTATAATTATGCGGTATATTCTTCAAAAGACGAATTTAACCCGGAAATGAAGATTTTTATCGGGGATCCGCTGGATATTGGTGAGGATGATATCGAAAGCTTGCCTGATTTTGTTTTTCATAATAAGCTGAAGTATATGTGTTCTGATGAGAACATTCAGGATGTTGTGGATCTTGCATTCCGTCAGCGTGCTGAGGTTACATGCTCCCAGCTTATCACGGCATTGAACCATTATCTTGAAAAAGATGATTTTTTAGATTTTAAATAACACTAGAATAGCATATTAAATAAAGAACCTGATATAAAAAATGTCAGGTTTTTTTATGCAATATTTTTTTATTTTATGATAACTTATTGAATTTTAAATATGTATGCCTGTGAACAACATTAAGTGAAATACTATTCTAAGAACATAGTACAAATTAAACACACAATGGAGCCTGGTAGTATTTTTCTATCAGTTTTTTTATTTCTTTTGTAAAAAACTGTAACAATTTTTTTAAACGAAAACTAACTCTATAGAGTAACAAGCCATGACCTCACAAGAAAAAGAGTTTATAAGTAAAATTGAACAGCATAAAGGAATTCTATTTAAGATTTCTAAAATGTACATGACTGAAAAAGATGATCGTGATGATCTTTTTCAGGAAATTACGTATCAGCTCTGGAAAGCATTTCCCAGCTTCAGAGGGGATAGCGAATTTTCAACATGGCTGTACAGAATTGCTTTAAATACAGCAATTATTTTCCTTAAATCAGAAAAAAGAAGAAGCTTTATTACCAATGAAGATTTTTCTAACCAGATGATTGTTCAGGAAGACTACGACTATCGTAAAGAAGACCGCCTGGTTGAAATGTATAAGGCTATTCATCAGTTGAATCCTATTGATAAAGCCTTTATATTCTATTATCTGGAAGATTTTTCAGGAAAGCAGATTGCAGAACAGATGGGAATTTCGGAAGGGAATGCAAGAGTGAAAATGAACCGGGCAAAAACTAAACTTAAAGATATCTTAAGCCAAATAAAAAACAACAAACATTAAAATCAGTAATCCAATGAATATCGATGAATTGAAAAACACCTGGAATGAAGATATTGTGGAGGAAACTCCTGAAATAAGCACAGAACAAAGAAATAAGCTCAATCTTCCCCTTGAAAAAATACGTAAAAATATGCGTGTGGAATTCTGGTGGGTCATAGGGATCTTTGTCTTTGCATTTTTAGTCTGCTCATTCTGCCGCCCCTTCAAATTACAATTATATATAACGGTTTTAATTGCCTCCATGCTTATTGTTACCGTTTTCTTTTTTAGCAAGTTCTTTAAATTGTATAACGAAATCAGTAATCCTGCACCAAAGACCTATGATTCTCTGAAAGATCTGGTCATGCAGCTGAATCTGAATAAACAGTACTACCTTTCATACTATATCAGTTTTGCACCATTTCTGGTATGTGAAATCCTTATTGTCCTGGAGTTTATTCCCTGGCCGAAACCTTTGAGTGAACTGAAGATTGCAGTGATCTTAATTGGTTCTGTAATAGGAGGGCTATTCCTGCTCTTTCTGGCTGGGAAATATTGGTTTTACCGGTATTATGGAAGATACATCCAGCATATTGAAGGTCTTTTGGAAGAATTAAAAAGATAGAAAAAAGTTTCGGCGGGCTAAAA
>NZ_QAJO01000007.1:0-303684 GCF_003852415.1 Chryseobacterium sp. KBW03 | reverse complement strand
AAAGTAAACAGAAGAATCGATATCGAAGGTAGATTAATGTATGTCGTAACCGGTGATGATGAATTTGATGGTGGTGGTGATGCTTACAGCGCGATCAACAAACGTTCTGAGCAGGTTTCTGACAACTTCTTCAATGCTACTTTAGGGGTTTCCCTAAAACTAGGAAAACATGAATCACACGTAATGTGGCATGATCCGCTTCAGGAAATCTATTACAAACTGGATGTACTGGCTAATAAAAACCAGGATATCGAAGTATGTAAAAAAGGAGATGCTGATAACGACGGAGTATGCGACGATTGGGACAGACAGCTTGATACTCCTGCAGGAGCGAGAGTGGATGGTGCCGGAGTGGCGCTTGATACCGACTTAGATGGGGTAATCGATCTTTACGATAAGTGTGTCACTGTTCCCGGACCTGTTGAAAACAACGGATGTCCTATAGCTACAACAGGACCTGTAGTAGAAACAGAAACTAAATTGGAAGGAATCGAGTTTGACTTAAATTCTGACAGAATTTTACCTTCAAATACTCCAATTCTAAACAATGCTGTAAACTATATTAATTCTTCAAATGGTTCTTACAATGTAATTGGTGCTACTGATACAAGAGGTACTGATGCTTACAACCAGAAACTATCTGAAAGAAGAGCAAACAACGTTAAGAGCTACCTGATCAAAAATGGTGTTCAGAACGGTAAACTACAGGCAGTAGGAAAAGGTGAAAAAGACCTTAAATACCCTGAATGTGAACCAGCAACGAAGTGCCCTGAATGGAAAAACAGAGCCAACAGAAGAGTATACTTCGAAGCTAAATAATAAGCTTATTAATTTATTATATAAAAGTCACGCCCTGCGTGGCTTTTTTTGTCATCATACTTTTCTTATTTTTACAACATGATTTCTCCACAGGATTTTCAAAAGCTAAAATATGATACCCTTAAGTATTTCTGGGGGTATACCGAATTCCGGGACTCTCAGGAGGAAATCATCAATGCTGTTATCAATGAAAAAGATACACTGGTTCTTCTACCCACAGGAGCAGGAAAGTCCTTGTGTTATCAGCTGCCCGCTTTACTGAAAGAAGGAACCTGTCTTGTAATTTCTCCCTTGCTGGCATTGATGAAAGATCAGGTAAATCAGCTTAAATCCCGTGGAATAGAAGCAGAATACCTTTCATCTGAGCTTGATGAATATGATGCTGAAACCATCTATGCCCGCTGCAAGGAAGGGCTCACAAAACTACTGTATGTTTCTCCTGAAAGACTTACCAATAGTCAGTTTATCCAAAATATGGAGGAAATTCAGTTATCCTTTATTGCGGTAGATGAAGCTCACTGTATTTCAGAATGGGGTCAGGATTTCAGGCCAAGTTATCAGAATATTAAAAGATTCAGAAGTAATAATCCTGAAATACCATGTCTTGCTTTGACAGCGACTGCAACGCCAAAAGTTCTGGAAGAAATCAAAAATAAACTGGAACTGAAGAAACCTTTTGTCTTTCAGAAAAGTTTCAAAAGAGAGAATATCAAAATCTTTACTGATGAAGTATCTGATAAATTTCAACGCGTTTTTGATATTTTAAAATACAGCAATGATTCCGGTATCGTATATGCGAGAACCAGAAAAGAAACTGAATTGCTGGCAGAATTCCTGAAGAAAAATCAGGTGAAAAATGTGGATTATTTTCATGCAGGTTTAACAACGAAAGAAAAAAATGCTAAACAGAATCTTTGGAACAAGAGTGACAACCATGTTCTTATTTCTACCAATGCCTTTGGAATGGGTATTGACAAAGATAATGTACGGTTTGTCATCCACTATTCACCTGCGGCCTCTATAGAAAACTACTATCAGGAAATAGGAAGAGCCGGAAGAGATGGAAAAGACAGTTTTGCCTTTATGCTTTGGAACAAACAGGAACTTCTGAATTTTGATCAGGTTTTAAAAAACCAAACTCCGAATAAAGCAGAGTTTTTAAAGATCATCAGCTACCTCTACTCTATCTTTCAGGTTGCAGAATTTGAGCTTCCTGAAAAAACCTTTCAGCTGAATACCATTGGCATACAGAATTTTACCAAACTTTCGAAAGCAAAAATCAACAATATCCTCAATTTTCTGCACAATCAGGAAATCATCTATTACAATGAAAATAAAAGCTTGTCATCACTGGAGCTTTTTATCAAATCTGATGAGATAGATCAATTACCACAAAAGGATGCCTATTTCTTAGAGCTTCTTTTCCGTTCTATATCTGGAATCACTACCCATAAAGTAATGTTCAGCGAACAGCAGGTAAGCAATAAAATTAATGTCAGCGTGCCTTTGATTAAGGAACGCCTGAAAGAATTACAGCAAAAAAATTACCTCGAATATATTGATGGTGCACTTTCAAGCATAAAATTTCTGAAACCCCGTGATGAAAGGGCTGTAAGTAATATTTACTGGAAATTATTTGAACATATTCAGCGAAATAAAATCCTCAAATGGGAAGAGATGAAATTTTACGCAGAAAATAACGACTACTGTAAAATGAAACTTATTCTTGCCTATTTCGGCGAAAAAAATTCAAAAAACTGTGGTCAGTGTTCTGTTTGTGAAAAAAATAAACAGTCTATGTTTGGTAAGAATATTTCTCTGCAAATTATTAATTTATTGACGAAAAAGGCGGCAACAATTGAAGAGCTTTCTATACAGCTGAGCTATCATTCTAAAGAAAATATCTTAGAAAACCTTATCTTTCTTCTTGATTCCGGAAAGGTAAAAATGCTCAATTTCAGAACATATGCAATTAATCATGAATAATGAACACTCAATAATGAGTATAAGTTTGTTGATATAATGCGACATCTTATTACCGGTTATTTATCACATATATATTGAATCCAATACCTCGAACCACTCCACTATTCATAATTGAAAAGCTGCTTTCCGTTGTTTTCAGCTATTAACGAAAACCCTATCTTTGCAGTATGAAATCATTGAAAGTCGTTTTTTTAGGGACTCCAGAATTTGCAAAAACTTCTTTGGAGGCAATCCATCAATCTCACCATCAGGTGGTAGGAGTTGTGACTGTAGCTGATAAAGCAAGTGGTCGCGGACAAAAGATTCACCAATCACAGGTAAAAGTTTATGCAGACGAAAACAACATTCCCGTTTTCCAGCCGGAAAAGCTAAGAAATCCCGAATTTTTGGAAGACCTAAGAAAACTAGATGCTGATGTTTTTGTAGTAGTTGCATTCAGAATGATGCCTAAAATTCTTTTTGAAATGCCTAAAATGGGTACATTCAATCTTCACGCCTCTTTATTGCCGGATTACAGAGGCGCTGCACCTATCAACTATGCCGTAATCAATGGAGAGGAAAAAACGGGAGCAACAACCTTCTTTATTAATGAAAAAATTGACGAAGGAAATATTCTTCTTCAGCAGGAGCTGGAAATTTTACCTGATGAAAATGCAGGAAGCCTTCACGACAGACTGATGGAAATGGGTTCAGGATTGGTCGTTAGGACATTAAATGGTCTTGCTGAAAATACGATTGATGAGAAACATCAGCCAGAAGTAGAGCATCCTAAAAACGCTTATAAAATCTTTAAGGAAGATACTAAAATCAATTGGCTTGCCCCTTCAAAAACTATTCATCAGTTTATCCTGGGAATGTCACCTTATCCTGCCGCTTTCACTACTTTAAAAATAGAGAACGAAGAAAAAGGATTAAAAATATTCAATGGTAAGTTTGAACTTTCTGATCACGGAAAACCAGCTGGAACCTTGGATATTTCAAAGAATGAATTTAAAATCTACACTGAAGACGGAATTTATTATCCGCTGGAACTTCAGTTGGAAGGTAAAAAAAGAATGATGGTAAAAGATTTTCTGAATGGTTTCCGAAACTTTGATGAAATAACATTAAAAAATTAAGGAGAACTTATATACAGTCAACAAAAGTCACAAAAGGTTTATTATAAGCATTTTGTGACTTTTTTTTTTATTTATAAAACATATTGTTTTCTCTAGCTTTTACTTACCATTTTCTTCCTGATTCTACTGATAAATTCAGGAGTTACACCCAGATAGGCTGCAATCTGAATATTGGTCAGCCGATGTGCTGTTTTAGGATAAGCCTTCAAAAATTCAATATACCTTTCCTCTGACGATTTACTTAAATTATCAATGATTCTCCTTTGTAATGCTATGATTGACATCTGAAACTTAAGCCTCATCAATTTTTCGATCTCAGGCATTTCGGAATAAAGCTTTTCTTTATCTGCTTTCGAAATCAGAAGAATCTCACTATCCTCAAGAGCCTGAATATTAAGTTTTGAGGGAATACTGTTGATAAAACTGTCAATATCGGAGATCCACCAGTTTTCAGTTCCAAAATATAGTATCTGTTCGGATGCATTATGATTGGTATGAAAAACTTTAAAGCAGCCACTGACTACAAATCCTTCAAAGTCACCAATCTCTCCTTCTTTCAAAAGGAAATCTTTTTTCTTTAGCTTCTTAAGGGTAAAAGCATTGCAATAATAATCGAGCTTTTCATCTGAAATTTCAATGTATTCTCTAATATGCTTTTTTAAAGACTCTGTCATAGTTTAAAAATAAAAAAAGGTTTAGAAAAATCCTAAACCTTTTATTTTATATTGTAAACAGCCATTTTTATGAATTAAATTCACAGCTGACTATTCATTGATTACAATTGTACCAACTCTGTAACCTCTACATCATATCCTCCAACCTGAGGCTTGATATTTGGGTTTTGAGTGATTACTTTGAACTTATTGATTCCTAAATTCTTTAAGATCTGCGTTCCAATTCCATAATCTCTGTAATTGTATGCTAACGTAGGATGCTGCTCCTGCCCGTCCTGATAATTCAGGAACTGCTGAAGCTTTCTCAAAGTATTTTCAGAGTTAGAAACATTGTTGATAAAAATAATAGCTCCTTTCCCAGCTTCATTTACCATTCCTGTTACTTTTTCCAATAATGGTTTTTCTCCGTTATTCAATCTTGTCAATACATCGAAATAAGAATCTGAAGACTGTACTCTTACCAAAACAGCCTCATCCACTGTCCATGAACCTTTTGTAAGGGCAAAGTGGATCTGGTCATTGGAAGTTTCTCTGAAAGCATAAAAATCAAACTCACCGTAGTGCGTTTTTACTTTTTTCTCTTCAAGTCTCTCAACAAGATTTCCTTTTTTAAGCTGATAATGGATCAGATCTTCAATAGATACAATTTTCATATCATGCTTTTGAGCGAATGCATGCAATTCAGGCAGACGTGACATGGTACCATCTTCATTCATGATCTCACAGATCACCCCTCCTTCTTTCAGACCAGCTAAATTTGTAAGGTCAATTGCTGCTTCTGTGTGTCCAGCTCTTTTCAATACTCCTCCCTTTCTTGCACGAAGCGGGAAAATGTGGCCAGGTCTCATAAAATCTGTAGGCTTGGATTCTTCATCCATCAGCGCTAAAATTGTTTTTGCTCTGTCTCCAGCAGAAATTCCGGTAGATGTTCCGTTTCCTAAAAGGTCAACTGATACGGTGAAAGCTGTTTCTTTAGGATCGCTGCTTCTGCTTACCATCACTTCAAGTCCTAGCTCATCACATCTTTTTTCAGGAAGCGGCATACAGATCAACCCTCTTCCATAAAGTGCCATAAAATTGATAATTTCCGGCGTTGTCAGTTCTGCTGCGCAAAGAAAATCTCCTTCATTTTCTCTGTCTTCATCATCTACTACTATGATTATTTTACCATTTCTAAGGTCTTCTATAGCCTCTGGAATAGTATTTAATTTAATATCGGACATTTTTACTTTTTATTTTTGCAAAGATACTCATAAAAATAAGCATCTGCCAATTAATTCTGAATGGTTTATTACGCTTTGGATAATGAGTTTGCTGCCTCTCTGAATATCTCGTAAGACCTCAATCTTTTCTGATGATCGTAAATATGCGAATTGATCATCAGCTCATCCACCTGGAATCTTTCCTGGAAATTTTTAAGTTTTTCCTTTACTTCTTCCTGATTTCCGATAAAAGTATATCTCAACTTTTGTAAAACCATCGACTTTTCCATTGGTGACCAGATTTCATCCATATCATCAACCGGCGGAGCAAAAGGCTTTCTGTCATTTCTTACGATATTGATGAATGCCTGAAATAAAGTAGTGGAGATTCTATGAGCTTCTTCTGAAGTTTCTGCGGCAACACCATTTACACAGGCAATGATATAAGGTTTATCTAAATATTTTGACGGTTCAAAATGCTCTCTGTATATTTTAAAAGCCATTTCCATCTGCTCCGGAGCAAAATGCCCGGCAAAAGCATATGGCAAACCAAGTTCTGCAGCAAGCCATGCACTGTCTGTACTTGATCCCAGAATATAAATCGGAACATCCAGCCCTTCCCCGGGAATAGCACGAACCAAGGCATCTGAATTTTCTTTTGAGAAATATCTTTGTAATTCGAGGATTTGTCTTGGAAACTGTTCATTGATAATAGCAGGATTTCTCCCTAATGCCTGAGCGGTCAATCCGTCTGTTCCGGGAGCCCTTCCTACTCCAAGATCAATTCTTCCAGGGAAAAGAGATTCCAGGGTACCGAACTGTTCTGCAATAATTAGGGAACTGTGGTTGGGAAGCATAATTCCTCCTGAACCTACTCTGATTTTTTTTGTTCCGTTGGCGATGAAACCGATTAAAACTGAGGTCGCTGAACTGGCAATACTTTCCATATTATGGTGCTCTGCCAGCCAGAATCTTTTATAGTCTAAGTTTTCAGCGTGATTAGCTAGTGATAAGCTGTCCTGAAAGGTATCATGAATGCTTTTATCCTGCTTTACGGGTGCAAGATCTAAAACAGAAATTTCAAAATTTTTCATATTGAGATGTTAATTTTTCTTTGGTCTCAAAAAACCAAACAAATTTAAAACATAAATTCTGCATTAGTTACTTTTTGTAATTAATAAAACCGATCGATCAGTTCAGGGAAAAACTATGGGAATAAAATTTTTGTTTACTTGATTTTACTTATAAGATTTTGGGTAAATTGCAGTATTATTCAAGGACATGAAAACAAAAATAATGTATCTCGAAAACAAATCCTTCGGTCATCACGGTCCTGCATGGATTGGTTTTGTAGAATTTTCAAAATCCGGGCAAACAGTTTATTTTGATGGCAAGGCACTCAAAAAGCTAAAAAGGCCAGGAATCAATGCCAATCATTTTGATATAGAAACTGGAGAAGAATATTGGGTGTCCGGTATTAAGAAAAATGGTCAGAACAGGCATCAATTCGGTGGTGGAAAAATTATGATTGATAAAAACTCCATTGATGACTATCTGAAACTGGTAAGCTTTAGCAATATCGATGAAAAGTACTTTGAAATTGTTGAGTTTTCCAAAACAGATAAAAATAGATTTAATGAAATAGAAAATATAGAAACTGAATTCAGAGACGAAAGTTATCGGGCTACTTTTTACGATAACAATCGAAGAAAATTAATCTTAGATATTGAACTTTAAATGAAAAATGTTTATTTACTTCTTTTCTCATTTTTTTTAATAAGCTGTTCTTTCAACGAATTCTACAAAGACAGAGAATCTGACAAAACAGATGGTGAAAAGATCTCAAAAAAATTTTATTGGGAACTTCGGTATGGAAACAACCCGGATGATATTTATAAATTGTTTGGTGATAAGTTTTTTGAGGTGACTGACAAAGAAAAACTTGTGAAACTCATCAATATGGTCAATCAGATTGGTCCCGTTGAGGAATACAATCTTGCAAAATGGGAAACAATGGTGGTGAAAGGAAGCAATGCACGAAGTCAATACTTCTTCATGTATAATGTAAAAAGAGGAACTAAAAAGACAGAAGAATCTTTTACTTTAGAAAAAAATAAAGAAGGAGATATAAAAATTGTTGGTTACAGAGTCAATCAGGATTTGCTAAACGAATAAAAATAAAAAAGGGTTTGAAAATTTTCAAACCCTTTTTTATTTTACCCATGCGAAGCTTTAAATTAAACAATTATCATATAAAAAGTTTTTTTTAACATTAATAATTCATCATAAAGAGAAATATTTATTATATTCGTATACCAAATCTTAAAAAACTTTAATATGAACAAAAAACCAAACAGTCTGCTTTACCGGCAGATTCTGACAGGAAAAACTGTCTTTATGAGTTTTATTATTGCTGCAACATTCGTGTCGTGTAGTAAAAATAATGAGGAAATCACTTCTGAAGCTCAAGCCAATGCTTCCAATATTGAAAACTTTAAAAAAGGGCAATTGAACGGGCAGGAAATTACTTATGAACGAAAAAACGGACTGAATTTCTTTCAGGGAGATATGGTCATTTCTGACAAACAGCTTTCAGAAGGTAGCGAGCTCAATAAAGGAGGTGCCAGTTTTTCAAGGTGGCCCGGAGGAAAAATTTACTATACAGTTGCCAGTAATATGGGTTCTATAAATGTCAACAAAATTACAAGCGCCGTTAATGAATATAATTCCAAGACGAATGCTCAATGGATTCCCCGTACCAATCAGTCGAATTATGTAGAATTTATTTTCGGAAGTTCATCCGGATCAGACGGCTGGGCTCATATCGGGTATCAGGGAGGAAAGCAGAACGTTTCTCTGGATCAGTATATTTCTGTAGGATCAGTCATTCATGAAATGGGGCATAGCGTAGGACTTTATCATGAGCATACCCGAAAAGACAGGGATCAGTATGTAAAAATTTTGTGGAACAATATTCAAGATGGACAGGCTTACAATTTCAACATCTATAATTCCGGAACGGATATAGGTCCGTTTAATATCAATTCTGTGATGATGTATTGGCCGACTTCTTATTCCAAAAACGGACAGCCTACTATTACAAGAGCTAACAACACAAGCTTCACCTATAATAGAACCGGCTTTACAACCGGGGATATCAACACGATCAATGCAATGTATCCTTAGTTTTTTAGTCTAAGAACAACTATATAAAAAAGAAAAGAACTCTTATGAGTTCTTTTCTTTTTTATAATTATAATGATTGATTAAAATCCTTATTTCATTAAATTCAAAATGACTTGGCAAGGCATTCTTCCACTCAGTAAGGGTTTCGCGCGGGTTTTTGTAGAATTCATCTTCAAAAGCTTTGATCTTATCTGAAGTAATGACTCTTGAAATATCCAGCAATCCCTGCTCTGCAAATTTGGCAAGATGTCCAATGACCGTTTCTTTCACCAAACCTCTTTCCAAGGCTATTTCTCCAATGGTTTTTCCTTGTTCAAATAACTGAAAAGTTAAAACCTGAGACGGAACTTTAGCAATTTTCAGATTGATTTCTTTATCATTTTTCTCCTCTAAAAGTTTAGTTTCAAGAAGATAAATATCTCTTAAACTGTTCAGATATTCTTCAATATCTTCCAGCCAGTTTTTGAATTCTTCGTTATATTGTTTTAACCCTTTTGCTCCTTTTATTTCAGCATAAAATTCTTTCAAAGGATCAAAAATTTTATTCCTGGTTTCTGTAAAAAAGAAATTAACAGCTCCTTTTGATTTGCTCTCAATTTCGGACCATTCTTCTTTTTGTTCAATGAAATTATTGACTTTCTGAAAAATGATACGCTCCAGCTTTTCAAATATTTTCCCGAGGTTTACAGCCTCATGCTTCAATTGCTGGTAAAGCTGTTTGGTTTTAACATGATCAATATTCTTGGTCACAATCGAAAGGTTGTTCCACTCTTCCACTTCTTTTAAAAACCATACACAGTCCAGCGTACGAAGTACTTTTCTGATGCTGTAGTCATATTTTTCCTGATTCAGAATCGCTTCAACATGGTCGTTGGCAATGGTATCTGTATGAAAATGTAAAATTCTATTGTCTTTGAAAATAACTTCAGGAGTAATTTTTGATTTTAAAACAATTCCTTCTAAGGTTCTGCAACGGGATAGAGCTACATACACCTGACCGGCAGTGAAACTTTTTCCGGCATCAATAATGACTTTATCAAATGTCAATCCCTGGCTTTTGTGGATCGTAACTGCCCAAGCCAGTTTTATTGGAAACTGTTCAAAGCTTCCAAGAACTTCTTCCTGAATATTCTTCTCTGTGTCAAGAAAATATTTTTTCTGTTCCCAGGTTTCTCTCTTGACAACAATTTCGTTTTCGCTTTCATCCAGTACTACACGGATTTCATTTTCATCCAATCCAATGACCTCCCCTAGCTTTCCGTTAAAATATTTCTTTTCTCCGGAAATATCATTTCGGATAAACATAATCTGTGCTCCTATTTTCAATTCCAGAAACTGTTCGTTGGGAAACTGATTTTCTTTAAAGTCTCCTACAAGTTTAGCTTCATAGGTCTGAGCATCTACTTTTATCTCCGTCAATTTTTCCTGGTTGATTTCATCCGCCATTTTGTTATGAGAACAGAGATAGACATAAGATTCCTTCCCCATATTAAAGTCAGGATCATACCTTTCATTAAGATGGTCAAAGTCTATATTATTCACATCTCCGTCACGTATGGCATTCAGAATTTCCAGAAATTGTTCGTCAGACTGTCTGTAAACTTTTGTCAGTTCAATCGTAACAATCGGAATCTCCTTAATGGCATGGCTGTCAAAAAAGAAAGGTGAATTGTAGTACATTTTCAAAATATGCTCATCTCTCACCACTGGCGGAAGCTGATATAAATCTCCGATAAACAGCATCTGTACGCCACCAAATCTTTGATTATTCCTTCTGATAAATCTCAAAGAAAAATCCATCATATCAAGAACATCAGCCCTCAACATCGAAACCTCATCGATGATAATAATCTCAACCTCTCTAAGAAGTTTGAGTTTATCCTTACGGTATTTGAAATGGGGCATCAGATCGGCAATATTATTAGCCAAGCTGGTATCTATCCTTTCTGTAGTAGGAAGAAAGGTTCTCAACGGCAGTCCAAACATGGAATGAATCGTAACTCCTCCCGCATTGATCGCAGCAATTCCTGTGGGAGCTACTACAATATGTTTTTTCTTCGTGCGTCTTACAAAATCATTAAGAAATGTCGTTTTTCCTGTTCCGGCTTTCCCGGTCAAAAAAACGCTTCTGTTGGTATATTCTATTAAGTCAAAAAAATGATTGTTCATCGTCGTCAAAAATACGGAAATGAATTTGAATTTCTTACCTTGGCATAAGTTTTGAAAATTCTTAAAAAGAAATAAAGTTTATTGTGAAAAAATTATTACTACTTTTCCCTGCAATAGTATTATGTACTACACTATCTCTGATTTCCTGCAATACATCAAAGAATGCCAACACCAATCTTCCGATTGATATCGCCGATAGACCTGCCGATGAAGATAGCCAGAAATACGAACAGGCACAGCTCGATAAATTAAAAGCTTCTATCGAGTCTGAGGTCTCAGGAGAGAAATGTACGGATGCTGGTGAATGGACATTTGCCCCAATGGGAGCAAAATCCTGCGGCGGACCTCAGCAATATATTGCTTATCCAAAAAAAATAGAAGCTACGTTCTTACCGAGAGTCAACGACTATACGGATAAAATAAAGGCTTTCAATCAAAAATATAATATTATGTCTGACTGTGTGATGATTACCCCTCCAACCTCTTTAAAATGTATTAATGGAAAGATAAAACTTATCACACCAGACACTAACTAACAATACAGCAAAGGTTCTCTATCAAATCGAAAAAAGCTCTGTCTCAGGACGGAGCTTTTTATATGGATTAAAGTCAATTTTGAATTTTGCTTCGAAAGTGTAAAAAACTGACAAGCGGGTTGACTATTCAATAAAAGACTAGAATTGATGGTCTTTTACATTTTCTTTATACCATGATGAATATTTTACATAGTTATCCGCAATTCTGTTCACTTCTCCTTCTAATAACTGTGCATTGATATCTTTGATTTTTTTTGCCGGAACTCCCCCCCAGACTTCACCGGACTTGATATGAGTTCCCTGAGTGACTACCGAACCTGCTCCTACAATAGAATTTTCTTCTACTAAACAATCGTCCATTACAATAGCTCCCATCCCGATCAGTACATTATCTTTAATGGTACATCCATGAACAATCGCGTTATGTCCGATAGAAACATTATTTCCGATATTCAAAGGGTATTTCTGGTAGGTACAGTGCAGCATCGCATTATCCTGAACGTTTACCTTATCACCCATTTTGATATAATTAACATCGCCTCTGATCACTGCATTATACCAAACGCTGCAATCTTTTCCCATTACAACATCACCAATAATGGTTGCCGTTTCTGCTAAAAAGGTGTTTTCTCCAATCTGTGGTGCTTTTCCTAAAAGTTCTTTTATAAGTGCCATAATATTAATTTGAAAATTTGAAAATATGCCAATTTGAAAATGATGATTGCTGCCTTATAATTTCTAGTATCTACCTTCTAAATTATAGCGATAGCAAAAATCTAACTCTCAATTTTCAGCTTCTAACTTCTAATGCGTATTTTTGTATCTCAAATTTAACGAAAAAATGCGTACCGTACTTATAGAACCAACCGAAAACCCGAAAGTGATGAAATTTGTTACTGATTACAATCTCATCCCTGGCTCTTTGGAGTTGGACAGAAATTCAGATGTTTCAGAAATTCCTTTGGCACAGGAGCTTTTCAATTATCCGTTTGTGGAAAGAATTTTCATTACGGCTAATTTTATAGCTGTTGCAAAACAAGATACCATAGAATGGGAACATGTTGCTCAAAGTCTGAAAAATGTGATCGAAGACGAATTATTGGCTAACCCAAGAATTTATCTTCAAAAGAAAAAAGAAATGTATCAGATCTATGCTGAGATGACACCTAATCCAAATGTAATGAAGTTTGTTTCAAGCAAGTTGCTAATGGAAGGTTTCGTGGAGGTAAAATCGAGAGATGCAGCTGAAGAAGTTCCTTTAGCACAAGCTATTTTTAAAGAGTTTGATTTTGCAACGGAAGTTTTCATTTCTGATAATTTTGTGGCAGTTTCAAGAAATAATTCTGTAGAATGGCATCAGGTCATGATGGCTGTTCGTGGTCTGATTGCGGAATATCTTCAAAACGGAGGTGAAATTTCAAAAGCAGAACCTCAGAAACATGAAAATCCTGTTGAAAAAATCATCAACAGAGATTATACAGATGATGAGCAGAAGATTTCTGACATTTTAAATGAATATGTAGCTCCTGCCGTGGAAAATGATGGAGGAAAAATTTCTCTGATGGAATATGATCAGGAAAGCAAAACTGCAAGAATGCTTCTACAGGGTGCATGCTCAGGCTGCCCAAGTTCTACAGCTACTTTGAAAAACGGAATTGAAAATATTTTAAAGCAATTCGTTCCGGATTTAGTAGAAAGAGTGGAAGCTGTAAACGGATAAAACAGTTAAAATGCCTCCCGAAAAAAAAGTTGTTGTCATTATTGGAAGTGCTTCAGAGAATTCCAGCAATCAAAAACTGATAGAACAGATACTGGAAAAGATCAATACCATAGATTTTCTATTGTATGAAGATCTTTCTGTTCTTCCGCATTTTGATACTGCTTTCACGGATTCTGATACTCCGGATGAGGTTCTGAAAATCAGAGAAGACATTCAAAATTCATCGGGAGTTATATTCTCCACTCCGGAATATATTTTTAGTATTCCGAGCAGATTGAAAAATCTTTTGGAATGGTGTGTTTCCACAACAGTTTTTTCTGAAAAGCCTGTGGCTGTGATTACCGCCTCGGCCAATGGGGAAAAAGGACACGAAGAGTTGTTATTAATTTTAAAAACTCTGGGAGCTGTAACGGATGATAAACATCAGGCATTAATAAAAGGGATAAAAGGCAAATTTGATAGCAATGGCTTACTGGAAAGTAATACCTTTGCTAAAGTTTCAAAATTAGTAACAGATTTTACAACTTCTGTTCATAATTAAAAATTAGAATATTGAATAAGAAAGGAATTTTACTGGTAAACCTCGGATCACCGAGATCTACTGCTGTAAACGACGTAAAGGAATATCTTGATGAATTTTTGATGGACGAAAAAGTGATTGATTACCGCTGGATCTTTCGCGCTCTTCTTGTACAGGGAATTATCCTGAAGACAAGACCTGCAAAATCTGCAGAAGCCTATAAAACGGTTTGGACAGATGAAGGTTCTCCACTGATTGTCATCACTGAAAAAATTCAGAAAAAACTTCAGAAACTGGTAGACGTTCCCGTAGAAATCGGAATGAGATATGCACAGCCCAGTATTGAAGCTGGTATTCAGAAACTGGTAGATCAGGGGGTTACTGAAATCGTTCTTTTTCCTTTATATCCTCAATATGCCATGAGTACAACGGAAACGGTGATTGAAAAGGCAGAAGAAGTAAGAAAAAAGAAGTTTCCAAAGGTAAAGATCAATTATATCCAGCCTTTCTACAACAGAGATATTTATATTAATTGTCTGGCAGAAAGTATTAAGGAAAAACTTCCTGAAAATTTTGATGCCCTTCAGTTTTCTTATCATGGAGTTCCGGAAAGACATATTTATAAGACAGATCCTACAAAGACCTGTAATCTTAATGACTGCTGTTCCAGAGATGACAATCCAAGCCATCAGTTCTGCTATCGTCATCAATGTTATAAGACCACACAGCGTGTGATTGAAAAGTTGAACTTACCTAAAGAAAAAACAATTGTTTCTTTCCAGTCAAGATTAGGAAAAGATAAATGGATTGAACCTTATACTGACGAAACATTGGAAACAATTGGTAAAAATGGGGTAAAAAACCTGGCGATTGTATGCCCGGCATTCGTTTCTGACTGTCTTGAGACTTTAGAAGAAATTTCTGTAGAAGGTAAAGAGCAGTTTATGCATGGCGGTGGTGAAAGTTTCCACTACATTCCATGTCTGAATGATGAAGATAGATGGATTGATGTTGTAAAAATACTCTGTGAAGAAAAACTGAATGATTTCTATTTGGTTTAAT
This sequence comes from Chryseobacterium sp. KBW03, assembly GCF_003852415.1. NCBI lineage: Bacteria > Pseudomonadati > Bacteroidota > Flavobacteriia > Flavobacteriales > Weeksellaceae > Chryseobacterium > Chryseobacterium sp. KBW03. Next base: position 288,692 of record NZ_QAJO01000007.1, on the reverse strand, counting down.
TCACATGAGTCAAAAATATACAAAAGGCCACAAGTAATTCTTGTGGCCTTTTTACTGAAATATATTAAGATTTGGTTTACTTTTTAATCAGGTTTCCTGCTTTTTCTCCATTTACCATTACAATATATACTCCCGGAAGGATATTGGAAGGAAGTTGGATATTCAGTCTATTGATCCCGTCTGTAATTTCTACTTTTTCAGAAATTTCTTTCTTCCCTGTCAGGCTTATCAATTCTACAATTCCTCTTCCAGCTTTTCCTTCAAAATTCACGGTAAATCTATCTGTCGCAGGATTTGGACTTATTGTATACAATGGAGTAGCTTCTACCGCAGCCATTTTTCCTGCCGGAGAAGTTCCGCCTCCTACCCCTACTGCATTCCATGCATTGGTAGTCTGAATGACTTCATTACCTCCTGCACCATAAAGATCTGCAGCTGCCTGAAGAGAATAAGTTCTTGCATTGGCATAGGTAGAAGAAGAAGTAAGATAAGTAGTCAATGTTCTGTAAGCTATAGCGGCTGCTTTATCTAATCCGATTCCGGAAACATTATACGCAAAGCCTTTATCATTGGTTCCTGATCCTCCGGTTACCAATAGATAGTACCAGAAGTTAAGCACTCCCGAATTGGTATGAACTCCGCAATAATCATTCGATTGGCTTGGGCTGGCACATCCTGAAGTTGTGGTAGCTTTCCAATACGTTCCCAAATAAGTATCAGGCTGACTGTACGCATTAGGGTTTGCCATATTTCTGATCACATAGTTGAAGTCTTCTCCCAATGTCCAGCTTGCCTGCGTTGGTCTTGCCCAGCGTTCAATTGTATTTCCAAAAATGTCTGAGAATCCTTCATTTAAAGCTCCGGATTCTCTCTGATAAGCAAGATTGGCTGTTTTGGAAGTCATTCCATGGGTAATTTCATGACCACAAACATCAATGGCAGTTAATGGTTTCCCTCCGTTTGTAGAAGAGCTGCCGTCTCCATAAGTCATTCTGGAACCATCCCAAAATGCATTAAAATAATTGGTTGAATAGTGAACATAAGATTTAATAGCAAAATTATTGTTATCAATACTCTTACGTCCGAATTTTGTATAAAAATAATCTACCGTCATTTCTGCTCCCCAATGTGCATCGGTAGCATATTGATCTTTATTGGTATTGACATTATTCCAGTTATTATCTGTGTCTGTAAAGTCTACTGCAGAAGCGTAGCTGGTTCCTTTTTTCAAATTATAGGTTTCCACAGCAGTTCCTGCGTTTCTTCCCGTTTCTCTTAATCTATAGCTTCCATTATAAGAATCTGCAGTTATATTTCGGGTTCCGCTATATCCTGTAACAGCGGTTCCTGGGGTATTTACCTCATGAATAATGGCATCTACACCCAGTACTTTTCCATTTTTAGCATCTACAAAAACATATTGTCTGCTTAATGGCTTCTCAGCATAGATATCAAATTTATAAGCTAGTCTTACATGATTCAATCTTTCATCGTCCGGATCTGAATAATACACTAATTCACCTTTGGGAGCAAAGCTTGCGTTTGGATCTCCCGTTTCTTTTTTAAGAAAGTCTTCTTCCTCTTTGTTTTTCCATTTATAAGATTCTGCACCTACAAATGATAAAGCACTCTGTAATGCTCCGCTTTCGGAAAGGCTGGCTTTTTTGTCAATTGCTTTTGAAACATCCAGAATCCACTTTCCTGTTTCTCCTACAATTTTACCATCTTTGGTCTGTACGGCCATCATTCCATATTCTACGGGAATATCGTTGATGGTCTGCTGAAATCTATGCGTTTCAAATCCCAACGCATCCTTTTCAAATCCCAGCTTACGCGCCTCTCCCTGTAAAAGTCTCTGAGAAGATTCATCAAATAAAACAGGACTTCCCTGAAAAGCAGGTGCGCTTTTTTCGAATCGCATAAATTCTGCATGTAATCCGCTTTTACCCGGAACTAATTTTGAGGGTGTGTTTTGTCCAAAAACAAAAGAGCATGCTGCAATGCTTGCAACTAAGATAAATTTCGTTTTCATAATAATATTGATTGGTTGTAAAAACGAATGTATAAATTTTTCACAACAAAATGATATATATAGTGTGATAAATTCAATTGATATTATAAATCAATAAACAAAACACAATGATGATTTTAAAACAAAGAAAACTATTTAATGATATTTTTAAAATAAAAAAGATTTTACATTAATATATTTAACAAAAATCAAAGTTTTGTGAATTATTTTTTTTAACTATGCTACGCATTACAATCGACTCAATAATAAAGATTTTAAAATCGGACAAGATATACGCCGCCAGGATCAATAAAAAAGGACCACCTCAAGAGATAGTCCCGTTTTATAAATGTATTTTTAAAATAATAATTGATATCAGATCATTATCGCTTATTCGCAATCGGAGTTCTGAATTCTCCATAGCCCATGAGCCCATCATAGTTTCTTCCGAATGGTGCATAATAAAGAAATGCCTGATACAGGTTTTCTGTCTGCCAGAAATTACCATTTACCTCTCCGAAATTCAATGGTCCGTTCCCTTCTTTTGTTACTAAAACATAGTTGTAAAAACCTTGTTTCAGGAATATTTTAGCTACATATTGTTTAGTGGCTGCATCGTACTGCATCTGATTTTCTTTGCCTGGCTTAAAATTATTAAACCCACCCAAAACATAAATCTCTTTATCTACAGGATCCGACTCCAGATAGAAGTGTACCCATGAATAATCCCCTTCTCTATCGGCATCTCTTTCTCTTCCCAAATCATTTCTTCGGTAATACCATGCTCCGTTGACATCCGGCTGATATTGATAATTTAAAGGAAACGCCCATACAGGATGAAGATAAGTCTGGTTGACATCATCTTTTATTTCAGTTGAACGTACCATATCCGCTGCCATGTTCATATTTTTATTATCAAAATAATAAAACTCATTGTCTCCGGGAAAAGTAAGGTTCATCTGCTGAAAAAGCACCTGATTTCCTAAAACAGCGCTCGGCTTCTGATTGGAAATCACCATATTCGGGTTGTTATTCTGCATCACATTCATAGTGATTGAATTCACATTGGAAGAAATATCTCCTCCTTTCGGAGAAACATTTACCTCTACCCTTTGGTTGATATTGGGATTCTTTGCATCTGCAATTCTGGAAATATTTAAAGCCAGAGCCGTCATATCTTCTACCAGATAAAATCTTTTTTTGAAAAGAGGCTGATCTGCGGAATCTTTGTAAACAATCAGCTCATAATTCCCTGAGACCTTCAGCTGGATTTTATCATTCGGAAAAACCAGTTTATAATGGGTATAAGCCTGCAATGTGTTGAAAGAATACTGAAACTGATCCAGAAGCGCATTCATACTTCCGGTAGCAAATTCTGTAAAAAACAGATTATCTTCATTCCAGTTTCTGTCGTAATGTTTGAATGTATATCTGTAAATCTGACTGCCGTTTGTAAGATCATCAAAGCCTAGAACCAATTGTTCTCCAATTTTAATTACCGGGGTTTCATCATTGGTCTGAGGATTAAACAACTGAACACTTTGGATATTTTGTCCAAAGACCAGTCCGCCTAAAGAAAGTAAGAGTATTCGCAAAGTTTTCATTAAGACGAAGATAGCCATTTCCTTAATAATATTGTATTTTTGAATAAAAAATATTCAGATATGCTTCAGATTCAAGGTTTCGTATTCAACTTTGCGAGCGAAAATACTTACATCATTTATAACGACAATAAAAATGCGTGGTTAATTGATCCGGGAAATATGAGCGGACAGGAAACTCAGGCTATTGATAACTTCATCAAAGAAAACGGGCTGAACATTCAGAAAATCCTTCTTACCCATGCACACATTGATCATGTATTTGGGCTTCAATGGGCTTTTGATACATTCAAAGTTCCTGTAAATATGCATCAGGAAGATCAGGAAGTACTGGATATGCTTCAGGCGAGCGGCGTAAGATTCGGAATGCAGATAGATCCTGTAAAAGTGGAGGTAGAATATATCAATGAGGGTGATGAATTGGATTTAGATGGTGAAAAGTTTAAAATCTATCACGTTCCGGGACATTCTCCGGGAAGTGTGGTTTATCATAATGAAAACCAAAAGTTCATGATTTCCGGTGATGTTCTTTTTGAAGGAAGTATCGGAAGAACAGATCTCTATAAAGGAAATTATGATCAGCTGATTGATGGTATTAAATCTAAACTTTTCATTCTGGATAATGACACTCAGGTTTTCTCAGGACATGGAAATCCTACCTCTATAGGATTTGAGAAACAGTATAATCCGTTTTTGAAATAAACACATCTTTAAATCTCCCACAAATCATTCAGATTCTTTATGATGAAATGGAGATTAATTTTACAATAAAAATATGAAACCACCAGAAATTTCCGGTGGTTTCATTAATAAGAAGAAATAGAGTCTGATTTAGAAATCTAAAGTAATTGATGCTCTGGCAGCAGCTCCCATAATAGGTCTTGCCATGATCGTTCCATCTCCGTTTGGTGATCCTGCTCTTGGATCTCCTTCTGTGATACCAATGGTATTAAAGATATTGGTTCCATCTACTGCAAAGCGTATTTTTCCTAATTGATAAGACATTCCTGCACCAAATTCTGTGAAAGCAGGTAGTGTCTGTACATTTTTCTCATCCTGGAAACGTTTTCCATAGTAATTCATACTTGCATAGGCTCTCCATGCTTTGGTAATATTGACTGCCGGTGAGATATTGAAGAAAAACTTCGGCATTCTTCGTACTACATTTCCTTCAAGAACACTTCCTGCTTCCAGGTTTTTATATTTAGGGCTTTGAACTGTTCCGTTGAATGAAACTTCTAAAATATTGTTGAACAGACGGGCATACCCTTCAAATTCAACCCCGTAGTTTTGTGTATTGGCAAATGTATTTTCAGATTTTCCATTAGAGAAAATATCCGTGAAAGAAAGATTCTTCAATGTAGAATAGAACGGAATCACTGCGATATCAAAGGTACGCGAGTAATATTTATATCCAACCTCCAACTGATTGGTCGTTACAGATTTTAACGGTTTATCAGGAGTTGGGTTGGAGAAATAGTTGTAGTATGCTTCTTCATTCGGAGATCTGAAACCGTTAGAAAAACGTGCATATACGGCATTTTCTCTGTTGATTTTATAATTAGCCGCTACGGTGAAAGACACTTTATCGATGTTATAATTCCAGTACGTGTATTTATTTCCCAATACGCTCATGTTATCATCAGCAGTTGTTGTGTTGAAGCCGTGAGTTCCATCCGTTGTCAACCCAGAATTATTTAAATTGCCAGTCGTTGTATTGGCAAAATTTCCTTTATAGTAATCGTGGCTGTAACGAAGACCTCCATTTACACTTAAAGCATCTGTAATATTATAATCAAGGTTTACATAAAGATCATTCAAGCTTCCCTGAGTCTGTGTATCTCTCTGTAGAAAAGTCATGCTGGTAACTCCGTTATACGTTTTTGAATATCCAGTATCCAAAGGCGTAAGAGAAGTATCTACAAGGTTCAGTAATTCAGGTTTGTCCGTAGCTGTTGCCAGAATATTACTCCAGTTCCAGTACTGGTGAGACTTCCAGTTAGATTTGTAGAAACCTGCTGTAACATTTCCTTTATCAAATTTATAATTGAACTGTAAATCATTTACGAAATTATTCATCTGCTTGTCAATAGCCCAGAATCCAAGTTCCTGTACGAATTGTGGATTAACAATTCCGCCATTGCTTACCATTGAATATTGATAATTACTTCCGGTAATTCCACTGCGCTTCGCAAATTCTGCTGCTGTATATGGAGCTCCGGCAGGGAAAATCCCTGTATAATTCATATTGATATTGGTATATCTTGTTTTGTTTAAAACACTGAAATTGTTTCCAAGATCATATTTAAACTCAGCACCCAATACATCTACTTTCGGATGAATTCCATCTTCAAGATTTCTTTTGAAAAACCCGCCTCCGGCTTGTGGAATATTCAGCTGGCTGATTGATCTGTAGCTGTATGTTCCATAGTTAGGATCAAAACCAGGGAATTCTTTCAGATCATTCCCATTTTGAGTCAAAGGAATCGGAAGGAAGAATGTATTTCTGTCGTCCAGTTTTTTATAATACACTTTTACATAGCCTTTATCAAAGACATATTTCAGATTCATTCTGATCTGACCTCCGTCATTGGCTTTGAAACCAGTTTTTCTGATTCCGCTGTCTGTTCTGTAGAAACCACCGATGTTAAAGAATAATTTATCCTGAACCAAAGCGCCCCCTACATTCAGGTCTGTACGCATCAATCCATAGGTACTTGTTTCCACTTTTGCAGTTCCTCTGAAATCATTGGTTCCTTCTCTGGTAATAAAGTTGATAAGCCCTCCCGGAGAATTTGTAGCAAAAATAGATCCCGAACCTCCTCTCAGAGCTTCCAGACGATTGACCGAATTATCTACACGGAAAAAGTTATCAGCATTGGCAAACTGCAGTGCTCCATCTTCAAAAACCGGGAGACCATCTTCCTGTACCTGTACAAATTCATAGGCACCTGCGGAAGGAATTCCTCTTGCAAAAAGGTTATTCCCTACTTCACCTCCTGAAGTTTCCACAGCAAATCCAGGAACCCTCTGTAGTAATGCAGCGGCGCTGATCGGGTTCTGTTTCTGAATTTCTTTGGCACTAAATGTAGAAATCGCTGTACTGGATTCTATTTTTTTCTTAGGACCGGAATTTCCGGTAATGACAATCTGATCTATAGAAGAAACTTTTGCCGAATCTTTCGGAGTTTCCTGGGCATAAGCATTATTAAAGTATAATGTAGCTGTTGCGGCGATTAAAAAGATCGATTTTTTTTTCATAGCCATATCTTTTATTGTTAGTTTCAGTTTTGTTGTAATTGTAAATACACTCCATTGGTCCAACCGAATCCGTCCTGATTGGGGTATTCCCCGCCGCCTGCTATTGTTTCTGTGTCTAATGCATTGTATTTTTCCATCAGTTTCCCAGTGTTTTTGTAGACCCTTTCTACATTGGAACACCAGTTGTTTTTAATTTTTTCTGCCAGTTCATCAAAGCCGTAATTTTTCATTGCCTTAAAGCCCAGCCATTGATAAGGAGCCCATGCATTGGGAAGATCCCACTGCTGACCCGAGTTTTTAGTGGTTGTCACCAAGCCTCCCTGATAAAGAAACTTCTCAGCAACTGCTTTGGCAACTGCCTCCGCCTGCTTCTGATCGGCGATTCCAAGGAATAAAGGGTAAAGAGCAGCAATATGTTCAGACGGTGTTTTTGTGTTTTTTTTAGTGTGATAATCTTTATAATTGTTAGTATTTCCATCCCAGAAATATTTATTGATCATCTGTCTTCGGCTTGCTGCTCTTTCTGAAAAATAATTGTTTTTTTCACTCAGATTTTGAAGTGCTGAAGATTTTGCCAAAGTCTTTTCCAAATGCCACAAAAGGCAGTTCAGATCAACCTGTGCAAGGTTCAGCGTTTCTATCGTCTGTATATGTTCTCCGTCTGCAAACCATCTGCTGGAAAAATCCCAGCCTGACTCACAGCCGCTTCTTATGTTTCTGTAAAATTCATCTCCTGCCCCTTTTTCGTGATCTTCAATATCGATCAGGTAACTTTCAGGACGTGGTGCATTCTCTGCATCATAGTAACGGTTCAGGATATCTCCATCCTGTGTTCTGACCACTCTTTTTACACTTGAATTGTTCTCAAGCGACTCTTCGCCATTCATCCAGAAAGCATATTCTTTCTCCAGTGTTTCGTGGTATTGGGTATAAATTCCTTCATCGCCTTTGGTTTCAAAAAGAAGATCCAGCATCAGCGAAAAATAAGGAGGCTGCGATCTGCTCAGGAAATGAGTTCTGCTCGCATTCGGGACGAAGCCTACATTTTGGATCAGGTAAGAGCAGTTTTCAACAATGTTTTCCATCATTTCTACTCTTCCGGAAGCTTTTAATCCCAACATAATAAAATAGCTGTCCCAATAGAAAAACTCATTAAAACGACCTCCCGGAACGATATAAGGTTTCGGCAGTTTTAAAAGTGTTCCTTTTTCTTCATAGGCGGTACGCGTCAGTTCATCCCACAACTTTTCAATATGTTCCCCAATGGGAAGCTGCTTGTCTCTGTGAACAGAAACTCTTGCTCCCAAAAAGTCAAAATGGGCCATCACAAATTCTTTCAGATCAAAATCTTCAGTATTTTTTAATTTTTCATAATCCTCATTGATCTTCGCAATTGGAAATAGCGGAACTGCATCTGTCATCATTTTCTGATCTTCAAAAATTTCAGACCTCTGTACCTCATCAAACAGACTTTGAATTTCGTTTATGTAAAGCTGATTACTCATTGTTATTTTTTAGGATTAATTTTTAATTTATTCATGAAAACGGCAGACGTGATCAGTAATGAAAGCGGAATCAGAGAAAGATAAAATGCCTGCTGCCCGCTGAACTCCTGAAATACAAATCCCGTAATTATAGAGCCTATAGTGCCTCCGATTGCTGAGAAAACAACAATCAATCCTGACATCGCGCTGTGCAGATATTTGGGAATCGAAGCAAGAATTACAGAATTAATGCTTGGATAGATAGGTGCCAGCAAACCTCCCATCAAAGGAAATAAATACACGGCCAAAGGCGCATTCATCCAGGTGGTATTCGCATCAATATGAATATTATGGGTCAACGGCAAAACCAGCAGTAAGCTAATGGCAAAACCTACCACACAAAAAGAAACTACATAGATCCAGCTGAATTTTTTAGAGAAAAACCCGGACAAAAATCTTCCCAAGGCAAAAGCTCCTGCCAAAACTGCTCCTGCCTGAATGCTCATGGATGTTGGCATTTTTAAAATCTCCTTATAAAAAGTAGGAGTCCATGTTTGGAAACTCTGTTCTACCAATACAAAAAGAAAGGCACACAATAAAAAGCATAGTACTTTTTTATAACTGAATAAGCTTACACTATTTTTCAGGTCTCCCAACAGGTCTGTTTTCTCACTTTTAGCTTCCTGCTCATTCAGTTTTGAAAAGAACAGAAATAGAAAAGATAAGGTTGAAAGTCCTCCCAGAATCCAATACACATTCAGCCATTCTGTAGATTTCGGATTATGATCATCAATATATAGACTGAATAAAAGATTTCCTGCCAATACTCCGATCATAAAAAAACCTTCCAGAAATCCCATAAAACTTGAATGTTCTTTGTCTGTTTCTGTAACCAGTCCTATAGAGGTAAAAACTGATATTTTTATCAATGCAAAGGAAATTCCTACAATGGCAAATAATAATTTGAATACCCAGAACTCATTGGTAAAAGGCATTACAAAACACATACAGCTTACCAGGAATAAGGCGATTAGCATTGAGTTTTTAATCCCGATTTTCGGAAGAAATGATGCCAGAATGAAAGAACATATCGCAATCGGAAGATCTTTGAAACCTTCCAGAATGCTGGCCGAAGATTTTGAAATCCCAAAATTCTGCTGTACCTGCAGGATCACTGTTCCCACAGAATTCAGAAGAATTGCGAAGACAAAATAGTTTAAAAATAAAACGGCCTTGATGTTAAGATTTTTCATTCAGGTTATTTCTTGTCGGCTAAGATAGAAGCATTTCTGTTAACGATAATTTAACACAGTAAACAAATATTTGAACTATATTAATATAATTAGTATTTTTAGTAAATAAATATGATTAATTAAATGAAAGTTACTTTTGAAAGAGTGATCCCCAATGAGAAGAGCTCATTCCGTACGATTCATAATAACTCCCCTATTTCAGAATTTAAATGGGAGTATCATTATCATCCGGAAATTGAGCTGGTCTGTGTCATTTCCGGGAGCGGAACCCGTCACGTAGGTTACCATAAAAGTAATTATACGAATGGAGATTTGGTTTTAATCGGGTCCAATATCCCCCACTCCGGATTTGGGCTCAACTCTATTGATCCGCATGAAGAGATTGTCCTTCAGTTCAAAGAAGAAATTCTTCAGTTTCCCCAACAGGAAGTGGAAGCCAGCTCTATCAAAAATCTGCTGGAGCTTTCAAAATATGGGATTCATTTTCATCACAAAGTAAAAAAAGTAATGCTTCCCAAATTGAAACTGATATTGGAATCGGAAGGCTATAAAAGATATTTGCTGCTGCTGGAAATTCTTTTTGAACTTTCAAAATGTCACGACTATGATCTCTTAAATAACGAAATCATGCCCTATACTATTATTTCAAAAAATAAAACCCGGCTGGAAAACATTTTCACTTATGTAGAGCATCATTATGATAAAGAAATTGATATTGAAGAGGTAGCGAAATTAGCCAATCTCACTTTACCGGCTTTCTGTAATTTCTTTAAAAAAGCGACTCAGATTACCTTCACAGAGTTTGTGAACCGATATAGAATCAATAAGGCATGCCTGCTGATGGTACAGGACAGGTCTATTTCAGAATGCAGCTACCAATGCGGGTTCAATAATGTAACGTACTTCAACAGGATGTTTAAAAAATACACAGGGAAAACGCCTTCAGAGTTTATAAAGAATCACTCTCACAATAAAGTCAATGTAGATTTGAAGGTTGAAAAGGAGGTCAAAAGTAAGGCAAGTTTTTAATTTTTTGTTAATCAGTGATCTGTTTATGGAAAACCGTAAGGCTAAACAACTTACATAAGTTACTTTCGTAAAACAATTTAAAATAAAAAACCATGGCAATTAGAATTACATGTATCAACAAGGACAACGGTTATCATGAAAATCCAAACTTAGCAATCACTCATTTAGGATGGACTGGAGATGATGGAAAACCAGGAAAAAGTACTCGATTAGAAATATATAACTGGATAAAGAATGAAAGAGGATTAGCTTATGTTACCGATGGTTATGGAAACCAAGTAAAGGTTATCACAGCTGAAACTTACAATGGCACCAAATATTTAAAAACGGAGGCAGATAATACAACAAAAAATAATTTATTATCACTCCCTGAATGTAAATAAAGGTTGGAAGTTATTAAATGAAAGGCTGTCCTACTATTTAATAGAACAGCCTTTTATATTATATAAATAAGAATCAGTAATTACCGAAAATTATTTCCATTTGATATTGCATCCCATGCTAGGTCTCTGAATTTCTTCCTGAGCTTCCCCAGCCAAAAGATTTTCAAAAGCAATAATCAGGTCTTCACCTGTTATATCTTTATTATTTCCAGGTCTTGAATCATCCATCTGACCTCTGTATACAAGATCAAGCTTATCATCAAAGAAATAAAAGTCTGGTGTACATGCAGCTTCATAAGCTCTAGCCACCGCCTGGCTTTCATCGAATAAATAAGGGAAGTCAAATCCTCTTTCAATCTGAAATTCGATCATTTTTTCCGGAGAATCTGCCGGATATTTTTCAATATTATTGGAATTGATAGCGATAAATTCAATTCCTTGCTCGTTATAATCTTCATACAATTCATTGATCTTATCGATCACGTGAAGAACAAACGGGCAATGGTTGCACATAAAGATTACCAATGTTCCTTTTTCTCCTTTCAGCTCTTCCAAAGACTGAAGTTCATTCGTTTTTGATGGGTTAGGAAGTTCAAAAAACGGAGCTTTTGTTCCTAATGCCAGCATATTTGAGGGAGTATTCATATCCTTTTTTCTTTAGTGGCAAAGATAGATATTTCTTTTTATTAATAAACCGGGTTCTGAATAAGACATTATTTATTTAGTATTGTAAGGAGGTTTGAAGCTGGAGGAGGGAAGATATTAGCCCCTCAAAAATAGTTATAGTCAAATTCTATTATTGCATTATTCAACCCTAAAAATAACTTCCAGCTCCCATTCTTCCAGCTTCCAGCCTTTGATTTATTTTTCTTTAAATAGTCGCCCAATCTATAAAACTCATAATATCCTTTGGAAGTTATGTTAAAAAGTTTGTAGTTTTGCTAACGCTGTTAGTAAAGAATATAATGGGCCTACATGAACGTCGTCAAAGAGAAAAAGAATCTATCCGTGCAAACATTTTGCAGGCTGCATTCACTTTGGCTAAAACGGAAGGCTGGGGATCGCTTTCTATGCGTAAGATAGCAGATGCTATTGAGTATAGTGCTCCCGTAGTATATGATTATTTTGAAAATAAAGAAGCTATTCTATTTGAAATTTCTTTAGATGGCTTTCACAAGTTGCATATCGAATTATTAAAAGCTCAGCAGAAACACAGTACCCCGGAAGAGCAGCTTGTTGCTATTGTGGATGCTTACTGGAGCTTCGCTTTTAAAAATAAGGAATATTACCAGCTTATGTTTGGTCTTGGTATGCAGTGCTGCGGAAAAGGCCAGATGAAAAAAGAATTCTCATCATTCCAGGAGCTTATCTATGAATGTACTCATGAGATTATTATGAAAAACGGATCAAATCCCGACAATGCCTGCCATATGTCACATGCTCTGTTTTCGGCCGTTCACGGGATGATCTCTATTATGATGATGCGTACTGCTGATATCCCTTCAACGATGAACAAAACGTCTTTGGACGAAACTGTTTCGGCTTTCATTAAGTCATTATAAATTTTTTTTGAATTAAAAATTAACACCGTTAGGAAACTTAACACTGAATTAATTAAAACATTTAGTTCAGTTTAATTAAAAAACTAAAATAATTTATGTAAAATCTTACAATTTCAGTAATTAAAGATAAGCATTTTTATCATATCAATTAACACTGTTAGTAAAATTAACACGAATACACCTCATTCTTATCATATATAAATCAACATTAAAAATTTTCAATTATGGAAACTATCGACCCAATTGCACATTAAAAATTCTGTAATTTTTTTTGAACTAATTATTAACACTGTTAGGAAAAAACACAGCATTTATCAAAACACATTACTTACCTCTAACACTTCATTAAAAAAATTAAACCAACAATGAAATTACCTGGAAAAACAAGGTTTATTGTACTTATTGCAAGTATAATTCTTTTACAGAGCTGCACCAAAGCCGCAGAAGGAACCAATGCCGCACCTCCAGCTCCAGAACTTCCGGTTTATACCGTTATTACATCACCCGCCACTACATATCAGGAATTCCCAACCGCTTTGGAAGGGAAAAACAACGTAGAAATCAGATCTCAGGTAGACGGATATCTGGATAGAATCTATGTAGAAGAAGGATCTTACGTAAGAGCGGGACAGCCGTTATTTAAAATAGATTCAAGAAGCTACGGCGAGCAAATGAATATGGCTCAGGCTAATCTTCAGGTTGCCAATGCCAATATCCAAAAAGCAAGAGTGGAAGTAGACAGACTTCAGCCACTGGTTGCTGCAAAAGTAGTTTCTGATGTACAGCTTAAAACAGCGAAAGCCAATTATGAAGCTGCTGTTGCTGCTGCCTCACAAGCCAGAGCCTCTGTAGGAAGCGCCAGAATCAATGTAGGATTTACAACCATTACAGCTCCTGTAAGCGGTTATATCGGAAGAATCCCTTACAAAAAGGGAAGTCTGATCTCTAGAACAGATGTAAATCCATTGACATTATTATCTGATATCAGTGAAATTTATGCCTATTTCTCTTTAAGCGAACTGGACTTTATTGCTTTCCAAAATAAATACCCGGGAGCAAGTCTGGAAGAGAAACTGAAAAATATGCCAATGGTAGATCTTGTCATTGCTGATAACAGTACATATCCTGAAAAAGGAAGATTGAGTATTGTAGACGGCCAGTTTGACAAAACTACCGGAGCCATCAGTGTACGTGCTATTTTCCCTAATACAAACGGAGCTTTAAGAACAGGAAATACAGGAAGAGTACGCATGCCGCAACTGATCTCGAATGCTGTAGTGATCCCACAGGAATCCACTTTCGAAATTCAGGATAAAACGTATGTATATGTAATGGGCAAAGATCAGAAGGTAACCGGAAGACCGATCAAAATATCAGGAAAAACGGATAGCTATTATTTTATCTCTGAAGGGCTTACACCTGGAGAAAAAATAGTATTCACAGGAATTGGAAGCTTAAAAGATGGTGCATCCATCAAGCCTAAAAATATTTCTTCTGACAGCTTATTAAAAGCGAAACCATTATAGTCCATTCCGAATACAGAAGACTTAAAAAAATAAACTTCTTATGTTAAAACAATTTATAGAAAGACCGGTCCTTTCAACGGTCATCTCCATAATACTCTTATTATTGGGAGCTTTGTCTCTCTTTAATTTACCGATTGCCCTCTTTCCGGATATCGCTCCACCGAGTGTTCAGGTAACGGCTTTCTATCCTGGAGCTAATGCTGAGGTTGTAGCACGTTCTGTAGCCACACCTATTGAGGAAGCCGTGAACGGGGTTGAGAATATGACCTATATGACTTCCAACTCCAGTAATGACGGTACCATGACACTTAGTGTGTACTTCAAGCAGGGAGCCGATGCGGATAATGCTGCTGTAAACGTACAGAACCGTGTATCGAAAGCGATGAGCCAGCTGCCTCAGGAAGTGGTACAAGCCGGGATTTCGACCCAAAAGGTTCAGAACAGTATGATCATGTTCATGGGATTGACCAGTGAAAATGAAAAGCAATATGATGAATTATTCCTTCAAAATTATCTGAAGATTAATGTTATTCCACAGATACAGCGTATCCCCGGAGTGGCTCAGGCTCAGGTATTCGGAACAAGGGATTACTCCATGAGAATCTGGCTGAAACCGGATCGTCTGGCTTCTAACAATCTTTCTCCTCAGGAAGTTTTAGCAGCCATTAAAGACCATAACCTTGAAGCAGCCCCTGGGCGTCTTGGACAAGGAAGTAAGGAAACTTACGAATATATTCTTAAATACAAAGGAAAACTGAATAAGAATGAAGACTATGAAAATATCGCTATCAAAGCGAACAGCGATGGTTCTTTCTTACGATTAAAGGATGTAGCACGAGTAGAGTTTGGGTCTTATACCTATACTGCAACTAACAGAGTAGACGGAAAACCGGTTGCCGGATTTGCGATCTTACAGACTGCGGGTTCTAACGCCAATGAAATCCTGACTGAAATTGAAAATCAGGTGAAGGTGATGGAAACGACCTTACCAAAAGGAGTAAAGCCCATTATCATGTATAATTCTAAAGACTTCCTGGATGCTTCTATCCATCAGGTTGTAGAAACACTTGTTATTGCTTTCATATTGGTATTTATTGTAGTATATATCTTCCTTCAGGATTTCAGATCTACATTGATCCCGGCTATTGCCGTACCGGTAGCAATTATCGGAACCTTCTTTTTCCTGCAGCTATTTGGTTTCAGTATCAACATGCTTACCTTATTTGCATTGGTGCTCGCCATTGGTATTGTAGTGGATGATGCCATTGTAGTGGTAGAAGCCGTCCATTCTAAAATGGAACAGACGGGAATGCCTGTAGAACAGGCTACCATGAACTCAATGAGTGAAATTTCAGGAGCCATTATTTCCATTACATTGGTAATGTGTGCCGTGTTTATTCCGGTTGGCTTCATGCAGGGACCTGCAGGGGTATTCTACAGACAGTTTGCTTTCACATTGGCCATTGCGATTTTAATCTCAGCAGTAAATGCATTGACATTGAGCCCTGCATTATGTGCAATGTTCTTAAATGATCCTCAGGGAGAACATGGTGAACACGGTCATAAAAAAGGTTTTGGAGCAAGATTTTTCAATGCTTTCAATGCCAGCTTCAACAGCATGACCAGAAAATATATCTACAGCCTTAAATTTTTAATTAAAAATAAATGGGTGGCTATAGGAGGTCTTGTTGTCATTACAGCAGCCAGTATATTTCTGATCAAAAAAGCGCCGTCAGGATTTATTCCTACTGAAGACCAGGGATTCGTATTATATGCAGTGAATACTCCTCCGGGAAGTTCATTGGAAAGAACGCACAGAGCTACAGCACAAATTGATAAAATTATCAATGCTGAAAAAGCAACCAATCACCTTTGGGTAGCAGATGGAATGAACTTCATCAGTAATGCTAACGCTTCTCCATATTCCGCAGGTTTCATTAAGCTTAAAGATTATGACAAGCGTGGTGACATGAAAGATCCTGACCAGATTGCAGCAATGCTTACAGGAAAGGTTAGCCAGGTAAAAGATGCGAACGCATTCTTCTTCAACTTCCCTACTGTACAAGGTTTCGGTAACGTTTCCGGATTTGAGTTCATGCTTCAGGATAAGACGAATGGTTCTTTTGAACAGTTGGGAACAACTACCCAACAGTTCATTGGAGAGCTGATGAAAAGACCTGAAATTGCTTTCGCCTTTACCACTTACGCGGCAGGAAACCCTCAGTACACCATTGATGTGGATACTGATAAAGCCAACCAGCTGGGTGTTTCTGTAACAGAGCTGATGCAGACGATGCAGATTTATTTCGGAAGTAGCTTTGTATCGGATTTCAACAGATTCGGGAAATATTACAGAGTAATGGCTCAGGCAGATATTCCTTACCGTACGGATGTCAATTCACTGGAAGGAATTTATGTGAAAAATAAATCAGGAGAAATGGTTCCTGCAAAAACACTGGTAACGTTAAAAAGATCTTTCGGTCCTGAGACGGTAACAAGAAATAACCTCTTTAATGCAGTAACCATCAACGGAACTCCAAAACCTGGATACAGTACCGGTGACGCCATCAAAGCTGTAGAAGAAGTTGCTCAGCAATCATTACCGAGAGGATATGGATATGAGTGGACAGGGATTACCCGTGAAGAGATTAAGACAAGTGGACAAACTTCATTTATCTTCTTCCTGAGTATCTTATTTGTTTACTTCCTATTAGCAGCACAATATGAAAGCTATATTCTTCCGTTTGCCGTTATTCTTACCATTCCTACAGGGATTTTCGGAGTATTTGCTTTCACAGGATTAGCAGGAATAGATAACAACATTTACGTACAGGTAGGATTGATCATGCTGGTCGGGTTATTGGCCAAAAATGCCATCCTGATTGTAGAGTTTGCCGTACAGAGAAGAAAAGCAGGTAAAACCTTGATAGAATCTGCACTTCAGGCATCAAGATTACGTTTGAGACCGATCTTAATGACCTCTTTTGCCTTTATTGTGGGAATGCTTCCATTGGTATGGACACAGGGTGCTTCTTCAAAAGGAAACCACTCTATCGGTTATAGTACCGTAGGAGGAATGCTTACAGGAGTAATATTCGGGATTTTCATTATTCCGGTAATGTATGTCGTGTTCCAGTATCTGCATGAAAAAATGCCAAGCAGAAAAAAGAAAAGACTTCTGAAAAAACAAATGGAGGAAGAACTTTTAGCTGCTAGTCACTAATAAAAAAATGAATGACAAAAACTTAGAGAAAATTTTAAGATCACAAAGGGTTAACTATTCTCCTACCTGTTCTTAATGGTTTAAAAAAGCTAACTATTTTCTCCTACTAAAGACAATTTTTGCATCAACAGAAACCTCTCTAAGTTTTGTATTCAATTAAAAGTTTAAAAACTATGAAAAGAGTAAAAAATATTATTCTAACATTTGCACTGGCTATAGGCTCTGTTTCGTGTGTGTCCAAACTGGCATATACGGAGCCCGAGCTTCCTCTTCCGGAAAAGTTCCAGTACACCGCAACTGCAGATACTGCCAGTATAGCCAATCTGGAGTGGAAACAGTTTTTCAGTGATCCTATTTTACAGGGATTGATTGAAAAAGGAATTAAAAATAATTATGACCTTCAGATTGCGCTAAAGCAGGTAGCTGCTTCACAGGAAAAACTGAAACAGGCAAAATATATGCAATATCCGGATGTTGGTTTCGGAGTGAGCGGACAGATTTCAAAACCTTCCAAAAACAGCATGAATGGGCAAAGCTTAAATTTGTTTTTAGGACAAAGCCATGTTGAAGATTACAATGCAGCCTTCAACCTTTCATGGGAAGCTGACATTTGGGGGAAAATCAAAAACCAGCAGGAAGTTTCAAGAATGCAGTATCTTCAAACCTATGAAGGTTCAAAAGCTGTTCAGACTCAGGTGGTAGCAGCTATAGCACAGGGATATTACAACCTGTTGATGCTTGACAGACAATTAAACATTGCAAAATCCAATCTTGAATTGAGCAGCAATACCCTAATGATTACACAAAAAATGTGGGAAAGCGGTGATAACACTTCTTTAGGGGTTCAGCAGGCAGCAGCACAGAAACAGGCAACTGAACTTCTGATTGCTCAACTTGAACAGAATATTGCCATTCAGGAAAATGCACTGAGCATTCTGACAGGAGAACTTCCTAATAAAGTAAACAGAACGATTGAAATGTCTGATACTTCATTACCTCAAAATATTACTGCAGGACTTCCGGCAGCTATGGTAAGCCGTAGACCGGATGTACGTCAGCAGGAGTTGGTTTTATTAGAATCCAATGCTATGGTAGGAGTGGCACAGGCCAATATGTACCCGGCATTGAAAATTACAGCCAACGGTGGGGTAAATTCATTCAAAATTGATAACTGGTTTCAGATTCCGGCCTCATTGTTCGGATCCGTTTTAGGAGGTATTACCCAGCCTATTTTTCAGAAAAGACAATTGAAAACGGATCTTGCAGTAGCCAAAATTCAGAGAGAGAAAAACGTTCTGGCTTTCCGTCAGTCGGTATTGAATGCTGTAGGAGAAATTTCTGATGCTTTGGTTTCCAATGAAAATTTAAAAGTTCAGGAACAGAAAGCAACAGAACAAACGACGACGTTGAAAGATGGAATTAAAAGTGCACAGCTTCTTTACAAAGGAGGTTCAGCCAATTACCTGGAAGTGATTACAGCACAGGGAAATTCCCTACAGGCAGAGTTGAACCTGGCTTCCATTAAAAGACAGAGATTAAGCAGCATTGTAGATCTATACAGAGCGCTAGGCGGCGGTTGGAAGTAGTAAATTAAATTATATTTGTTGAAGTGCGGTTCTTTTTAGGACCGCATTTTTTCAATATTAAAGTCCCCTCATTAATTATCATCTGTACTGTCATTCTGAATGGAACAAAGTAGAATGAAGAATCTTTAAAAACAATCAATGAGATTCTTCCTTCGTCAGAATGAAAGGAGAACCATTAAGAACATATAAGTTGTTAAGCTTAATTAAGAAAAATCAAATAGATTTTTAAGACAATACTTCATAAGGCAAAGCTTTCTTAATATTCTTAACACCTTAATAGCTCCTTCATGGTTTAAAATAATTCAGGTAAAATTTATTCCTGAAACTGTTCCGAAATCCATTGAAGCAAGTCTTCAAAATCATTTTGAGAATATCCCAACTGTAAATAATGAATATCATCTGCCTTTCTATACCATGTCAACTGACGTTTTGCATATCTGCGGCTATTTTTCTTAATTTCTGAAACAGCAAAATCAAGATCCCATTCTCCGTCAAAATATTTAAACAATTCAGCATAGCCTACCGTATTCAAAGCCGTCAGACTTTTAAATTGTTCAAGGTCCTTCACCTCATCCAGCAATCCATTTTCCATCATGATATCCACTCTTCGGTTGATTCTGTCATACAGTTCTTCCCTTGAAGTTTCTATTCCGATTCTGATTACATTAAAATCTCTGCCATTTTGGGAAACAGCAATATGTTCAGAATATTTTTTATCCGTTTGCCAGATGATATCTATGGCACGCAAAAGCCTGCGGTGATTGTGAATATCTACCACACTGAAATATTCAGGATCGAGTTCCTGCAAAATTTCCTGAAGTTTTTCAATGCCTTCCTGCTCCATAATGGATTGAAGCTTCTCCTGGTTTTCAGTATTGGCTTCCGGCAGATCATGCAAGCCTTCTATCACTGCTTTTTCATACATCATACTTCCGCCGACAAGAATGACGGTGTCATGAGTTTTGAAAAGTTCATTCAGTTTTTGAAGGGCATCTTCTTCGTATTGTCCGATAGAATAATATTCTTCCACTGAAAGATTTCCGATAAAATGATGAGGTGCTCCAGCCAATTCTTCTTCAGAAGGTGCAGCCGTTCCTATTTTCATTTCCTTAAAAAACTGCCGGGAATCACAGGAAATAATTTCCGTATTGAAGTGTTGAGCCAAATCAATAGCCAATCTCGTTTTCCCAATTCCGGTGGGGCCTACTACAGAAATCAAATTTTTCTTTTTCACAGCGCTAATTTACAAAAATGAGTTTATTTAATTTGCTGGAAGACGGAAGCCTGAGGCTGGAAGTTAAAATTAGATATAATTTATATTTACAACGATCTTCCCGCTTCCTGCCTCCATCTTCCAGCCATTCAACATTAGCCCAACTATAGACTTAAATGTTTATCTTTGTAGAACAATAAAAAACTATGATTTTATCAATGACCGGATTCGGTAGAGCCGAAGATGTTTTTGAAGGAAAAAAAATTACAATAGATATTAAATCACTGAACAGCAAGAGCTTTGATTTAAATATCAAAATTCCTTTACGTTATAAAGAAAAAGAATTTGAAATAAGAAAAATTCTTAATGATAGAATTATCCGTGGAAAAGTAGACTGCTATGTCAATATTGAGAATCTTGAAGAGTCCAATGATGTAAAAATTAACAAAAGCTTAATTGACTCTTACATCAACGAACTTAAAAACATTGCTTCAGACGGACCCAATTTCGAATATCTTAAAATGGCGGTAAGACTTCCTGATGCCATCACATCAAGACCTGACGAATTGACGGAAGGTGAATGGGAATCTTTGGCAAAAATTGTCAACAATGCCGTAGACAAATTCGAAGAATTCAGAAGGACTGAAGGCAGTATCTTACACGAAGAATTAAACAGGAATATTCAGAATATTGATAAATATCTTGGAGCAGTAATTCCTTTTGAAGAAGAAAGAATTGTCAGCGTGAAAGAACGTTATCAGAAATCTTTGAAAGAGTTTGAAAACGTTGATGAAACACGTTTTTACCAGGAAATGGCCTATTTCACAGAAAAACTTGATATCTCTGAAGAAAAGGTAAGACTTACCCAGCACTTAAAATATTATAAAGAAGTAATGGATAATGAATCTTTCAATGGGAAAAAACTAGGCTTTATTTCTCAGGAAATCGGAAGAGAGATCAATACTTTAGGTTCTAAAGCCAATCATTCGGAAATCCAGAAACTGGTCGTAATGATGAAGGATGACCTGGAAAAAATTAAAGAACAAACATTAAACGTATTATAAGTTGCGGGGTTCGAGATGCGAGGTAATAATTCCGAGTGCAAACACTAAGGAATCACTACCCGAAACTCACAATCCCGAAACCCGAAACACATAGAAATGGATAAAGTAATTATATTTTCAGCACCATCAGGGAGCGGAAAAACTACATTGGTAAAGCATTCTCTGGAAACATTTCCTGAACTGGAATTTTCTATCTCATGTACCACAAGACAGCCGAGAGGAAGTGAAGTTCATACAGTAGATTATCATTTTCTGACACCGGAAGAGTTCAGACAGAAAATTTCTGAAGAGGCTTTTGTAGAATATGAAGAAGTATATACTGATAAATATTATGGTACTTTAAAATCTGAAGTAGAAAAAATCTGGAATCAGGGAAAAGTTGTTATTTTTGATGTAGATGTAAAAGGAGGTATTTCTTTAAAAAAATATTTTGGAGAAAAAGCGCTGTCTATTTTTATAGAACCGCCTTCCATTGAAGAGTTGGAACGAAGATTGATTTCAAGAAACACAGATGATGCAGAAACCATCAAAACCCGTGTGGCAAAGGCAGAAGAAGAAATGACCTACGCCAGCGAGTTTGACAAGATCGTGATTAATGAAGATCTTGATGCAGCTAAAGAAGAAATAGAAAGTTTAATAAAAAGTTTTATCAGTAATTAATGGCTGGAAGATGGAAGCAGGAGGATGAGAGTAAAATACTACACTCAAAATCTAACTTCTAATTTCTAACCTCTAGCTTCTGATAATAAAAAATTGAGGTTGATATGAGTACCGAAACATTAGAAAAAGCTAAATCTGCAATTCCTGTCAGAGGATTTTTGGATATAAAAGATATTGCCATTCCTCAGGGAGAAGAACTGGTAAAAGCCATCCTTAAACTTAAAGAGGAAAAAAATGCTGTCATTCTTGCCCATTATTACCAACCGGGGGAGATTCAGGATATTGCTGATTTCCTGGGTGATTCTTTACAGCTGGCAAGACAGGCAAAAGAAACGAATGCTGACATGATTGTATTCTGTGGAGTACACTTCATGGCGGAAGCTGCAAAAATTTTGAACCCAACTAAAAAAGTAGTTCTTCCTGATACCATGGCCGGATGCTCTCTGGCAGACGGTTGTTCCGGAGAAGGATTAAGAAAAATGCGCGAACAGCACCCGAATGCTTTAATCGCCACTTACATCAACTGTAATGCAGAAACTAAAGCAGAAAGTGATATTATCGTAACAAGTTCAAATGCTGAAACAGTGATTGAAGCACTTCCGAAAGACAGACCTATTATTTTCGCACCGGATAAAAACCTGGGAAGATATTTGTCTAAGAAAACAGGACGTGATATGATCCTTTGGGACGGAAGCTGTATTGTACACGAAGCTTTTTCAATGGAAAGAATTGCTCAACAGCTGGCTGACAATCCGGATTCAAAAATGATTGCTCACCCTGAAAGTGAAGAAGCCGTATTGAAACTTGCTCACTTTATTGGTTCCACTTCTGCCCTATTAGATTACGTAGAAAAAGACGACTGTCAGAAGTTTATCATTGCCACAGAAGAAGGAATTCTACACGAAATGAGAAAACGTGCTCCTCACAAGGAATTGATTCCTGCTCTCGTTTTTGATGAAAGCTGTAACTGTTCAGAATGTTTCTATATGAAGCGTAATACAATGGAAAAATTGTATTTATGTATGAAATATGAGCTTCCGGAAATTCTTATCGAAGAAGAATTAAGATTAAAAGCATTGAAGCCTATTGAAGCCATGCTGGATCTTTCCAAAAGTATAAAATAATTTTTTTGTTATTCAATATTTATTATATTTAGCATTCAAACTAACAATAAATATGAAAAATCTAAAAAAATTAGACAGAAGAAGTCTTAAAAATGTAAACGGAGGCAGTGGCATATGTAACTTAAACTGCGAAATACATGAAACCTGTGGTTCAGGATGCAATGGAGAATTGATCTGCGTACCAAGAGGAATGTATATTCCCGATAACTGTTAAAAAAATAAAGCACTGTTTTCACAGTGCTTTTTTATTTTAGTCAGCAGTAATCGCAACAAAGCAATCTACACTTACCATCACACACATTCTGCAGTTTTCTGACAGATGCCAATAGGCCTCACACGAAGGATCACTGGATGAACCCGGCCCAAAAACAAGGTGGGTAGGGCAACCGTCACAACGAGAAACGCCAGCGCCTTTCACTTGTTCTAAATTCCTTCTGTTCAATTTTTTTAAGTTTTTCATAGTAGTTTTAATTAAATTCTGATTTTGATCTTTTTTACAACAAATTGATACTCTTCACTATCTGTCTAGCCCTCAAGAACTGGACAGCTGCCCGGAATAGATGGATCATAAGGTAAAAGGTAAAAACAAACTTTACGCCCTCTCAAATCTGTACATACTGCACAGCCTCTTGGTCCGCAATCAAGGTCTACAGCACAGGTATCACCCACACCTCCAATAATAGCTCTTAAGCTTTCTCTGTTTAGTTTATTTGAATTTCTCATGGTCATTTTAATTTTTAAATTAAATTTTGATTTTTTCCATTGGATAGGATAATCAGCCAATCCTTACAGCATCGGTGCATAACAGGTTCCTCCCGGTTTCAGCCAGCATCCCCATTTTCCTCCTCCGCGGAAACATACAAATTGTTCTCCTCCACATGCTTCAATCTGAATATCAGTGAAGCCACCTTTGATACTTTTTTTATCCTCTCTTGATAATTTTTTGATTGTTTTCATATTGTAATAATTTTAGTATTTGGTAATAAAAGAACAACAAACTTTTTGTTGTTAAAAATTAATAAGGACCGAAGCATTCAAAGCTCACCAGCACTCTTCCTTTACAACATGCCGGTAATGCATTATAATCATCACATGATCTTGGCTCACCTGGTCCGTAGGGTCCGGCAGGACAATTTTCAAAACAGTTATTCACATCTCCCCCACTCACTGATTTCAGATTCTGGCGGTTTAATTTTTTTAAATTTTTCATATTATTTTTTTTGATTAGCCTTCAGGATACATACATAGTGAACTTACGAATACACAGGATTTGCAGCGTCCCGGTAATGCATCATATTCTTCGCAAGAATGCGCAAAGTCAGGTCCTGGGCCATACCCTCCACCAGTAGGACATCCATCACATCTGAATGCTGCTCCACTGATTTGCCCTAACTCTTTTCGAGAAATTTTCTTTAAATTTTTCATGGTTATTTTGTTATTAGTTAATCTGATAAATATAACATTTTTAATCAATTACACAAAATATATCTCTAAAAAAGGAAATATATTTTATAATGCTAATAAGTTGGCTGTTCCAAAATAATTTGTACATTTGTTCCGTAACAATGAGTTTATTAAGAAACATATCTGATATTTCTGCCCTGAAATCACCTATTTCAGGAGGATCTTCTGTTTCTACATTCACAACTACAACAACTACCCCATAACGGGGTAAATTTTCACATATTATTTCCGGTACCTGTACTCTTTTTTTTAAAGAGGCAACATTTCGTTTTACCCAACTTCAAAAAAATAATTGATGAAAATTTTAAAATTCGGCGGAACATCAGTCGCCCATTCTCAGAATATATTACTGGTAGAAAATATCATAAAAAATGAATCTTTAAAAAGCAAGGTCGTTGTGATTGTATCAGCCCTTCATGGTGTTACCGACCAGCTGATCAAAGCAGCAGAAAATGCATCCGTTAAAGATGAAAGTTACCTGCAGATTGTACAGAATCTTGAAGAAAAACATATCAACCTGGTCAAAGAACTGTTCTCAATTGCAGAACAAAGTTCATGGTTAAGCTTTGTTAAAAAGCATTTCAACGATATCGAAGATCTTTACAGTGGAATTTTTGTTCTTGGTGAACTTACGGACAGAATCAAAGATAAAGTTGCATCCTATGGAGAATTTCTGTCTTCAAAAATTATAGCAGCAAGACTTCAGCACAAAGGATTAGATTGTGTTTGGATGAACTCTGCAGATCTGATCAAAACAGACAGCAGTTTTACCCATGCAAAAGTAGATTTTGAATGTACAGAAAGTAATATTGTCAAATTTCTGAATGAAAATCAGAATCGTATTATCGTAGGACCAGGTTTCATAGCCCGCGACGAAAAAAATAATGCAACAACATTAGGAAGAGGGGGTTCCGATTATTCAGCATCCATTATAGCGGCGTCTATTCAAGCTGAAGAACTTCAGATCTGGACAGATGTAAGCGGAATGATGACCGCTGATCCCCGTCTTGCTTCCAATGCTAAACCTATTGCGGAAATATCTTATCATGAAGCGATGGAACTTTCTCATTTCGGGGCTAAGGTACTTTATCCCCCTTCCATTCAGCCTGTCATGATTAAGAATATAAACTTGATCATCAAAAATACTTTTGATACTGACGCTCCGGGAACTTTAATTTCTCCCCAGCTGAAATCATCCGATTATGAAAAACAGATTGCGGTAGGCATTTCCAATATGAACAGTATTGCCCTGCTCACACTGGAAGGCAGCGGAATGGTAGGAATTCCGGGGATTTCCGCCAAACTTTTTCAGTGTTTAAGTCATGAAAAAATTAATGTAATTCTCATTACACAAGGATCTTCAGAGCATTCTATCACCATTGCGATTGATGAGAAAGAAGCATTGCGCGCTGAAAATGCAATTAATTCTTCTTTTGCTGATGATATTAATCTGAAAAGAGTATATCCTGTAAAAATTGAAACCAGCCTTTCCATTGTGGCGCTGGTAGGAGAAAGCATGAAAAGCAAAAGTGGTGTAAGTGCAAAAATGTTCGGATGTCTGGGCAATAACGGAATCAATATAAGAGCAATTGCACAGGGATCTTCAGAGAGAAATATCAGTATTGTCATTTCTCAGAAAGACAGCAAAAAAGCGGTGAATGTCCTTCATGAAGAGTTTTTTGAGTCTGAAATTAAACAAGTTCATGTCTATATCTGCGGAACTGGAAATGTAGGATCAAAACTGATCCAGCAGATTTATGACCAGAATGCTTTTTTAAAAGAAAACTTCTTGATCAATCTGAGAATCGCAGGGATTTCCAACAGCCGTCATATGCTGTTTTCGGATAATGGAATATCTTATGAAAACTACCTTACATGGAATCAAGAGGGCGAAAAAGCCTCTCCATCAAAATTTGCTGAGGAAATTATACGCAGGAATCTCAGAAACTCAGTTTTCGTTGACGTGACTGCAAGTTCTGACCTACCGGAAATCTATGAGAGCCTGTTAAAAAGAAGTGTTAATATCGTGGCTTGTAATAAAATTGCAGCTTCTTCAGATATAAAAAAATATAAATCTTTAAAAAATACAGCAAGGAACCACAACTGCAATTTTTATTTTGAAACTAATGTAGGAGCCGGACTTCCGGTAATAGGCACTATCAACGATCTTATCAAAAGCGGAGATAAAATCCAATCTATACAGGCTGTTTTAAGTGGAACATTGAATTTTGTCTTTAATGAGTATGATGGCAGCAGAACATTCTCTGAAGTAGTAGCTCAGGCTCAGAAAGAAGGATATACAGAACCGGATCCAAGACTTGATCTTTCGGGAACTGATGTAGCAAGAAAAATTTTAATCCTGGCAAGAGAAGCCGGATATCCGCTTCAGTTTGAAGAAATTGAAAATATAGGTTTTCTGCCGGAAGAATGTATGCAGGGAAGCGTTGCTGACTTTTATGAAAAGCTTACAGTATATGAAGATCATTTTAAAAACTTATTGAATCATGCTAAAAATGAAGGCAAAATATTAAAATACGTTGCAGAGTTTGAAGATGGAAAAGCAAAAGTAGGTTTACAGCATATCGCTCCGGGCAGTGATCTGTTTCATCTTTATGGCAAGGACAATATCGTCATTTTTAAAACGCTCAGATATTCTGAACAGCCTTTGGTGGTAAAAGGAGCCGGAGCCGGAGCTGACGTAACAGCAAGCGGAGTTTTCGCAGATATTATTCGTTCTATTTAAAAATACAATTATGAAAAAAGTAAAATTAAAAGTACCCGCTACTGTTGCCAATCTGGTCTGCGGATTTGATATCTTAGGTATGGCAGTTCATGAACCATACGATGAGATGGAATTCAGATTATTGGAAACTCCGGAAATTATTATAAAACATACTGACTCTTTTGGACTTCCTGAAGAACCTTCAAGGAATGTTGCGGGTGTTGTCTTATTAAAAATTCAGGAATATTTTAATCTGAAAAACGGTTTTGAGGTCATTATCCATAAACATATAAAACCCGGCAGCGGGCTAGGCTCCAGTGCGGCAAGTGCCGCAGGAGCCGCCATTGGAGCCAATATATTGTTAGGGAATAAGCTATCAAAGGATGAAATGATTCATTTTGCCATGTTTGGAGAAGAACTGGCTTCAGGAGTACGCCATGCCGATAATATAGCACCTTGCATTTATGGAGGGATTACATTGGTAAAATCAACGAATCCAATTGATATTATTCCCCTGAATAGTCCTGATTTATTTGTAACCGCTGTACACCCGCAGGTGGAAGTGAAAACCTCGGATGCCAGACAGATTTTAAAGAAAAATATCACATTGAAAAGTGCCGTTGAGCAGTGGGGAAATATTGCAGGACTTGTGGCAGGAATTCAGAAAAATGATTTTCCGCTGATTGGCAGAAGTCTCAATGATGTTATTATAGAGCCTATACGCAGTATTTTAATTCCGAAGTTCGACGAAATTAAAGAAAAAAGTCTGCAATTGGGAGCTTTAGGAGGCGGAATATCCGGTTCAGGGCCTTCTATTTTTATGCTGTCTGAACAAAAGGAAACCGCAGAAAAAATTGCGCAAATGATGAAATCAGTCTATGATGAGATTGAAATAGAAAGTCTTGTCTATGTTTCAAAAATAAATCCTGCAGGTATTGAAATCGTTGAAGAAGCTTAACCCTAAAAAAACAAAAATGAAATATTATAATTTAAAAGATTCTCTGGAAAAAGTTGATTTCAGAGAAGCAACCATAAAAGGTCAGGGAAAAGAAAAAGGATTGTTTTTTCCCGAAACCATTCCTCAGTTTGACAATGAATTTATTCAAAACCTCCATCAGTATTCCAACGAAGAAATTGCGTACCAATGCATGAAAGATTTTGTAGGAGACGAAATTCCTTCAGAAATATTAAAAGAAATTGTTGCAGAAACCGTTAGTTTTGAAATTCCGCTGGTAAAGATCAGTGAGCAGATATCGATCCTGGAGTTGTTTCATGGCCCTACCCTAGCCTTTAAAGATATTGGAGCAAGATTCATGAGCCGCTGTCTAGCCTATTTGCTGAAAGATCAGCAGAAAAAAGTCACTGTTCTTGTAGCAACTTCCGGAGATACGGGAGGTGCTGTCGCCCATGGATTTTATAAAACGTCACAGATCAATGTGGTTATTCTGTATCCCAAGAACAGGGTAAGCCCGGTTCAGGAAAAACAACTGACCGCGTTAGGAGAAAACATTGCTGCGCTGGAAGTAAACGGCAGTTTTGATGACTGTCAGAATCTTGTAAAACAGGCTTTTTCGGATGAGGAAATCAACAGTCGATTGTTTCTGACTTCTGCCAATTCTATTAATGTTGCGAGATGGCTTCCTCAACAGATTTATTATTTGATCGCCTTAAAACAATGGATCCAGCATCATAAAGAACAGCCTGTCATCTGCGTTCCAAGCGGAAATTTCGGAAATATCTGTGCCGGACTTCTAACTCATTTCAGAGGTTTGCCGGCCGGCCATTTTATCGCAGCCTGTAATGCCAACCACGTGGTTCCTGATTATTTTAAAACCCAAAACTATCAGCCACAAAAAGCAGTTCATACCCTATCCAATGCTATGGATGTAGGGAATCCAAGCAATTTCGTAAGGATTTTGGAGCTTTTCGGGCATCAGTTTGAAGTGTTGAAAAATAAAATATCAGCCTACTCCATTGATGATCACAAAACAATGAATACCATCACAGACGTCTATGAGAAATACGGATATATTCTGGAGCCTCACAGTGCCGTTGCATTTGCCGCAATGGAAGAGTATCTGCAAGAAAATCCTGACCAAAAAGGGTTTATTCTGGGTACTGCTCATCCGGTGAAATTCCCCGATGCAGTGGAAAAAGCAATTCATACCCAGATTAGAATTCCGGAATCATTGAATGAACTGATGAAAAAGGAGAAAAAAACTGTAGAAATAAATTCAGATTTTGAAGAATTAAGACGATTTTTGCTTGATAAAATCTGAAGCAATGAGCAAAATATATCTTGAAGATGTACGAATATATGCATACCATGGTGTACTCCCTGAAGAAAACATTATCGGGACGTATTATATCCTGAACGTAGAACTTCATACCGATCTATGGAAAGCAGCAGAATCTGATGATCTGAATGATACGATAAGCTATGCAGATATCAATGATATTCTCCACAAGGAAATGAAAATAAAATCCCAATTACTGGAACATGTAGCCGGGAGAATGATTTTAAAAATTCGCGACAGCTTTCCACAGATCGATTATATAAAATTAAAAATCACGAAAACAGCTCCACCCATGGAGGGAGAAATGAAAGGTGCCAGCATTGAGCTTGAAAAAAGCTTTAAACCGGAAAATTAAAATTCTTATTTTCGTTCATTAAAAAAACATACAAATTGAAATTCGTTAAAATATTATTTTTAGTAGCAGGAATCAGCACTTTCGGGCAGAACAGCGTTGATAATCAGCTGGCAAGTTATAACTTTCCAAAGATAAAGTCCAGTATTACCATGCCTGTGACCATTCCTCTTTCGGAACTCAGCAATATGATCAATGCTTCTGTGAAAGATCTGGTTTATCAGGACGATTCTTATACAGACAACAACAATGACCAGTTTAAGGTAAAAGTCTGGAAAACCAGACCTATTCGTCTGGTAGGCGGAACCAGCCAGAATCTCTTAATTGAAGTTCCCTTAAAAATATGGGCAGAAAAGGGAATTGGTACTTTGGGAGTATATACGTATCAGAATACCACTTTTGAAACGGTAATGTCATTCAATACCACCGTTACATTTAAAAATAACTGGACCATTACCACCAATACACAACCCAACGGCTTCAGATGGGTCACCAAACCTGTTCTGGATTATGGAAGAATTCAGATTCCTATTACTTCCATCGTTGAAAAAAGCTTAAAAGAGCAGCAGGAAAAATTCTGTAAAACAATAGACCAGCAAATGGCAACGCAATTGAATTTCCAGCAATATGCCTTAATGGCCTGGAATACTTTTCTGCAGCCTTTTAATATTTCGGAAGAATATAATACATGGTTGAAAGTAAGCCCAATGACAGTGAATATCACTCCTTTGAAATTTTACGGAAATGAGATCAGTGCGATTCTTGGAGTTGATGTTTATTCCGAAACTTTTACAGGAAGTAAGCCTGCCGCATCTTTGCCGGTGACCAGTGTTGCTAACTTTAATACCACTCCTACTGTTGCGGATAAGTTTATCTTACAAACCACCGCCAATATTCCTTTTACAGAAGCTAGTAATATGGCCAGAAAAACCTTTCTGAACAAGGAATTTGATATCCGTGATTCTAAAGTGAAAGTAACGGATATCAGAGTATATGGCGTTGATAACAGAGTCGTCATTGAGGCTCAGACTGATGGCTATATAAAAGGAACTTCCATTATTTCCGGAATCCCGGTGTATGATGAAACGAAAC
Source organism: Chryseobacterium sp. KBW03 (assembly GCF_003852415.1). Taxonomy (NCBI): domain Bacteria; kingdom Pseudomonadati; phylum Bacteroidota; class Flavobacteriia; order Flavobacteriales; family Weeksellaceae; genus Chryseobacterium; species Chryseobacterium sp. KBW03. The sequence goes on along the minus strand of NZ_QAJO01000007.1, from coordinate 257,785 downwards.
GAAAAATTGTTTTATCGGAAACCAAATTCAAACTGAAAACCACCAATATTCTGCAGAAAACGGCCTCTCTCTTATTTCAGGGGAAAATCGTAAAAATGATTGAAGAAGAATATGGTATTCCAACTCAGGAAATGGAAGAGACTTCGAGAAAAAGTATTGAACAAGCCTTTAACAAAGAATATTATAAAGGTTTAAAGATGAACGGAAAAGTTTTCAATCTTAAGCCAAGTAAAATTCTCCTAAGCAATACAGGAATCACCGCCGTTATTGATACCAATGCTTCATTAAAGTTATTGGTAAACGGATTTTAAAATTTTAAATAAAAAAACAAAACTAAAAAACTAATAACCAACCATGAAAAGAATTCTAAATGTTGTTGAATATAATAAAGCCTCATCATTAGTGAGACTTGCTAATAATTTTCTGGATCTTATAATACTATATGTTATTAATTATCTCCTCTCTATTGCTTCTAATCTTCTTTATGAAGTAACTTCAATTGAGTTTTTCTACTTCTATAGTAATGGAAATATAGTATGGCAGCTCTTTATTGGAAATTTCAATTATTGTCTTTATTACTTTTTGATGGAAAACTATTTAGATGGGAGAACCGTTGCAAAGTATATTACAGGATCCAAAGTAATCAGTACAGATGGAACGAAACCAACCACCAAGCAAATTATTTACAGAAGCCTTTCCAGAATTGTTCCTTTTGATGGCCTATCATTTCTTGGGGTAAATGGCTGGCATGACAGCTGGAGTGATACTAGAGTAATTAACATCAAAAATTATCAGGCTGAAATTCAAGCAAAAAGCGAAATAGAAGCTCTCGGAAGGAAAGAAATTGCTTAAAAACTTTTGTTCATAAATAAATTTTGCTATATTTGCACACCTCAAAAATGGTAAAAATGGTACTTTGGCCGAGCGGCTAGGCAGTGGTCTGCAACACCATCTACAGCGGTTCGAATCCGCTAGGTACCTCACAAGAAACCTCTAATTTATTTAGAGGTTTTTTTGTTTTCAATTTTTCCAATAGCCAACAAAAAGTGCAGACATTTATTTCTTTTTTTGGATTACTATAAGCTAATCACATGTATATTTTTATATTTGTGAAAAAATCACACTCATATCTAACAAAATATAACCATGTTTTTATTATTATCATCAACTCATATCATAATTTTGGCAATCATATTACTATTAATTGCCTTAGGTAGCATTTATGGCTTTTACATGTTAATAAAGTGTGCAGTCAAAAAAGGGATTAAAGAATCCAAAGAAAATAATAGTCCCTTTCGGATTTTTAAATAACGCTTTAAAATAGTCGTATATTAGTAAGACTAAAATCAAATATTGATGATACACTTTACCCCTGAAGAAAAAAGCTTACTATTAGCAGCAATGCAATATGAAAAAGAAATACAAGACAGGTCTGATGATGAAGAACTTGAATATGTAGAAGAAATAGAAGAGGAAATTCAAAGAGAAAATGTTTTTATTTCAAGAAGACAAATTGACTCACTCATCATTTATTTAGGATCCTTACTTGATAAAAAAGATCAATACAACAGCGGTGAAGTCCTGGCTTTAGAAAGCAAATTAGACGATTTATCCAACTTACCATAATCAATATCCTCACTATCCGGTGGGGATTTTTATTTTTAATATACTTCTATCCTCACAGATATCACATTGAACTCTCGAAAAAACATTCTTTGAAACAAACTCTTCTAATCCAAAAAGACATGAATATATACTACAAAATGCGATGAGATAGAAAAATCATTTTATTCAAAAATTGGATTGATCAGTTTGCATTTACAAGCTACATCATGTTGGGACAAAAAAAAATCCTCGGAAATTCCGAGGATAAAAACTAATAACCATGAAAACTCAAATTAAACATGAGTTACATTTCTATATTGAAAAATCGTGCCAAGAATATTAATTTTTGGAAAAAAAATCAATTTATTCTTGCTGCAACAATTTCATCAATTCAGTATTTTAAACCGATTTTACTGATACTTTAAAAACCCCTTCATAATTACCTATAATAATTTCAGATAAATCTAACGCTCCGGCAAAAGTATTAAAAATAAATTAATTTACATTTTAATAAAATAAAATTAATATTCAAAGTATAAAGTTTTTTAAATATTCACTCTGCCAATAAGAAATAGGATAAACTACAAATTGTCATACTTTCTTACTTACATGAATCCATTAAATTAAATATCATGTCAGCAATGAAAAGGAATATCAGCCGGAATAAAAAAATAAACTTAAAATACCCTATCTGATGTCAGACTGCTTTTTGATGTATGAAATTATTTTTAAGATTCAATATTAAAAAAGCCTCCAATAAATGGAGGCCTCAAAAAACACAAATGATGAAAAAAATTTTATATCAAAGATAAAAATGATTTTATCTATTAATTTCTACCCAAATATATACCACTCTTTCTTCTTATTTTATGAGTATAATCATAAAATTATTATTTCTTTTCAATGAGGTCTTTCAGGCTATTGATACCAATTCTCAAAAAAAGACAATAAACGACGCTCACAAATTATTCACTATATAATTATTTACCAATATATCAACTATTTAATACCAATAAACAATAATTAATACACAGTTAACACCCATAACTTTCAAAATATAATAAAAAAATATCAGATACACGATGATCAAGGGTATGTTTTTCATGTATATTATTTTATAATTTTACACCATTAATTCAAAACAACGTGATAAATTTTTCTATACTTATAGCCAACTATAATAATGGAAAGTATTTTAAGGAATGCTATCATTCTTTAATCAGTCAATCCTATAAAAATTGGGAAGTGATTATTATTGATGATGCTTCTACAGATAATTCAGTCGAGATTATAGAATCTTTGATCAAAAATGATTCCCGTTTTAAGCTCTACCATAATACAAGCAATAAAGGCTGCGGCTTTACTAAAGCTGCATGCATGACCTATGCTCAGGGAGATTTGTGTGCTTTTCTGGATCCGGATGATGCTCTTTATCCGGAAGCCCTGGAAAAAGCAACTCAGGAATTCATCAACAGGGATGACCTTGTAGCCGCTTATACCCAAATGATGCTTTGTGATGAAAAGCTTGTTCCTGAAAGAGTGTATGCCGGCACTAAGCAGATTTATAATAATCGATATTTCTTTAACTGCCCTACTCAGTTTGCTCATTTCTTTATATTTAAGAAAGAAACTTACCTAAGAACATCCGGGATTAATCCTGATTTGAAAAATGCAGTAGATCAGGATCTATATTTAAAAATACTGGAGCAGGGAGAGATAAAATACATCAAAGAACCTTTATATTTATACAGACTCCATTCTAATGGAATTTCTCAGCAAACAGCAAAACAAAGTGCAAAAGAATCATTTGCCAGAGTGATACATGATACAATGACAAGGCGGGGAATCAAAAAAATCAACAACCAGATTGTTCCGAAAGTTTTTACCAGCTCAGATGAGATTTATGAACTTCTTAATTACCAAATCAACAGAAAACACCGCATAATCAGTAAAATAAAGGCTACATTAGATAGTATATAACAAAAGGCTTCTCATAACGGGAAGTCTTTTTCATAAAATAGAGAAGAAAAAATGTTCTTACTATCAAAAGCACAGTATCCAAACATTTATTATATCTGTAGACTCATAAAACTTGGAGTAAAAGAAACGGCCTCCTAACGGAGGCCTAAAAAACACAAATGATGAAAAAAATCTATTTAGAAAAATCTAAACAGAATATTGTAGAATCATTCAATATGACCTTTACTGTCACACTTCTTTAATAGAAGAAACATGATACACTATCGGAACAAAAGAATGAATATTCTTTATGAGAATAAAGCCGCATACTGAAGATTAAATCAATGTAAATAATTTTAATTAATATATCGATACATTAGTTTTTATTTAATACAAAAAATATTTAATCAAAATAAAAACCATGAACAATCACCTGTTGATTAAAAAATCTTCATTTTTGGAAAGCGTAAATGTAGCTAATTATTTTTGGGCTCACAAGCCTATTCCTCCCAAATGATCGGAATATACACGGTAATATATCCATCAGAATCTACCTGCGCATCAGAAACTGTAGCAACTACTGTTCCATAACCTACCCAACCTCCCTGTCCCTGCATAGCAGAAAAGGTGTAAGTTCCTGCCGGAAGACCATCATAATATTGCGGAACCGACTGAAATCCACCGCCATAATAAGTATCATACACTTCTCCGGTAGCCATGTTTTCAGCAAGAAAACTTCCTACATCATAATTTCCTGAAAGAATTTTTGTTCCATTTTTTGAAAGAAGTCCATAACGGATCTTATAAGTCTGAGCTTTTGGTGTAATATCAGATATTCCTGAACAGGCTTTATTGATTTCCACAACTTCCTTTGAAGAAAATGATGTTGCCACAGTCAGCAATCCAATAAATGCTGATACTGTAAAAATTGATTTTTTCATATTAAAAGTATTTGGTCCTTAAAATTAAGTAACTTATATGAATTCGATAAAAATTATTCATGAATTAAAATTTACAAATGTTCCTGATAAATTCCCTGAACAGTGTAAAAACACATGAAAGATTTTACTTAAAGAATCAATTTTTCTCCTCTGACGAATTATTTAACATAAAACCAATATTCAATACGAAACACATAGAATCCCCACCAACAATACAAAATTGACCGGTATTTAAAATTAATTCACTTTTCCCTTACCAAATTTAACACTCATTAACTAAAATTTGGCTTCATAATTGGAAATAAACTAACATCAAAGTCGTTTTGGCTTTATCTTATTAAAATTTGAATTATGAGAAAGATAGTATTAGCAGGATTTTTATCCGTCTTATTAATGACGGCCTGCAAGAAAGATGACAGAACTGCCGAGAAATCACTGGAAGTACAGAAACTTGAATTTCAAGCTAAACAACTTGAAATAGAAAAGCAAAAACTAGCCATTGAAAAAGAAAAACTGGTATATGAAGCCCAGAAAAAAGCAGACAGCATATCAGAAAGCAAAAAAGCAAAAGCTACTGCTGAAAATAATTCAAAACCACAGGTGATCAGAGAGACACGAACAGTATACAGAGACAGAAGCTCAAATTCCAATTCAGGAGGAAGCAGCAATGGAACTTATGCCAATAACGGAAGCGGTACTTCACAAGGAACCACTAAGAAAAAAGGATGGAGTAAAGCTGCCAAAGGAACCGTCATTGGTACCGTAGGTGGAGCTGCTGCCGGAGCGCTTATCGCTAAGAAAAACAGAGGTCTTGGAGCTGTAATTGGTGGTGTTGTAGGTGGCGCAACCGGTTATACCATTGGTAGATCACAGGATAGAAAAGACGGAAGGGTACAACCTCGTTAATAAATATTTTCCCAATACAATATAAAGATTGCTTATTTTTAAGCAATCTTTTTTTATGTTATTGATTCTGCTTTCTTCCATTTTCATCATTCCAGTCTTAATAGGCTGGGGAGAAATCATGGGAAATTTTTCCGGAATACTATATAAAGGAATCACTGGAAAAATCCTGTCAGGAATCATGGGAATAAGCCTGATATGGACTATTATCTCTTTTTTTATTCCTTTAAATATCTATATTGAAATACCTTCTATCGTATTGGGATTATTCTTTTTCTTTAAAAATAAACTCTATCAGGAATTCTATACGTTTTCAAAGAGAGATTTCACATTAATGAGTGCTGTAACTCTTATTATTATATTTGCAGGTTCATTTTACCCTTATATATTAGATCATTTCGGATACTATATTCCCACTATCCAATGGCTTACGGAATATGGACTGGTAAGAGGAATCTCCAATCTAGATCTCACCTTAGGGCAGATGTCTATCTGGCATATTTTTCAGGCCGGGTTTTCAAATTTTTCAGACCCTTTTTTAAGAATCAATGCTGTATTACTGATTATCTATACTTTTTATAGTATTGAAAGAAAAAATTGGATACACCTTTGTTTCCTTCCGATATTACTATTGTTTTCACAATCACCAAGTCCCGACCTTCCCGTCATTATCTTCTCCCTAATTATTTTAAATGAAATTATAATCGGAAATAAGAAAACACCACTTCTTTTTGCTTTCTCAATTTTCGTTTTTACCATAAAGCCCACCATGATTTGGCTGCCCATATTGGTTTTCCTAAACACTATTTTTATTTTAAAAGTAAGTTTTAAACAATTGCTTTTTGGGATTTCAATTTTATTGCTGTTCTTCATTAAAAACATTTGGACATTCGGTTATCCTGTCTTTCCTGTAGCAATAGGTGATTTAGGAATGTTCTGGAAGCCCAACCATGAAGTTTTAGAAACTTCTTCACAATTTGCAATCATGAAAACATATGACATGCAATACTCTTATGAGGAAATTCAGAAGTTTTCAACTGCCGATCATATTAAAAATTGGTTCTTTCTTGAGGGAATCAAATCAAAAATCAATATTCTTTTTGTTCTGAGCTTAGTTATATTTTCAGTATTCGCATGGATCAAAAAAAGAAGGCTCATTACCCTCATCTGTATTTCATTGTTGATAAAAAGTATATTGATCCTGTCTTTTTCAGCCCAGTACAGATTTTTTATAGATGTTTTTTTCGTGATATTCTTTGTCCTGTTTCACGAATATTTTAATCAAAAAAAATCTATTCTTGTTTTTTCGGCGCTCAGTGTATTTTTTATTTCAATGATATCTTTTCCCGGGCTTATCCAAAAATATATTCCAAGTTTCCGGGTGGGAAGTTTTATGACAGGATTTGAAAAAGAGCAGCTTTACCAGCCTTCAACTTACAAATATCAACAGTTCGACATATTCAAAGTAGGAAACTTTACATTTAATGTTTCCCATAATTACCCTTATAGTTTTGACACTCCTCTTCCCGCTATTACCCCTTTCTATATTTTCGATGAAGCTAAAGCAGGAATTTTCCCACAGCTTTTTGACAAAAATGACATCAAAAAAGGATTTATCTGGAAAAAAATGACTTCTGATGAAAAAAAGGAAGCGGAAAAAGTTATTAATAATATCAAAAACATTGATAAATAGAACAAATCCAGAAACTTTATTATCTGAAGAAAAATAGGTAATTTTGTAATATGTTCAACACATTAGGTAATCTTCTTAGTCTTACAACATTTGGAGAAAGTCACGGAGTGGCTTACGGCGGTATCATCAATAATTTTCCGGCAGGTTTAACGGTAGATCTCGATAAGGTTCAATATGAACTGAACCGAAGAAAGCCTGGCCAGTCGGCAATCGTTACACAAAGAAAAGAAAGTGACACAGTAAAGTTTCTTTCCGGAATCTTTGATGGAAAAACAACGGGTACCCCAATCGGTTTTATCATTGAAAACGAAAATCAGAAATCAAAAGATTATGACCATATTGCAGGAGCGTATCGTCCGAGTCATGCTGATTTTACTTATGACCAGAAGTTTGGTTTCAGAGATCATCGCGGTGGCGGAAAATCTTCTGCAAGAGAAACAATGAACTGGGTAGTGGCAGGAGCTCTTGCCAAACAGCTTTTATCAGACATTGAGATCAATGCTTACGTTTCTTCTGTAGGTGATATTTTCTGTGAAAAACCTTATCAGGCTTTAGATTTTTCTCAGACCGAAAGCAATGACGTTCGTTGTCCTGATGCTGAAACAGCTGAAAAGATGATTTCAAGAATCAAGGAGATCAAAAAAGAAGGGAATACGATCGGAGGAACAATCACCTGTGTGATTAAAAATGTTCCTGTGGGAATTGGTGAACCTATATTTTCAAAACTTCAGGCCGAACTGGCAAAAGCAATGCTGAATATCAATGCCTGCAAAGGTTTTGAATATGGAAGCGGTTTCTGTGGTGCCAAAATGACAGGAAAAGAGCACAATGATGCTTTCAATACAGATTTTACCACAAAATCTAATCTTTCAGGAGGCATACAGGGTGGTATTTCCAACGGAATGGATATCTATTTCCGTGTAGCTTTCAAGCCTGTGGCCACTATTCTGAGACCTCAGGACAGTATTGACAAGGAGGGAAATCCTGTGATCGTAGAAGGAAAAGGACGTCATGATCCTTGTGTGGTTCCAAGAGCTGTCCCTGTAGTGGAAAGTCTTGCTGCATTTGTATTGGCAGACCTGTTTTTGATCAACAAAACAAGAAATATCAATAATTTTTAACATAAATATTTTTGGTAATGAAAAATTACTGGGATAAAGGAATTTCCTTTGAAGAATATCTTCAGATTGCAAAAAAAAGATTAGAAACCCCTGCCAACCAGCAGGAGGCTGATTATAAACAATATTATGAACTGGGTCTTCAGAGAATGGACAGAACGGTAAAAAAATACGTTCCGGATGAAGATCAGCTGAAAGAACTTGCTGCCAAAAATTTTGACGGAAAGATTTTAATCATTTCTGAAGCATGGTGTGGAGATGCAAGCGCAACAGTACCTGCACTTTTCAGATTTTTTGAAGGAAATAATGAAGTAAGAGTTTTTCTGAGAGACAGCGATAAAAGCCTGATCAATCAGTTTCTGACCAACGGTACGGAATCTATTCCTAAAGTACTTATTCTTGACAAAGACCTGAATGTAAAAAATTCATGGGGACCGCGTCCGAAATATGGATATGAGCTCCTGATGAAATATAAAGCAGATCCTGAAGCCTATCCAAAAGATATGTTCTATAATGACCTGCAGATATATTATGCCAAAAACAGAGGAAAAGATGCTGTTCAGGAAATTTTAGATCTGCTATAAAAAAGAGATATGAAAAAAAATATCATTTATCTTGTATTAATTATTGTTATCGGTATCGTCGCTTTCGTTCCTGGAATAAGAAATTTCCTGAAGGATACTTTTTTACCGGTTGCAACCATTGAAAATGCTGTTCATATCAGTGAAGAGGATTACGATATTGAGCTTAAAGGAATCAATGTTCCGAGTACGAATCTTAAAAATTTTAAGGACAAAGGAGTTTTTCTTAACTTCTGGGGAACCTGGTGCCCTCCGTGCAGAAAAGAATGGCCATCTATTCAGAAACTGTATGATTCCCGAAAAGACAATGTAGATTTTGTCCTGATTGCTATGAATGATAAGGAAGAGGATGTCAGAAAATTCTTGAAGGAAAATAATTACAGTGTTCCTGTATATATTGCTCAAAGTCCGATTTCTGAGAAAATTCTTCCCAAAGTATTTCCTACGACTTTCCTTTTGGATAAGCACGGCAGAATCCTCATTAAAGAAGATGCTACAAAGGATTGGAACACAGAGACTGTGCATCAGTTCATTGACAATATCATCAAATAATATTTTAACTAAATTTTATAATTTGTTGGTACAGGATTTGTGAAATTAATAGCGTTGAAAAGTTTATTAAATCCAAACACAAAATGAAATATTCAAAATTAAATCTTGCAAAAGAAGCCATCAATCACAAGGGCTTTATAAAAAAGATCCCTGATATTTTCAGAATGGTCAAAATGTGGAGAAAAGGAGTTTATCCAATGAAATCCATAGACATTATCCTTCCTTTACTGGGAATTTTATATGTACTCTCCCCTATTGATCTGCTTCCTGAATTTGTTATTCCCGTACTTGGAGTCATGGACGACCTGGCAGTATTGTCACTGACGATTCCTAAGCTCATCAAAGAGGTTGACAAATTTTTATTATGGGAAGCCGAACGAAGATACAGCGGTGCTCAAGTCATTGATGCAGAAATCGTAAAATAACAGTTTATTATATTTTTCACACCATCCTGGTCAATCCGGGATGGTTTTTTATTTACAAATGAGTGATAAATTTTTAAGCCTTATTTCAATTCCTTAAATTTGCAATATCTAATAAAAAATAATGGAAAGTAAAAAAGAATTCTTTTTAGAGTGTTACAAGCTAGGCATCATCAAATTTGGAAGGTTTACCTTAAAAAGTGGCATCGAAAGTCCTTTTTATGTAGACTTAAGACCTTTGGCTTCAGATCCTAAAATTTTAAAAAATCTTGCTAATTATTTATTGGAAATGCTTCCATTGGATAATTTTGATTTAATCTGTGGAGTTCCTTATGCTGCTCTTCCTATGGCTACTGCCATGTCTCTGGAAAGCTACATTCCATTAATTATTAAAAGAAAAGAAGCGAAAAGCTACGGTACGAAAAAACTGATTGAAGGAATTTACCAGAAAGGGCAGAACTGTCTTTTGGTAGAAGATGTGATCACATCAGGAAAATCTTTGCTGGAAACCATTCCTGAAATAGAACAGGAAGATCTTAAGGTTTCTGACATTGTGGTGGTATTGGACAGAGAGCAAGGTGGAAAACAGCTGTTAGAAAGCAAAGGTTATAGAGTACACACTCTTTTCAATATTTCGGAAGTATGTGACATTCTTCAGGAAACTGGTGAATTGTCAGATGAAGAAGTAAAAAGAATCCAGGATTTCCTTCAGGGGAATCATATTCAGTTTGAAGAAGAAACCAGATCTTCTTATGAGCAAAAACTTCAGAATGCACAGCACTCCGTTTCAAAGAAGTTGCTGGAAGCAGCGTTAGCAAAAAAATCAAACCTTATTGCTTCTGCAGATGTAACCACTACTCAGGAGCTGTTGGAACTGGCTGAAAAAGTAGGTCCGCATATCGTTGCTTTAAAAACGCATATTGACATTATTTCTGATTTTGAATACGAAAAAACAATCACTCCTTTAAAAGCAATTGCTGCAAAACACCAGTTCTTATTAATGGAAGACAGAAAATTTGCTGATATTGGAAACACTCAGGAACTTCAGTTCACAAGCGGGGTTTTCAAAATTACAGATTGGGCAGATTTCGTAACGTCTCAGGTGATCGGAGGTTTTGAATCGTTAGACTGTTTCAATAATGTAGGGGTAGTAGCCATCGTTGGAATGTCTTCTAAAGGAGCATTAACAACTGCAAGCTATCGTGAGGAAGCTTTAAAAATAGCTTTATCTCATCCTAATGTAATTGGTGGTGTATCTCAGAATAAAATTCCTGAAGAGCTTTTATTATTCACTCCAGGGGTAAACATTGCAGATTCCGGAGATGGTAAAGGACAGCAGTACAATACACCGGAACATGTTTTCAAAACACTTCATACAGATTTTATTATTGTAGGAAGAGGAATCTATAAATCTGATAATCCAGAAGCATCTGCAATCACTTACAAGACAGAGGGATGGAATGCGTATATTAATTCTTTGGAAAAAAAAGCAATTCAGGGTTAAAATCCTATAAAGTGTATACAAAATAAGTTATATTTGGTCTTTATCACGGATATTTGAAAAAGATCAGCATTTGCCTTATTTTGTTCTTGGGAGTTGTACAGGTTTCTGCACAGACAGACAGTATATATATTGAAGCTAAACTGTCTCCTGACAAAAAGAACCTTGATGTCAGTCAGGAAATTGTTTATTACAATCATTCTGAAAAAGACCTGCAGACCATAAAACTCTTGAATTGGGTTTCCGCTTACAATAAACGCGGAACTTCTTTAGTCTACAGAAAACTGGAAGACCGAAATAACGATTTGCACTTTGCAAAAAGTAATCAATTGGGGAAACTTCTTGAACTGAATATTAAAAATTCTGAAAACGAAGTGGTTCCTGTTAATACCCTCTCAGACGAAAATCTTTTTATTCCTCTGAAAAATGTGTTAAAACCTGGCGAAAGCGTCACTTTACAGTTGCAATACCGGATGCAGCTTCCCGATAAAACATTTACGGGATACGGGACATCCACTCAGAATACTGTATTAAAATATTTCTTTATTGTTCCGGATCATTTTGATCCGGACAATATTTCCAAGAGAAACTACCACGACATTGAAGAACAGGTAAGTTTCAATACTTTCTGGACTGTAAACTTTGATGTCCCTGTCAATAATTTTGTTGAAGGTAATCTTCCACAGACTCAGATGAATTCATTCAGAGGTTCTCTGGATTCGGATCCTGAGTTTTTGATTTCGGCCACTGGCTATCCTTCCATAAAAACCAATGTTGACGGATCTGAAACTGAAATTAAGTTTGGATACAATCTGAAGCCAGAAGAAAAACAAAATCTGGAATTTTATCTTCCTTTACACTTAAAGTTCCTCAAAGAGAGACTCGGTTTTCTTCCGAAGAGTATTTTTATTTCTGATAAATTCAGAGCTAAAGAAGACTTTTTCGGAAATAATGATATTACGTTCTTGAAATTCAGATTCCAGCTATTTACAAATGCTGAAAAGACCGATCTGGATTATTTTGGAATCATTGCCAAGAAAATTCTTGATGAAAACGTTATCGCCGATAAGGAAAAAGATCATTGGTTCAAAAACGGGTTAAAATCCTATCTGGAAATTCAGTATCTGAAAAAATTCTATGCCGAAACGAAACTTCTAGGTACGCTTCCTGAGACTAAAATATTCGGGATCAAGCCTTTAAAATTATTCCACGCATCCAAAGTAAAACTATTGGACCGCTATGGACTCTCCTATCAGTATATCATGCTGCAAAACCTCGATCAGAAGATTGATGAGCACTTTCCTGTTTTAAGTAACTTCAATGATATGGCGATCAGCAGCTTTGAAACAGGAAGCCTTTTTAATTATTCGGCAGATAAAATAGGATATGATCACTTCAATGATATTGTAAAAAATTATATTTCTCAGAATTCCGGAAAAAAAATTAATCCTGATGAATTTCTGATCGCTCTTTCTGAAAAGAATAAGTCAACAGCTTATCTTTCCAACTTTTTCAACCAGAAAAACAGGGTTGATTTTAGACTAAAGAATATTAGAAAAGAAAACGATTCTCTACAGATAAGAATTGCGAAAAATACTGATGTTTCCATTCCTGTAAAATTGGAAACGGAAACTAAAGAAGGAGAAAAGAAGGCGTATTGGATAGATACTGAAGAAAATCAGCACATCACCACTGTATCTCTTCCTGCTTCAGATAACATTTATAAAGTCACGCTAAACAGTGGTTACATTTTCCCTGAATCCAATTACAGGGATAACTTTTTGTATGCAAAAGGAATATTTTCCAATGCAAAAAAAATTAAACTTAAATTAATAAAAGACATTCCGAATCCGGAATACAATGAAATTTATATCAGTCCAAGAGTACGTTTCAACAATACGTATGATAAATTTCTCTTGGGAATTAATTTAAAAAACCAATCTTTCTTTGACCAGAAATTCCTGTATTCGGTTACCCCCACATATAGTACGGGAACAGGAAAGCTGACGGGTTCGGGAGCAGTTTCCTACTCTTTTCTTCCCGCTGAAAGTATTATCAGAAGCTTAACATTCGGTGTTTCCGGTTCTTATTTTCATTACGATTATGGGCTAGCCTACAGAAAAAGCTCTATTGCGTCAAGTATCAATTTCAGAAAAAATCCGAGAAGTACAGTAAGCAGAAGCGTAGGTATTTCATATAATTATTTTGAAAGAGACCTTAGTCCTTTGATGATTGCTAATAACGATTACAGTAAATATAATCTCTGGAGTATCGGGTATGGCTACAGTGACAGCCAGATGATCCATGAAAAAAGCTTCAGTCTGAGCGCTCAGGGAATGGAAGATTTCAACAAAATAACAGCTGAAGGCTTCTACAGATGGGAATTTGCACCAAAACAAAAGCTGAGCTTACGTTTATTTGCCGGATATTTCATGAGAAACGATACCCGAAATAATCTTTTCGACTATGGTATTTCCAGGGTTTCAAACTACTCATTCTCTTATACCCTTTTGGGAGAAAGTGCCAGCAGCGGACTTCTTTCACAACAGTTTATATTAGCAGATGGTGGTTTCAAATCTTTTCTCCCGGGAACTGTCAACCAATGGATTACTTCTGCAAATGTAGATTCCAGTATCTGGAAAATATTCCATGTGTATGCTGATGCCGGAGTATATAAAAATAAGGATCTTCCTGCCAAATTCATATGGGATACGGGAGTTAAGGTAAGAATTATCCCGGATTTCCTGGAAGTCTATTTCCCGATACAGTCTTCTTTAGGATTTGAACCTTCCTTTAAAGATTATGGAAAACGGATCAGATATACCCTGATTCTTAATCTGGGGTCAATTATCAATGCAGCAAGAAGAGGCTGGTATTAGGATTCTGGAAAACAAAAAAGATGGTTTCAAAAGTCAAACAATTTGGCTTTTGTCATTCTGACGAAGGAAGAATCTTATTTATAGTCAAGCTCATAAGATTCTTCACTACATTTCATTTCTTTCAGAATGACATTTTTGAAAGAAGCTATTTTTTATTAAAAACTAATCTTTTATAATTTTCTGTGAAATCGGAATATTATTGATCGTTCCGGTCACAATATAAGTTCCTTTGGGAAGCTCTGCAATATCAAGACTTGAGGCTAGTTTTGTAGGTGATTTTTTGACAACCTGCCTGAATGTATCGTATACTTTCGCATCTTTCACCTCTGTTCCGAAGACAATTCTACTGTCTTTTATAAAGGGATTTTGTACAAACCCGGATTTCACACTCCCTTCCAGGGAAAAGTCAGCCATATTATTATCACTCCCTACCAATGTTCTTTTTATAGCGGTGGTTGTGGTTGGAGAAGGAGCTGGTCCATCTCCTTTAAATTGATCAGCATTGGATCCATATCCCACAAAATCTAGTACATTGGATGCAGAGGGTCCTGCTACCTGCACTATATTTCCGGCTAAAGCTATTTTTCCTGATATACTGGAGATTCTCAATCCGGAAGATTTGTTAGGTGTTCCGTCAAAATTAGTTATTGTCGTTGCAATAAAATCTGGTGTAGGTAGATTTTCAGTACCTCCGTCAATTGCTGACTCCTGAATCAAATAGGTTTCTTCAGGTCCCAGAGTAAAGTCTGGCAGTGTATGATATTCGGTAAAAGCACCTATCGCTGGTGCATATTGTATACTGGCCCCTGTCAAAGAAACCAAATTGGTTCCGATATTTTTAAGGACAATATAATTATTTTTCAACACAGCCCCTGAATTGGCATTACCACCGTAGATCTCATTGATCACAATCTGAGCATTTGAAAAAGAGGTTAACAAAAGAAGCCCGGCAAGAGTAAAGATTTTTTTCATCGTATTAATTTTTAGAAATGGATTTGTAATAAAAATATCAAAAACAATACCACCAAATTAAGAAATAAAGGCCAAATAAAAATCTAAAATCAACAAATAATCACATAAAAAAAGCCGCTTCTGTGAAGCGACTCTCTGTATTTTTATTTAAAAGAGATTAGTCTTTAAGAACTTTTTGAGAAACCGGTTGGTTGTTTACCGTACCTGTTACAATATAATTACCTTTTGCTAACTCAGCAACACTTACAGTTCCATTTTGTTTTACAGAAGCTTCTTTTACAAGCTGCCCGAACATATTGAAAACTTTTACGTCTTTTACATCAGATCCGAAAACGATCTCGTTGCTTTTAACGAAAGAGTTCTTTACGAAACTTCCTGATTTTACATTTTTAGCATCTATAACAGCTAAAGAACTTGACGTTCCTGAAATTGTAACATTATCTACTCTTGACGTCCCTGCAGCCGCATAATTAGCACCTCCGTTGG
Source organism: Chryseobacterium sp. KBW03 (assembly GCF_003852415.1). Classification (NCBI taxonomy): domain Bacteria; kingdom Pseudomonadati; phylum Bacteroidota; class Flavobacteriia; order Flavobacteriales; family Weeksellaceae; genus Chryseobacterium; species Chryseobacterium sp. KBW03. The sequence goes on along the minus strand of NZ_QAJO01000007.1, from coordinate 242,173 downwards.
GTGTATAAGTAGCATTGTTGGCCGGATCAAATACGGATAATACTCTAAATCCGAAGTTAGCATTGTTATCTGCGCTAGCTGGCAAAGTATTTGTCAGGGTAACCCATGTAGTAGGTGATCCTGTTTGCCCTATTGCAGTTGCAGCTCCAATATTTGTCCAAGAAGCACCATCTGTTGTATACTGCATTTGAAAATACTTAGAACCAGTACCAGAACCTGTAATATCTACAGAAACAGTGATATTAGTATAGTTGGCAGTACTGCTCGTAAACTGAAAACCTGCTGTACCAGAACCTGTACCTTGCGCTGGAAAACCAGCAGTACTCCATGCTTTTCCTGAACCAGGATTACCTCCAGGAAAAGAAGGCGCTCCTGTAGCAACTAAAATGCTCGCTGTACCTGCACCTGTTGTAGCAGCATTTGTGCTTCCGTCAAAATTCCACTGAGTTATTGTTGTTTGTGCAAACATAACCGTTGATGTTGCTAAAGCAACAAATAGAGAATAAATCTTTTTCATGAAAATAATTTTTTTTTAATACTTCGTAAAACTACAAAAAAAACGCTATTCAATTTGAATAGCGTTATATATTTAACAATTAGTTAATTAGCCGTGTTATTTTTTAATAACTTTCTCTGAAACAAATTTACCATTTACAGTTCCCGTTACAATGTAAGTTCCTTCTTTAAGGTCAGAAACATTCAAAGATTGGTTTTCAGAAACAGTAGTCGCTTTTACAACCTGACCTGCCATATTAAAGATTTTAACATCAGATTTAGCTCCGAAAGTAATATCATTATTTACAACAGTGTTTTTAACGAAAACGTTTTTAGAGATGTTTAAGTTGGAAGTTCCTAATGAAGCAGCAGTACCTACTACTTTTACATCATCAATTCTGTAGTTTCCGTTATTATTGGTAACAGAAGACCATCTAAGGCTTAAGCTAGCTGCATTCTCTGTCTGTACTGGTAACTGAATCGCTACCCCACCATTTACAAGAGCCCAGCTATTAGCATTTTTGGTATACGTATAGGTTACATTATTCCAAGTAGTACCATCTGTACTCCATTGAAAAGTAATATTCTGAGCAAAAGTACTAGTTCCCTTGCCAGCCCAGATAATATTAACATTGCTGTATCCAACTGTAGATAAAGAGTAAGTTAGTGTATGGGTAATTCCGTTAGAACCATTTCCAACGAATACAGCGTTCGTTCCTCCTGAAGCTCCTGAATTATTTGATTGATTAGTTGTATTTCCATTCCATCCATTAGTGGTACTTGTGCTTACCCAGCCAGCTGGTAATGTATTGGTAGTTCCAAAATCTTCTGATAAAAGAGTGGTTTGTCCAAAGGCAGTAGCAGCAAACATAGCAGCCGCTACAAGCGAATAAAGTTTTTTCATGATTTAAAAATTTTCTGTTATTAATAATTTCGGGGGCTAAATTACGTTGATTTTTCGCGACTTCACAATATTTGGATTAAATTTCTGTTAATAATTCTAAACCTCTTAGTATTAACATTTTTTAGCTATTTTTACCAATTATTTTTCAAAACTTGCGGAATTTTATTCTTCTATTCGTTTTATTTTTTTTAGGCATATTTTCAGGAAATGCTCAGGTATTTTCATGGAAAAACCCCAATATTCCTGAAGACAGCATTAAAAGAGACAGTATTCTCGCCGCAAGGTTGGAACAGGACATCTTCGCAAAAGATACTCTTGATTTCATAAGAACTCATAACAAGATCATTATTGATGAAGCTGTATTAGCAAAAAATGATAAAAAGAGATTTTTAGGAGAGCTTAATTCAAAAGGTTCTATTATCCGTGGGATCACTTTTGGGAATAACCAGGGACAGTCTGTGCAGAGTTCTATGGATCTTCAGATCTCAGGGCGATTATCAAAAGATGTTACCATTTTAGCCAGTATTTCAGATCATAACCTTCCCATTCAGGCTGACGGATATACCCAAACTTTAGAGGAGTTTGACAAGATCTATATGCAGCTTAATATTAAGGAAAAATCTATCCTCAGAGCCGGGCATCTTGATCTTGTAGAAGCTAAAAATTATTTCGCGAAATACCAGAGAAGGAGTATGGGGCTTCAGTTCCAGACAGAATTTGGGAAAGAAAATAAAACATTTGTAGATATTTCTGCCGGTGTTGCACGAAGTGAGTTCCACCGAATTCGTTTTCAAGGGGTTGAAGGTAACCAGGGACCTTATCGTCTGACGGGTAAAAACGGAGAACAGTTTATTACTTTGATTTCAGGTTCTGAACAGGTTTTCATTGACGGGATCTTAATGAAACGTGGAGAAAACCAGGATTATATCATCAACTATAATACCGGTGAAGTTACCTTTACCAGTTTCCGTCCTATTTTCCAGCAGAATTTCATTACGATTTCTTATAACTACGCCAATAGAAATTATTCAAGATATTTATTTACAGGAAAGCTTGAACATCAGAGAGAAAGATTCAAAGTGGGGCTTAACTGGTTCATGGAAAATGACAACAAAAATGCACCGCTTTCTTTAAGTCTTTCCAAAGAAGATGAGCAGATCCTTGCTGATGCAGGAAACAATCCTGATCTCATGTATGCACCATCGGGAGTGGTCACCGAGTATGACGTCAATAAAATTTTATATAAATTAAACACAGCCGGAAATTTCTACGAGTTTTCCACTGATCCTAATTTAACGCTTTATCAGGTCTCTTTTACTTATTTTGGGGCTAATCTTGGAGATTACAAAATAGCACAGACTACCAATAACGGACGTGTTTTCCAATATGTAGGACCCAATGCGGGAGACTACAGAGCGGTAAGAAAACTTCCTTCCCCTCAGAAATCACAGGTATATTCAGTGAATTCTGAGTATTTATTGAATGAAGGTAAGATAGGCGCTGATATTTCCCTGAGTAATTATGATGTCAATTTATTTTCGTCAAAAGATTCTGATCAGAATATGGGATATGCATGGCGTATCTTCGGGAATAAAAGTTTTACAAAAAACACATGGAAAGGTACTCCAAGTTTTGAATATCAGTACATCGACAAACAGTTTCATATTCTGGACCGTATCAACGATGTGGAATTCTCCAGAGATTTTAACCTTGCACAAGAATTTAACAAAAAGACTCAAAACAGGTTTATTTTCAGCTTCCTGAATAAATGGAATAATAAATCTACTTTAAATTATCGTGTCAATTATTTGAACGAGCAAAATTCTTACAAAGGACTTAAAAATGACCTGGACTTCGGCTGGATTACAGGAAAATTCTTTACCAAAGGGAATTTATCCTACCTGAGTACCAATGCAACCTTACAGGACACTAAATTCATCCGTGGAGGGGCTTCAACTGAGTTTACCGGTAAAAAAGGAAGCTGGACTATCGGTGGAAGTATGGAGCATAACGAGAAAAAATACAATGACACCCAACTTATGGATGTCACGAGTTTCAGCTGGAAAGAGCTCTTTTTGCAAAAGAAAATCGGTGACAGTACAAGAACAAAGCTATTGGCAAAAGTATACATGCGAGATAACGACTCTGTGCGTGACAACAGACTTCAGAATATGAACAATATTTTGGGGATCATGGCGGAGAGCCAGATCATTAAAACAGAAAGAACTACTTTAAATGCTTTAATCCATTACAGAAAATTCTTCTACTCCGGTCCGGAAGGTAATGTAACCCGAAATAATGACTTCGTTGTTGGAAATATCCTTTACAATCAACAGCTTTTCAGAAACGGGATGCGTCTTCAGGCTTTCTACGAACTTGGAAACGGACAGGAAGCACAAAGGGAATTCCAGTACATCAAAGTTACAGACGGACAGGGAGTTTATAAATGGACGGATTATAACGGAGATGGTATTCAGCAGCTGGACGAATTTGAAATTGCCGAATATTCCGATCTTGCACAATATATCCGTGTCTACACCAATTCTGTAAGGTATATTCCTTCCAATAAAAATAAAATACAGTTAGCTTTATTTGTAAATCCGGCTATTGTTTTCAATTCAGAAAATGGATTTTTAAAACGCTGGAATTTCAATATTTCATTAAATTCTCAAAACTCGTTCTATAAAAAAGATAAAGTTCTTGTGTTGAATCCTTTTGAAAAGAACAGTGATCAAATTCTTAAAAATCAGAACATCCTTGCCTCCGTACAGTTCAATCCGACTGATAAATCAGGATGGAACGGAAACTACAGACTCATCACGAATGATAATCTTATTAATGCCAATTTCAGTAATGAAGAGCGTGAGCAGGTTTCTCATTTTCTGAATGTCGGATATTGGTTCAATAAAGAATTCAGAGTCGACTGGGAAAATTCTGTTCATGACATCAAAAACTCTTCACAATTATTTGCGACAAGAGATTATCGTCTTAATAATTTTGAAACCAAACCTAAGGCAACATATAAATTTACAGATGCTATTCAGGCAGAATTGTCTTCTGCTTTCCGCCAGAAACAAAGATTAGATGGTGAAGAGCTTCTTAAAGCTTTTGATGTTACAGGAACAATCCAATGGGAGCGTAGAAAGACTTCCATCCGTGGAAACTTCTCATTCATCAGTAATAATTTTACAGGAAATAATTTCAGTATTGTAGGAAACCAGATGCTGGATGGTCTGAAGCCTGGGAAAAACCAGGTATGGAGTGTATTTATTCAACAGGCCATCAACTCGTTTATCCAATTGAATCTTAATTACGAAGGAAGAAATTCAGGTGAACGGACAATTCACATTGGAAGTATGCAGGTAAAGGCAAGTTTCTAACAGTAATGATTACTTTTTAAATAAAAAATCCCCAATATCGCTATTGGGGATTCTTTTTGGCTATGAGTTACATTTTATTTTTTAATAATTTTCAGTGACTGCGAACCTTTTTCTGCATTTACTTTTAAGATATAAACTCCGGCAGGAGCACGTCTCATATCTACAGAACCTTTTTCAGCATTGATTGTTTCATTAAGAATTTTCTGTCCTGAAACATTATATACTTCAACATCTTTGATTCTACTGTCATTATTGATATAAAGATAATCTACCACTGGATTCGGGTAGAAGCTTACAGTATTCTTTTTAGCAGCATCATTTACCGCCAGTATAGCCACTGTAAATTCAAAACTTCCAAGATCCGGAGTGAGAGCATTTCGCACATTCCCATCTGCATCTAATGTCACTTCTACCACAGGAGTTCCTTTATTATCAAGAGCTGCATTTCCGGTAGCAGACACATGGAAATCAGTAGCAGATACAAACACAGGCAGAACGTTCAGAGAGTTTGCATTGCCACCAAATCCTAACTGAATATCAGCAAGTGTCGCTTTTGCAAGACCTCCAATATATCCCAGATTTGTCCCGGAAGAATAGAAATTATTATAATTAATCGTAGAAAAAACGTTACTGAGCGCTCCTGCATAAATAGTATATCTATCCCCTGCCTGGGTCTGGGTATTTACAAAAAGATTATTTCTCACATCAATACCTCCTAAACCGGTTACTCCGCTGGTAATATTAAACGCAGAAGGTCTTCCTGCAACAGTCTGGTTAACATCCATGACAACTGTATTATAATATACTTTATATCCTCCCCCTGCGGCAATAACAATTCCGTTTCCGTTATCATTGACTCCACCAGTCGTTGCATATCCATAACCAGCTATACCATTCACTACATTATTAGAAACCAGTGTATTGGCTGTAAGACTTGTTGTGGCCAGATAAATCCCCTGAGCTCCATATCCGCCAATATTGGTATTTTTTATACCATTTATCTTATTATTATCAATAGTCACTCCGGATGTCAGCGCACCCCCTGCATAAATTCCCGCAAACAGAGTCCCTGTTCCACTGGAAGTAAAATTCGAAATAGTATTTCCTCTTACTATAATATTAGCTACAGCCGATGCTCCTGTATTTCCGGAGGTAACGGTAATCCCGGAAGCGCCACCCGTAGATGTTCCGGCATATCCGAGATTGGTAATGGTATTTGAAATAATTGAAGAGTTTACAGTACCAGTAGCAAACCAGACCCCTCTTTTGATTTCGGTACTAGCAGTTTCAAAATTACCAATAATATTATTGCTGACGGTCACTCCGTCTGCACCCTGTACATACACTCCTCCAAGACGATTGGCATCTGTTCCGGAAGCGCTTATATCATTACCCGTAACCAAAGTATTTGCTCCATTTCCTGCTGCTATAGCTGCAAATAAATAAATCCCCATATAAGCTTTCTTTATAGAGTTATTCTGGATGGTAACATTATTAAAGAAGCCTCCAACAGGGGTTGTAGCTCCGTCATACATAACTAAAGCTGAAGAACTATTGATACCATTTATAATATTCAGGTTTTTAACCATAATATTGCTATTTGCCACCGCCGCAGAAGCTGCAATAAATGTAAGTACCTGCGGTGCAGTTACAGAGGTATTGGTAAGGGTAAGGTTTCTTGTTGTTCCTGAAGCAACATTGCTTCCATCCAAAGTAATATTACTACCCTGGATTCTCACTAAAGGGGCACTGGCAAGATCACCAGAAATTGTAGCCGTAACTCCTACTGCCGGTTTTATCACAACTGAAGTGTAAATAGTTGCTCCACCACTGGCATTCAAACTCGCAGTGGCTGTTTCGGTTGTACTAGCTGTGATACTGATTGAAATTGCTCCCTGATGTGTTCCCGCATTAATAGCGTCAAATGCTCCCTTTAACGTAGTATAGGTTCCTGTAGCTGTTCCTGCTGTAGCAGAAACATTCACTTGTGAATAAAAATTTGATGAAGCTAAAATTGCCATCAAATAAAATAGAATTTTTCTCATATCATTAATTTTTATTATACTAAATATAAAAAATAATTTTCAAAAAATCAACAAAAACACTGAAAATCAGATAAATATATTCAATTAAAATTAAACAAAATATCTTAAAGTTCCTTAAATAAACAAACAGACGTAAAACAGCAAATAATATAATAGATAGTAAAATATTGTTTTTTCAGAATTTCGTAAATTTGCATCATGATAAAAATAGGCAACATAGAACTGCCGGAATTTCCACTTTTGCTGGCTCCGATGGAAGACGTAAGTGATCCTCCGTTCAGACGTTTGTGTAAAATGCACGGTGCAGATCTAATGTATTCGGAATTTATTTCTTCCGAAGGATTGATTCGTGACGCTATTAAGAGCCGTAAAAAGCTGGATATCTTCGATTATGAAAGACCTGTTGGTATACAAATTTTTGGTGGAGATGAAGAAGCTATGGCCATGTCTGCCAGAATTGTTGAAACGGTAAATCCGGATCTGGTGGATATCAATTTTGGATGTCCTGTAAAAAAAGTTGTCTGCAAGGGAGCTGGAGCTGGAGTTTTGAAAGATATTGACCTTATGGTTCGTCTTACGAAAGCCGTTGTAAGCTCTACCCACCTGCCTGTAACTGTCAAAACCCGTTTAGGATGGGACAGCACCAGCATCAATATTGACGAAGTAGCAGAACGTCTTCAGGAAACAGGAATCAAAGCTCTTACCATACATGCCAGAACGCGTGGTCAAATGTACAAGGGAGAAGCAGATTGGGAACATATTTCAAGAATTAAACAAAATCCTAATATTGAAATTCCAATTTTCGGAAATGGTGATATAGATTCTGCTGAAAAAGCATTAGCCTATAAGCAAAAGTATGCCTGTGACGGTATTATGATTGGACGTGCTGCTATTGGCTATCCGTGGATATTTAATGAAATCAAGCATTTCTTTAAAACAGGAGAACATTTACCAGAACCTACCATATCAGACCGATTACTGGCAGTCCGCCAGCATGCTGAGTGGAGTGCAGAATGGAAAGGAGAAAAATTAGGATTGATTGAAATGAGACAGCATTACAGCAACTATTTCAGAGGAATTCCTCATTTCAAGGATTTCAGAAAAAAGTTCCTGGAAGTTTTCACATTGGAAGAAATGAACAGCCTAATTAAAGAAACCCAACAGTTCTACGAAGAATATCAGGCACAGATATAAAATAAAAACCATCAGTTGAGCTGATGGTTTTTTATATTTTGAATTTTATATTTTTAATATCCTTCTGAGGAAGATTCATCTTTAATTAATGCTAAAGCCGAAGAGGTACCTATCCTTTTAACTCCCATGCTGATCATTTTCTCGGCATCTTCAGGAGTTCTTACACCTCCTGCTGCTTTTACAGGAAGTTTCCCTGCGTTATTAAGCATAATGGTGATCCCTTCAAAAGTTGCTCCGTTAGGTTTACCATCAGCAGTTTTGAAGAATCCTGTCGAAGATTTAACAAAAATTTTTGACCAGTCATTTTCGGAGAAATTCTCTTCTGCCCAGGTAGATATATTTTTAGTAAGATCAGCAATTTGCTCATCAGTCAGTGCTGCAATTTCAATAATCCATTTTACAACTTTATGATGTTCAAGGGATAATGCAGTACATTTTATAAATTCCTCTTTTACCAATTCTATATTTCCCTGCAGATAAGCAGTATAATTAATTACAAAATCCAATTCATCTGCACCATCTTCAATTGCTTTTGAGGCTTCTGCAAGCTTCTCATCAATTGAATATGTACCTTCGTGAAAGCCTATCACAGTTCCTACTGCAACATTTGAATTTCTTTCCTGAATATATTTCTTGATCTCAGATACATAATCCGGACGAATCATCACGGCAAAAATATCATTCTCAATAGCTTCTTGGGCGAGTTCTTTATCTTTTTGAAGTGTTTCTTCATGGGAAATACCTGATTGTTCTGGTGTTTTCAAGTAAGTTGAATCCAAATATTGGGCTATGTTCATATCGTTATACTTTCAATTGTCTGTAAATACCTTGTTCCAAAGATATAAAAGTTTCTGTTCGTGTTACTCCTTTTAGTTTTTGAATTTTGCTAAGAATCTGCATCAAGTGATCATTATCTTTGCAAAGAACTTTCAGAAATATGGTGTAATTTCCTGTTGTATAATGGGCTTCCACTACTTCATTTACGTCATGTAAAGATTTTACCACGTCTGGATAGTGGCTTGGCTGATCCAGAAATACACCAATGTAGGAAGTCACCTTATATCCAATTTTTTTAGGATTAAGGAATGATATTGAATTCTCAATAACTCCCGCATGTTCAAGTTTTTTGATTCTTTGATGTACCGCAGTAGTTGAAATACCAACATGTTTAGAAATGTGGGCTAAGGAAGTTTTGGCATTATCCATCAACATGTAGATAATTTCTTTGTCAATAGAATCCAAATGATAGCTTGTGTTGCTCGAATTTTTCATTTTCTACTTTTTTATTATTTATGTTTTTTACTGTAAATTCTTAAATTTTACAAAAACCGGAAAATGGTCGCTATATCCTCCCAAATACCGCGTACCGGCATAAGTTCGGAAAGGACGTCCTTCAAAATTTCTGGCCCTGCTGCGGATGTTTTCAGAATTGAACACATGGGCATCCTGAAAAGCCAGCGTCTTATTATCAAGCAAAGATCTTGACATAATGATCTGATCATACAGCAATCCAGATTTATAATGAAAAGTAGAATAATTTCTAGTAGAAAACAATTGCTGAAAAGGATTCATTAAAACCTTCTCATGTTGATTGTCATAGAGAATCTGCACTAAATTTTCATCATCCGGGTTTTCGTTAAAATCACCACACAATATGACATGCTCTTTATCAGCATTTACTAATTTCAGAATCCGTTCCCGGACTTCATTCAATATAAAGGCTCTTTTGGGTTTATTGATATCTTTTTCGCGTTTAGAGGGAAGATGCGCGATAAAGACATTAATAATTTCTCCTTTATATTTAATTTTCGAAAAAAGTACGTCTCTGGTTGTATCGTAATATTCTGTGTTTTTATTCACTATTTCAAAAAAGAAAGTAATGGTTTCTGAATCTATCACCTCTACTTTACTTTTATCATATAACATGGCTACATCCACTTTTCTTTCGTCCATAGAATTGTAATGTACAATTCCATATTGCGAATTAAAGGGTTCCATCTCCACGAGGTCTTCCAAAACTTTCCTTCCGGAAACTTCAGACAGCCCTATTACAAATGGCATTACACCATTTTCCTCCTTCATCAACTGAAATACATGGGAGATTTTGAAAAGCTTGTTATTATATCTCTTTTCATCCCAATTCCTTAATCCTGACCGGGTAGGATCTAATTTGTGGACAGGTTTTGGATCGGGTAAAAATAAATTTTCAACATTATAAAAAGAGAACAACTCCATCTACACTAATTTCTATACTTTTTTAATTTATTATGTTCTTTCACTTCAAGAGATTAATCTATTATTTTTTCAAATCTCATCGATTCACCGCCCATTAAGAATAAATAAATTTCAATAAAAAACAATTCAAATATAATAAAAATACCAATGAAGTAAGCTAAAATAAATTAATTTTTCAATCATTCGAGAGTTTTAACTAATTAATCAAAATTGAGACAATATGTTAAATCAAGAATAACAGAAATAAAATATTAATTTAAAATTAGAAACATTAATATTTTTCGTACGTATTAAATTTACAACAAATATTATTCCATTTGCTTTAATAACAGACGGGGTTAAATAGGTTGGCCAGAATGAAATAAATCCCGGCAAATTTGATCTAAAGTAAATCGGGACGTTTTTCTTTGGTAATTCTTACAGCTTCATCATGACGCCATTCTTCAATTTTTCCAGAATTCCCGCTCAGTAAAATTTTAGGAACATCAAGTCCTTTATAACTTTCGGGCCTGGTATAAATTGGTGGTGAAAGAAGATCATCCTGAAAACTGTCTGTTAAAGCACTCTGCTCATCATTCAAAACACCGGGAAGCAATCGTATGATAGAATCTGCAAGAACGCAGGCTGCCAGTTCTCCTCCTGTAAGAACGTAGTCACCAATTGAAATTTCTTTTGTAATATGAAGGTCTCTTACTCTTTGATCTATCCCTTTGTAATGTCCGCAAAGAAAGATAAGATTTTCTTTTATGGAAAGCGAATTGGCTATTTTTTGATTCAAAGTGACTCCATCTGGTGTAAGGTATATCACTTCATCATAATTTCTTTGAGATTTAAGCTCTGAAATACATTTATCCAGCGGTTCAATCATCATCACCATTCCTGCTCCACCTCCGTAAGGTTCATCATCAATCTGCCTGTGTTTATTGATTGCCCAGTCTCTCAGCTGATGAAAATGTACTTCTGCCAGCCCTTTATCCATCGCTCTTTTCAAAATAGAGGTTTTAAACGGACTTTCCATCAGTTCAGGAAGTACGCTTATTATGTCAATTCTCATTGTAATGTTCCGTTTTTCTTAGTAGGTATAATAATTAATCTTAAAGAAGAATCTTTGTTGATATAGCTCCACATCCAGTTGAAGAATATGGCCAGCTTATTTCTAACGCTCAAAATTAGCATTAAATGGAGAAACATCCAGAAATACCAAGCCAGAAATCCCTGAAACTTGATAAATGGCAGATCTACAACGGCTCTATGCTTCCCTATGGTTGCCAGCGAGCCTTTATCATCATACTCATATTCTTTCCATTCGTCCTGATTTTTCTTTAATAGATTTTTACCTAAATTTTTTGCCTGATTAATGGCTACGTTAGCAACCTGAGGGTGCCCTTGTGGATACTTTGGTGTTTCCATATAGGCAATATCTCCGATCGCATAAATATTGTCGTACCCTTTTATTTTATTATATCGATCTACAATATATCTGTTTCGCATTAAATTTTCTTCCGGGAAACCTCCTACAACATTTCCGGTAACTCCAGCAGCCCAGATTACATTGTTGGAAGAAATTTCTTTTCCACTTTTAAGATGCACTTTATCTCCATCATAGTCTGTTACCACTTCTCCACTAAGAAAAGTGACTCCAAGATCCTTAAGGTACTTTTCCGATTTTTCTTGTGCTTCGCTGCTCATCACAGCAAGTGGTTTTTCGGTAGAGCTCACCAGAATAATCTTCAGATGGTCAAAGTTCATATAAGGGTAATCTCTTGGAAGAATATCTTTTTTCATCTCAGCAAAAGCTCCCGCAAGCTCCACTCCTGTAGGCCCGCTTCCTACAATCACGATATTCCAGTTTCCGTCATCGCTTCTGCTTTTTTCAATGATGAGTTTTTCAAAGGTCATCAGTACATGATTTCTGATACTGATGGCTTCCTGGGTATTTTTCATCCCAAAAGCTCTTCCTTCTAATTCCTTGTTTCCGAAAAAATTGGTTTTACAGCCCGTTGCAATGATGAGTTTATCATATGTAAATTCGGCTTCGTCGGTAATGACTTTATTGCTGGCAGGGTCTATTTCTTTTACCTCTGTCATCCGGAACTGTGTGTTTCTGGATTGCTGAAAAATCTTTCTGAAGGGGAAAGAAATGTTGGAAGGTTCTATCCTTCCTGAGGCTACCTGATAAAAAAGCGGCTGAAACATATGGTGGTTCATCCGATCCAGAACAATGACCTTTTTGTTCTTGTTATTCAATGTTTTTGCAAGCTGCAGCCCCGCAAATCCTCCTCCTATAATGATGATTTTTTCGCGTGTTTCCATAATACACAAATTTACTGATTTTATTTTAGCATTTAGCAGTGAAAAAAGTTAGTTTTGCAAAACTTTATGACACCAAAAAAGTACACCAAAAAAACTGCCAAACAGGTCCATAAATCAAGACGGAAGAAGTATTTTTTCCGAAGATGGGTAATATTGGGGATATTGATCGTAGCATTGATAGGAACCGGATTTTATTTAAAGCAGTCTGTAAGCTATTATTATGCAATGTACTTTAATAAGTTTAAGCACAAAAAACTTCACAACAGTGAAAAGGAAGCGGCAAGAATTCAGAGAATACTAAGCAGTAACCTGGATAAGACGTATGGTTTTGATGTTTCTCATTATCAAAACAGGGAAGATATCAAATGGGACAGTCTCAGTATTGGCAATAAAACAATCCCATTAGAGTTTGTCGTGATGCGTGCTACGATGGGAAACCGAAGTGCCGATAAGCATTTTGATGAATTTTGGGAAAGTGCTAAAAAACATGATCTTATCCGTGGTGCCTATCATTTTTACAGAGCCGATGAAGATCCCGTTATTCAGGCTAATAACTTTTTAAACAATGTAAAACTGGAAAGTGGCGACCTGCCTCCTATTTTAGATATTGAAAAAATTCCAAAGCGTAAGACCAATAAAAAATTGATTGAAGACCTGAAAGTATGGTGTAAAATCGTGGAGGATACGTATGGTCAAAAACCTATCATTTATACGTATTATCATTATTATAAAGATTTTCTGAAAGGTGAGTTCGAAGGTTATCCTTTATGGCTGGCCAATTACAATGATGTTCCCTCTCCTTCTCCGGATGATCAGTGGGATTTCTGGCAGTTCACAGAAAACGGTATTGTCCATGGCATCAACGCCAAAGTGGATATTGATATTTATAATGGAAACTCCTGGTCGTTAAAAAGACTGACACTGGATTAAAAATACGAAAGGAAGCTAGAAGCAGGGAGCTAATACTGACCGCATAATTTCATATCGGCTTTCAGAAATAATCTGTCTTATATAACTTCCAGCCTCCATCTTCACACTTCCAGCCTTTAAGATAATTTTAAAGGATATTCATCACGTCTTCCCAGGAATGCACTCTTTTATAAGTATTATTTTCTATCAGCTCATTATGAGGCTGGGTGAATATTAATCTTTCCCCTGAAAAATGATCCAGATTTTTTGGATAATCATCAATCATTACATCTCCGGAAACCACTTTTTTACTTCCGCAAAGAACAATCTGTTCCCAGGTGATGAATGGAAAATGCTCTGCCAGCCAGTCGTATTTTTCTCTTAAGCTATTGGGAAACTCCATTCCTGCAGATACGATATAGAGATCATATTTGTTATTCAGATATTCCATCGCTTCGCGGCTTCCTTTCATTACAGGTAAGGTTCTGAAAAACCCAACTTCATTAACGTGTTTTTTTCCATTGGGAAAAGACTCTATTTCAGGTTTACCCGTCAAATCACTGATTGGAATTTCTCTTCCTGTATCTCTTTTTTCAAATTGCACCAGCTGATGATATACATCCGCCATTACCCCATCCATGTCGACAATAACTTTTTTCATTACTTCAATCAGGTTTTTATATTAATATTTTTACTGTGCTAATTAAATTATAGGCTATCAAATTTACTGAATAGTTTTTTCAGACAATGGACACAGTCTATTAAAAAATTATAAATATTCATTTTATAAAAGAGGTTCAGGAAAATTTTAGGCTACATTTTCGTACTTTTGCGGTTCAATTCAAAATCAATATCAAACCATTACATTCCAATGAATTACGTTTCTGTAGAAAACCTTACTAAATCTTATGGCATCAAAGTTTTGTTCGAAAATATCTCTTTTCATGTCAATGAAGGTGATAAAATAGCCATTGTTGCCAAAAACGGAAGCGGAAAATCCACCCTTCTAAAAATATTAATGGGGAAAGAAATTGCAGACAGTGGCAATGTGATGATCAATAAGGATATTCAGGTAGTTTTATTTGACCAGGAAATCGAGTTTGATTCTCATCTCACTATTGACGAATTTATGATGACGCTTGATTCTGCGCCCATTCAGGCCTTAAAAAATTATCATAAATCATTACTTTCAACAGATTATGATTTCATTGAAAAAGCTCTGGCTGAAATGGAAATTCATAAAGCTTGGGACCTGGAGAATGATATGAAACAAATTCTCTCTCAGTTGAAAATCACAGATCTGGAAGCTAAAATGGGAACACTTTCCGGAGGACAGATCAAACGTGTGGCTTTAGCAAAATTGTTAACTGAAACAAGAGCCGAGCACCGTCACACTCTTTTGATTATGGATGAGCCAACCAACCACCTTGATGTAGAAATGGTAGAATGGCTTGAAAGCTATCTAAGCAAAGCCAAAATAACATTAATTCTGGTTACTCACGACAGGTATTTCCTTGACAGCGTTTGTGACATTATCTGGGAAATGGAAGATAAAAATCTATATTTCCACAATGGTTCGTATGCGACTTATCTTGAGAACAAAATGATTCGTGAGGACAATATGAATTCCACAATCGACAAGGCGAATAATCTTTACAGAAAAGAACTGGAATGGATGCGAAGACAGCCTAAGGCCAGAACTACAAAATCAAAGTCTAGACAAGAAGACTTTTACGAAACTGAAAAAATAGCTAAAACCGATACCCGAAAAGAGTCTCTGGAACTCGATTTTGAAATGAAAAGACTCGGAAATAAAATTTTGGAACTTCGAGATATTTCTAAAAGCTATGACGATAAATTATTAATAAAAGATTTCAGTTATCAGTTTCAAAGAGGTGAGAAAGTAGGAATTGTAGGAAAAAATGGTGCTGGAAAATCTACATTACTGAATATTATCCAAGGTCTTGAGCCAAAGGATTCCGGAGAAATTGAAACCGGAGAAACGATCAAATTCGGATATTTTTCACAAAAAGGACTGAAATATAAAGAAGAGGAAAGAGTAATTGACTTTATCAAAGAAATTTCCGAAAACTTCCCTTTAGCTAACGGAAGAACGATCTCTGCATCGCAATTTTTGAGGCTGTTCTTATTTGATGACCAAACGCAATACTCACCTATTTCAAAACTTTCGGGAGGTGAAAAAAGAAGGCTCCACCTGATGTATATTTTGTATCAGAATCCCAACTTTCTGATATTTGATGAACCTACCAATGATTTGGATCTTCCAACTTTGACTGTTCTGGAAAATTTCTTGCTCAACTTTCAGGGTAGTTTGATTATTGTTTCCCACGACAGATATTTCATGGACAGAATCGTAGGTCATGTTCTTGCATTTGAAGGAGATGGAAAAATCAGAAATTTTGTTGGAACTTTCTCAGAATACAGAGAAGCTAAAAGCCGTGAGGATGCCTTAGAAAAAAATACAGTATCAAAGCCAGAACCTGTAAAAGAAATCGAGGCAGTAAAAGAGGTTTCTGAACCTGTTTCTAAAAAAAGAAAAATGTCTTTTAAGGAACAACGTGAACTGGAAACCATAGAAAAAGAAATGCCAGAACTTGAACAAAAGCGTGCTAAAATAATGGATCAGCTTAATAATGAAACGGAATATGAAAAGGTTGCAAAACTATCTGCCGAGCTGGAAACTATTTCTGAAAAGCTAGAAGAGTATGAAATGAAGTGGCTGGAACTTCAGGAAATCCTTTAATAATAATGAATTAAAAATTATGAATTATGAGTTGGTATAAAGTTGACAACCGCTATTATTCTCCAACTCATAATTCATAAATCATAATTTATAATTCAATTACTCTTTCTTCATTTGCACTTTTCAGGGAAGCATCAATGATTTTCATATTCTGAATAACTTCTTTTCCCGGAGATGGCAGCGCATATCCAAAAACGATGTGTTCATAAATCTGCTGGTAATAATTCATGTAGTTTCCGGCTTCACTGGAAGTCAGTATTCTTTCTGTTTCAGAATTCTCATACAAGACATTTAAAATTCCGTCTGTTCCTTTTAACGGTTCAGCCCACTCTTTACCATATTCGGGAATCGCTCCTGCTACCAATTCGTTTTCCTGATTATCGGTTCTTTCCTGCAGGAAAGTTCCTTTGTCCCCATGAATAGTATAGGCATAATGTGCTTCTTTACTGAAAACCGATGATTTTAGTCTTACTCTCAGATCATTTTTATAGAACAGCAGGATCTCGAAATAATCATTCGCAAACTCCTTCCCTTTCATAGAAAATACATCGGCAAACAGTTTTTCAGGATATCCGAAATACTGCACTGCCTGATCTACAAGGTGCGACCCCAGATCATGAAGCGATCCTGAACCTACCTGATCCGGGCTTTCCTTATGCTGCTTTCCACTGGGTGTGGTACGGAATCTGTCGAAACGGATTTCAGCTTCTTTAATATTCCCTATTTTCTGATCATTTAATATCTTTTGTACCTGTAAAAAATCACGGTCAAATCTTCGGTTTTGGTACACGCTTAAGAACAGTCCTTTTTCTTCTGCCAGCTGCACCAGCTCTTCAGCCTCGGAAACATTGACTGTAAAAGGTTTTTCTACAATAATATTTTTTCCTGCTTCCAATGCTTTTTTTGCATATTCATAGTGTGTCTGAACCGGAGTGTTGATGATGACCAGCTCTATATCTGCTTGCTGAAGCATTTCTTCAACAGAGCGGTAAATGGTTGCTTCAGGATATTTTTCTTTTGACTCTTCTTTACTTCTTTCTACCACTGCAGAAATAAAAAATCCCGGATGCTCCTTTAAAAAGGGTGCATGGAAAACTTTCCCACTCATTCCAAAGGCACAAAGCCCTGCTTTTACCAATTGCATATTATAATTTTTAACAAATATATTCATAAAAAATTCTCTATCCCTTCGTATAAAGTAACTATAGAAATAATCCATGCCATTATTAACAGAATATGATTTAAATCATAAAATTATTTTTATCTATTCTAAACAAATACTTACATTTGCGCCTTATTTAAAACTGTTCTACATAAAAATAATATGAAAAGACAATTACTTTCTTTAGGTCTTCTATTTATCGCTGTTTCAGCGAGTTCGCAGATGAAAAATGCTGAAGCAGATACCATCAGAACCCAGACCATTGAAGATATCAACTTACACAAAACCGGAAATCCGAACCAGGCAAAGCCATTTTCAACAAAATCTAATTTGACGGTAATGGAAACCCCTCAGCCTATTGCCATTGTCACTCATGAAATTATTGAGCAGCAGCAGGCAAAACAGCTAAGTGATGTTCTTCAGAATATAAACGGAATGTACATTACTTCATCCAGAGGTAATTCTCAGGACAGTTTTGGTGGACGTGGTTTTATCTTGGGAAATGACAATATTTTCAAGAATGGAGCAAGGATAAACAGTGGAGTTTTCCCTGAAGTAAGTGGTCTTGAAAGAGTGGAAGTATTAAAAGGAGCCAACGCAATGCTTTATGGAAATACTGCTGCCGGAGGTATTATTAATATGATTACGAAAAAGCCTAAATTCAATTTTGGCGGAAGTGTAGGATTAAATGGTGGAAGCTGGAATTCTTACAAACCAACAGTTGATATTTACGGACCACTATCTAAGAATGTTGCTTTCAGAATAAATGGAACTTACGAATATGCTGAAAGTTTCAGAGATGTTGTACAATCTGAAAAATACTACTTCAATCCTTCATTTTTATTTAATTTAAGTGAAAAATCTCAATTAATTGTTGAGGCAGATTATCTTAAAAATAATTTCACCCCGGATTTCGGGATTGGATCTATTACTGAAAAAGACCAAAGCTATAGATTGAATGATGTTGTTTCCAGAAACGCGTTCTTCGGAACCGACTGGCAATATCAAAATGTACAGCAAGCTTCTACGAATGTAACTTTTAATCATCAATTTAACGAAAAATGGTCTTTGAATGCTACAGCTTCTTACCAAAACTATACTAAAGATTATTTTTCTTCTGAAAGAGTACAATGGGGCTACAGCTCACCTACTGCTACCAGACTTTCATGGAACAGACCTTTTGGTAAAACATACAATGAACAAAACTATACTTCTGCACAAGTAAACTTAAACGGTGAATTCAATACAGGAAAAATCAACCATAAAGTTTTGATTGGTGCTGATGCAGATTACAGCCAGGCAGATGCTTATACCTATACTTTAGGTGCTACTTCTAATGTTTTATTCTTAGATGACCCTTCAACATGGGGAAGTGTTGACATGCCAAGTTCTACCCTTAATACAAGAAACAGAATTAACACAAGAAGAATCGGGGTATATGCACAAGATTTCATTAGCTTAACAAAACAACTTAAAGTTATTGCAGGTTTAAGATGGTCTTATGTAGAAAACATGCCTACATTGACTACTCGTTTTACGGCAAATGAAAAATTTGAAGTATCCAATTCCTCAACTGCGGACAATGCATTTTCTCCAAAAGTAGGGTTGGTGTATGCTCCTAATGAAAACCTTTCAGTATTTGCAACGTATACTAACTCATTTGCTTCAAATGCAGGATATACTTCAGATCAATTTAATACGGTAAATACCAATCAACCGGTTGCGCAAGTTCAAAATCAGTTAGCTACTTTATCTAGACAGAGCATAAAACCATCAACAGTTGATCAATACGAAATTGGTGTTAAAAAGAATTTCTGGAACAATGCTTTAGCTGTTAACTTAACGGCTTATCAGATTATGTACAATAATTATTACCAAACCTATTGGTTCGCTTCTACTCCAAACGGAGCTCCGGTAAATTCAACAGATACGAATCTTAAAGAATTTGCAGGAAATATGAGAAGCCGTGGTGTGGAATTAGATATTACAGGAAATCCGACAGAAAACTTATCTATAATCGGAGGTTTCTCTTATAACAATTCCGTATATACTGACACTCCTGAAAAAGGATATGTTGAAAACCAAAGATTGGTAAGAACACCAGCTACAACAGCGAATGCTTCCGTTTTCTATAAATTTACAAACTACGTAAAAGGATTAAAAATCGGAGCTGGAATTTACTTTATCGGAGACAGAATCGCTGGGTGGAATGACACAAAATCTACAAACACAAGTAGAAACAACGTGAGTAGAATGTTTGATCTAAAAGACTATACAACAGTTTCTGTATCAGTTGGCTACGAGTGGAAGAAGTTCTCTATCCAAGGAAGAGTGGGGAACCTGTTTGATGTTGTAAATTACAATGTTCACGAAAATTATTCTGTGAACCCAATCACTCCGAGAAACTATTATTTTACTTTGACGTACAAACTTTAGAATTCTTTATATAATAATTCTTTCATTAAAAGTGGAAATTGCATTTTTGCAGTTTCCACTTTTGAAATTTAAAAACAAAAACAAACAATAAGATATGGACAAGATTAAAGACACAAGAAGCTTTATGAGAATCACCCACCGTTATCTGGGATATTTCCTTGCAGGTATTATGGCTGTGTATTCATTAAGCGGAATTCTTCTGGTTTACAGAGACACAGATTTTCTTAAGAATGAAAAGAAATATGAAAAAAACATCGCTGCCAACCTTTCAGAGAAAGAACTGAAAAAAGAGCTGAAGATGAAAGGTCTTGAAGTAGAGAAAACAGAAGGAAGTGTTCTTTATTTTAAGCAGGGAACGTATGACAGTGCAACCGGAAAGGCAAAGTATACTAAGAAGGAATTACCTTTCGTACTAGACAAAATGGTTTCTCTTCACAAATCTCAGTCTAAAGATGCAATCTCCCCCTTAAGTGTGTTCTTCGGAGTTTCTCTTTTCTTTTTTGTAATTTCAAGTTTCTGGATGTTCAATCCTAAGACGAAAGCATTCAAGCGTGGAATCAAGTTTACTATTGCTGGTCTTATTATTTCTATCATTCTTTTATTTATATAACAATATCAGAAAACTGAAAGAAGGAAAAAGCAAGCATTTTCATTACCAAATTTTTATCATAAAATTTTATCATTTTTATTTCAAGGAATATTTATCATTACGATATCACCATTAAATATGTTAAAAAAATAAAATAAATCCACCTTACAATATTAACGTTTATTTAGAAAAATTACGTAAAATTAAGAGTATGGCACATTTATTGTTTTTTCTATAATTCGTGAATAATAAACATTTAATTATTAAAATAATAAATTATGAAAAAACTTATTTTAACAGGGATATTAGCCGTAGCAGGCTTAACGGCAACTGCAAACGCTCAGATTCAGAAAGGTAATTGGATGGTAGGAAGCAGCTTGGCAACAAGTAATTTTGGATTGAATACAGGTGGTGGATACCAAATTAACCTACAGCCAAAAGGAGCTTATTTTATCGAAGATAACGTAGCTGTTGGGGGATATGTTAATTTAGGCATTGGTAAATCTTCTAATACCTCTAATACTAGGTTTGATTATGGCGTAGGAGCTTTAGGACGTTATTATCTTTCTCCTGGAGAACAAGGAGTAAATAACTTATTACACCACGGAAGATGGTTTTTCGAAGGGAACTTAGGTGTTGGTGGTTATTCTATCAGCAAAGGAGGTAACTCTACAACAGGTCTTGACTTCGGTGCTGGACCAGGGTATTCTTACTTTATCACTCCAAACATTGGTCTAGAAGGTTTAGTAAAATATGCTGGTGTTACAGGTTTCGGAAATCAAGGTTTAACATCTAACATTACTTTTAACCTAGGGTTTAGTATTTATTTACCAACCTCTAAAGCTAAGCAAGTTGTTAATGAAGTAAAGTAATCAAACGCTTTACTATACATACATAAGTATACATTGAAATCGCCTCGAAAAATTTTTCGAGGCGATTTTCGTACAAATTAAAACTAAACTATAAAAAATCAAATAAATCATGTATTAGGTTGCGGGGTGTATCTTAAGTACGGTTTTATTTCCGTTACCCCTTTTGGGAATATTTTCCTGGCTTCCTCTGTAGAGATGGTTGGAGGCACAATAACGTCTTCTCCATTTTCCCAATTAACAGGTGTAGCCACCCGATAATTATCTACCAACTGTAAAGAATCCAGCACTCTAAGGATCTCATCAAAATTCCTCCCTGTAGAGGCCGGATAGGTAATAATCAGTCTTACTTTTTTGTCTGGATCAATGATCAATAAAGAACGAACAGTAGCCGTAGCCGATGCATTCGGGTGAATAAAATCATAGAGTTCGGAAATCTTTCTGTCCTTATCTGCGATAATAGGAAACAATACACTTGTATTCTGCGTTTCATTAATATCTTTCACCCAGTTTTGGTGGTCCTCTACTCCATCTACACTTAACGCGATTACCTTTGTCCCTCTGGCATCAAACTCAGACTGCAATTTTGCTGTATACCCCAATTCTGTAGTGCATACCGGGGTATAATCTGCCGGATGTGAAAATAAAATCCCCCATGAATCTCCCAAATAATGATATAAACTGATATCACCTAAAGATGATTCTGCCTGAAAGTTGGGTGCTGTATCTCCTAGTTTGATCGACATAATATTCCGCTTTTATAGTCTACAAATTTAGTAGACTTTTTGGAACTGGCAAATTTTTTGCTGAAAATTTATATATTTAACTAAAATTTTATTCATGGAGAAAACCGGACTCACCTATATTGATTTGGTGTACAAGGTATTAGAGAATTGGTATGTAACTTTTGCAAAACTTACCCCAAAACTAATTGTCGGCATTTTAGTATTTACGTTCTTTCTGATTACCAGTAAATATTTAAGTCAGGCCGCCGTAAAATTATTTCACAAATTTTTCCCGAAAAGCCAAAAAGAAAGCTCGCTGGTTACTTTAATCAGCATATTCCGATTTCTGATCATGTTGATGGGAACCTTTATAGCCCTTGAAATAATGGGCTTCAGTGGTTTTCTTTGGAAGTTTATCGGAAGTTTAGGAGTAGCAGGAGTTATTGCCGGAGTCGCTTTAAAAGATCTTGTTTCAAGTATATTCTCCGGTATGCTGATCGGAATAGACAAAGCCTATAAAGTTGGAGATTATATTACAATTGGAGCACATTCTGGTACGGTACAGGAAATTGGTTTTTTAACCACCAAAATTCTTACGGATGACGGAAAGAAAGCATATATCCCCAATCAGGTCGTTTTCAATGCCCCCTTCTATAATATTACAGCCTCACCACAACGCAGAATTATTTTAAATTTTGAAATCCCTGCAGATGAAGATATCAGCAAAGCACAGAAAGGAATTCTTGATGTCGTTAAAAATCTTGATAATGTAGATAAGCTAGATACTGTAGAGGTGATCTTCACAGATCTGAAACAAGGCGCATTTAATCTTCAGGTGAAGTTCTGGATAAAAATAGGAGCTAATCTTGCACAGGTAAGAAGTAAGGCGTATTTAGGCATTAAAGAACGCTTTGATGCAGATAAAATTCTGTTGGTAACTCCTACGAGCATCAGTATTACAAGTGGAGAAAATATTGTACCTGAAAGTCATCAGGATAAGTAAAAAATCATTTATAAAAAGAAAACGTCACCTCAAAAAAGAGGTGGCTTTTTTATGGTGGTTCATTGAAGATGTTTAAACCTTATAGGTTTTAAAAACCTATAAGGTTTAGAATTTGAAAAAGTAAAATTTTTCTTCCTATATCCTTACAATTTCATCTCCGATAAAATTGTATACTTTATATTTCACCCTGATTTTGCAGATATATAAAAATCTGCGTAATCGCGTGATCAGCGAGAAAATTATAATATAAAATTTTGCGTCAGTATGTCTTTATCCAATAAAAAAACCGCTCCAAAAATGGAACGGTTTCTTATTTATTTGAAAATTTTAGATTACGCTAAAACTTCTTTTACTTTGTTTGCAGCTTCTTCTAAAGTAATTGCAGAGTGTACCGGAAGACCAGACTCGTCAATTAATTTCTTAGCTTCTACAGCGTTAGTTCCTTGTAATCTTACGATCAATGGAACCGGAAGGCTACCCATAGCTTTGTAAGCATCTACAACTCCCTGCGCTACTCTATCACATCTTACGATACCTCCGAAGATGTTGATCAAGATTGCTTTTACGTTTGGATCTCTTAAGATGATTCCGAAAGCAGTCTGTACTCTCTGAGCATCTGCAGTACCTCCTACGTCAAGGAAGTTAGCAGGGTTACCACCTGATAATTTGATGATATCCATAGTTGCCATTGCAAGACCAGCTCCGTTTACCATACAAGCAACGTTACCGTCTAGTTTTACGAAGTTAAGACCAGCTTCACCAGCTTCAACATCGATAGGATCTTCTTCTCTTGTATCTCTAAGAGCTTCAAGATCTTTGTGACGGAACAATGAGTTACCATCCAAAGTTACTTTAGCATCTACAGCGATAATTTTGTTATCAGAAGTTTTCAAAACCGGGTTGATTTCGAAAAGAGAAGCATCAATTCCTACATAAGCGTTATATAGAGAAGTAATGAATTTTGTGAATTCTTTGAAAGCATTCCCTTCAAGACCTAAGTTGAAAGCAATTTTTCTAGCCTGGAAACCTTGAAGTCCTAAAGTAGGATCAATCAATTCATTGTGGATCAAATGAGGAGTTACTTCAGCAACGTGCTCAATATCCATACCTCCTTCAGTAGAATATACGATTGTATTTTTACCTTCAGCTCTGTCTAAAAGAATAGAAACATAAAATTCTTTAGTTTCAGATTCTCCAGGATAATAAACATCCTCTGCCACCAATACAGAATTTACCAATTTACCTTCAGCAGAAGTTTGTGGAGTGATCAACTGCATTCCGATGATGTTCTGAGCGTTTTCTTTAAGTTTATCCATGTTTGGAGAGAACTTTACACCACCACCTTTACCACGTCCACCTGCGTGAATCTGTGCTTTTACAACCCAAGCCTGTGCTCCGGTTTCAGCAGTCAATTTCTCAGCAGCTGCTACAGCTTCATCTACGTTGTTTGCAACGAAACCACGTTGGATAGCTACTCCATACTTTGATAAAATCTCTTTTGATTGATACTCGTGAAGATTCATATTATTTTTATTATTTTATTTAAAAATTTAAAGGTTGACAAATTTACTAAAAATGAACAAGGTTAAAAAGAAATTTGTCGAACTTTTAATTCATTCTGCAACTTTAGGGACGATCTTCTCAGATTCAAAGCGGTGAATCTATGAATAATATGATAATGATCATAAAAAAACAGAATATCAGTCCTATATTCTAATGACATTTTAATCCCATTCTAATGTAGATAAGAACATTAACAAATCTCATCTCCTATCTTTGAAGCCCAGAAATAAAAGATATCTATGACATGAATTTTCATATAAAATTCACTTTGGATAAAAGCCTTATTTCATAAACTCAGAAAAATGTTTTCCGCTTATCATAATAAGTTTTCCGGAAAACGAAATGACATGTACTGAGACCGCATGTAATACTCCTGAGAAAATTCATCACCAAAAAAACAGTTAACCTTTTACTAAAGAAAGAAGAAAAAATGGAAATACCAGCTAATGAACAGGGAAAAAGGCTCATACGCTACATTACGAAAGAAAAAAAAGATGTTACCAATATTTATTTCTATGCTATTCTTAATGGTTTAGTCCTGCTAAGTGTTCCTTTAGGAATACAGTCTATTGTAAGTTTTGTAATGGGAGCTACCATGACAACTTCCATTTATATTCTCATATTTTTTGTTGTGGTAGGAACATGGCTTGCCGGGTATTTCAGGTTAAAGGTAATACAGATTATTGAAAAAATTCAGCAGAAAATATTTGTGGAATTTTCTATCGCTATTGCAGATAAAATACCTAAAGCAGATCTTTCTTATACCAGAAAATATTATCTCCCGGAGCTGGTCAACCGATTTTTTGACATTCCAAACCTACAGAAAGGAATTTCAAAAATTCTGTTGGAAATTCCCACCGCTCTGATCCAGATTGTTTTCGGAATTCTTTTGCTTTCTTTTTATCACGCATGGTTTCTAGCATTCGGAGCATTGGTGATTATTTCTGTGGTCATTATCTTCCGGTATACTATGGAAAGCGGGATCAAATCCAGTATTGAAGAAAGCAACAAAAAGTATGATACTGCAGCCTGGATAGAAGATATTGCAGGATCTGTGAAAACCTTTAAAATGCATTCTGAGAATCACCCTCACTTAAAAGGAACCGATGAAAGAGTGGTAGAATATCTGAAACACAGAACTTCTCATTTTAAAATTCTTGTATTTCAGTACAAGACCATTATCGCTTTTAAAGTCATTATTACATTAGCAATGCTAGCTATTGGGACGTATCTTCTGATCAATCAGAAATTGAATATCGGGGCTTTTATTGCCACAGAAATTGTTGTTTTAAGCATTATGTCTGCGGTAGAAAAGCTGATTGTAAGTCTTGAGAGTTATTATGATCTTATTGCCTCTTTTGCCAAACTTTCAAAAATCACGGAGCTTAAAGAAGAGCCCAACGGTGAAATTGTATTAGCTCAGAAAGAGAAGGGAACAGAGATAGAATTTAAAAATGTTAGTTTTTCATTTAATGAAAGTACTCTCATTTTTTCAGATTTGAATTTTAAAATTCGAGAAAACAGCATTACTGTTTTAACAGGTAAACTGGGAGCCGGAAAAACACTGCTTCTCAATATGATCACGGGATTTTTCGAGCCCAGCTCAGGAACAATACTATTGGACCGAATTCCTTTAAAAAACATTGATAAGCAGAAATTTAGAAATAATATAGGCCTGTACCTTGAAAATATGAAAATCATTCAGGGAACGGTGAAAGAGAATATCATATTGGGCAACTCCAAAAGCCATACGGAAGATATTCTTGAACTCTCAGAAAATATAGGAATAGAAAATATTTCCAGCATGTTCAGCAGCGGATTCTTCACTGAGGTAAGCGAGACTGATTCTGAAATCACCTTCAGTTCAAAGAAAAAAATACTGCTTCTGCGTGCTCTTCTTGGAGAAAAAAGGCTCATCATTCTCGAAAATCCTTTTGTGGGAATCCATGAAGAGTATCAGGATAAAATGATACAGTATCTCCAGCAGATAAAAGAAAAAACGACAATCATTATTGTGTCACAGGATCCTGAACTTCTGCAATATGCCGATCAGCATATTCATCTGGAAAACGGCACTTTAAAAACATATCAAAAAAAACAGTAAAATGAAATTACAGTCATTTGACAAAATATACCATATTCATAAGAAACCAAGGGTAAAAAGATGGTTCTTTTTTATTTTCATTGGGGGAATTATTACTTTATTCCTTCCCTGGACACAGAACATAAAAGTGAAAGGAAATGTAACTTCTCTTTATCAGGAACAGCGCCCGCAACAACTCCACTCTCCTATTCCAGGAAAAATTATCAGATGGAATGTAAAAAATGGAGATTATGTAAAGAAAGGAGATACTTTGCTGCAACTTTCAGAGATTAAAGATGATTATTTGGACCCCCTTTTAGTACAGAGAACACTGGAGCAGGTAAATGCTAAAAAAGGAGTCAGAAACTTCTATGAAGCTAAAGTAGGAACTGTTAAAAGCCAGCTGCAGGCACTACATTCGGCAAGAGAGCTAAAGCTTAGCCAGCTAAAGATCAAAATCAGCCAGCTAAACAACAAACTTATCGGTGAAGAGGCTGAACTGGAAGCTGCTGCCAATGAGCTTAAACTCTCCGAGGATCAGTTTACCCGGCAGAAAAAAATGTATGAGGAAGGTTTAGTTTCCCTTACCCAGTTTCAGCAGAGAAACATCTCCTATCAGAATGCCATCGCCAAAAAAACAGCTTCAGAAAATAAAACAGCTCAAACCCGCCAAGAAATTATCAATACAGGCATTGAACAGAATGCTGTGATTCAGGATTATACGGAGAAACTCAGTAAAATAGAAGGAGACCGCTTTCAGAACATGGGACAAATTGAAGGCAGTGACGGAGATATCGCCAAGCTTGAAAACCAGGTAGCCAACTACAAAGCAAGGCAGGGCCTATATTTCATTATTGCTTCGCAGGACGGTCAGGTGATACAACTCAACAAAACAGGGATTGGCGAAGTTTTAAAAGAGGGTGAAAACATAGGAACCATAGTCCCTACAACACTAGATTATGCCGTAGAGATTTTTATAAAACCGGTAGACCTTCCGCTTGTTAAAGAAGGGCAGCGCGTCATGTGTATCTTTGACGGTTTTCCGGCTATTGTATTTTCGGGATGGCCCAACTCCAGCTACGGAACATTTGCAGGCGAAGTGGTTGCCGTGGAAAGTAATATCAGTGCAAACGGACTTTTTAAAGCCCTGGTTATTGAGAATAAAGATGAAAAAAGATGGCCTCCTAAAATTAAAATGGGAGCCGGAGTACAGGGAATTGCTATTCTCAATGATGTTCCTATCTGGTATGAACTCTGGAGAAATATCAACGGCTTCCCACCGGATTATTATGAAGTGAAAAATGATCAAGCCACTAAATATGAAAAAACAAAATAAGCTTCTTTTTATACTAATCCTACTTTTTTTCCAACAGAGTAAAGCTCAGGACTCTCTCATGATTTCAGCAAAGGAGTTTCTGGAAGTAGTAAAGAATTATCATCCGCTGGCATTGAAATATCAGCTTCAAAATAAAATAGCCCAGTCAGAGATCACTAAAGCCAGAGGAAGCTTTGATCCGGTTTTGGGAGGAAAACTTGGAGAAAAAAACATTGACGGAGTGCCGTATTACAGACAGAAAAATATCGAGTTGGGTATTCCCACCTGGTATGGGGTTGATCTTACAGCAGGATATCAATATCTGGATGGTGAAAAACTCAATTCCAGTGAAACCAAAGGAGGCCTTTACAGTATGGGAATCACAGTTCCTTTGGCTAAAAATTTTTTGTATGATAAAAGAAGAGCAGTATTGGATCAGTCAAAATTTGCTTTAAAAATGACAGAAGCCGAACAGATTGTATTAACCAATGAACTTCTTCTTGAAGCAGAAAACACCTATTGGGAATGGACACAAAGCTTCGAAATTTACCAGATACAGACCCAAGCAGTTGAGATCAGCAGAAAGCGTTTAAAGTTTACCCAAAAAACTTTTGAATATGGTGAAAGAGCGGCTATAGATACTGTTGAGGCATCTTCACAACTACAGAACTTTGAACTTAAGCAGAAAGAAGCTTATTTAAACTTTATCAAAAACACCCAGCAGCTGCAGTTATTTCTATGGAAAGAGAATTGTGAAATTTATGAAATCTCACAGCTTATTTATCCCGCAGACCACCTTTCAGATCATACCGCTTACTCAGATTTTGAATTTCTATTACAGGAAATCAAAACAAAAGAAGCCGGCAGTCATTGGTCTGTATATTATTATCATCAGAAACATCATATTTTAGAAAGTGAACGGAAACTGAAATGGCAGAGCTTTCTTCCTAAACTTGATTTCACTTATAATTTTTTCAACAAAGAAAACTATCAGACGGATTATCTTCCCCTTTTTGATAACAATTTCCAATATGGCTTAAAGCTTGAAATTCCTGTATTCCAAAGGGAAGCCAAAGCAAGTTATCAAATGGCTAAAATTAAAATAGAACAAAATAAACTTGATACTGAATTTAAAAAGAGAGAACTTACGACTAAGATTGAAACCTATAAAAACGAACTTGTCAATTATCATGCTCAAATGAGCCTTTCACAAAACAATCTCGTGAATTATCAAAAACTTCTTACTGCAGAAGAAACAAAGTACACAAACGGTGAAAGCTCACTTTTCCTGATCAATTCGAGAGAAAATAAAATGATTGAGGCACAGGAAAAATTTATTTCCATCAAAACAAAATTTCTCAAAAGCTTCAATAAGCTTAAATGGATGAAAGAAAACTTCGCTTTATAAAACCAAAAAGTTCAGGAAATTCCTGAACTTTTTTATTGATATTCTGATTGTAAAAATACATCAGAAATTATTGTATAGATAAATATTCCTATTCTTCCGCTAATTTCTCAGACTGAGATCCAATGAACGGAATTTTCGGAGCCAGGAAATATCCTGTCAGGCTCGCAAATAATATCGGCACAAAATAGGTAAATCCGGTAAGAGTTCCCAAAATGATGGTTGTACTCATCGGGGTTCTTGTCACACAGGCATTGATGGCTGCCATACAGCTTACAATTGCTAAAGTGGTATCCACAGTTGGAAATAAATTGTGGATAATTAATCCCAACGTTGTTCCTACAAAAAACAGGGGAATGATAAAACCTCCTCTCCATCCCGAAGTTACCGTAATGGCAATGGCCAATATTTTAAAAATCAGAACTAAGATTAAAAAATTCAATCCGAAATTCCCGCCGATCAGCTGGTTGATTTCGTTATGTCCGAAGTATCTTGTAATGGGAAAATTATAGGCGATAATTCCTAAAATAATTCCCCCTACAAATGTTTTAATATAAATAGGAAATTGTCTGTATTCAAAAACTTTTTTGAAAAATTTGACTACAAAAATAAAGATCCATCCGAATAAAGTACCCACGATTCCAAAGGCTGTGGCATAAGCGAAGTCATATACTCCCGTGTAATGATATGCTTTCAGGTCCCAGGCTGCCCCAATTCCCAGATGGATGATCAAAGCAAACATCAGATAGCTGAAACAGCTTGCTACCAATGCAGGAATAATGGCTTTATAATACTCTACAGCATGTTTATGATGCAGAATTTCAAGAGAAAAAAGACTTCCTCCCAGCGGAGCTCCAAACAATGCTGTAAAACCTGAAGCCATCCCGGCAATACTCAAAGACCTCAGCTCTTCTCCTTTCAATCTGAAAATTTTCCCCAGCCAGGTTCCGGTGCTTCCAGTGACCTGTACCAACGGGGCTTCCGGTCCTAAACTTCCTCCTGATGCTACACAAAAAAGAGAAGAAAGGATCATTGAAGGATTATTCTTTGGCTCCAGTTTTCCTTTATTGAATCGGATGTTATTAACAATCAAATGAATTTCTCCGGGATCACCAATAAAATGAATGACTAGCCCAGCCAGCAATCCACAGATTGCCATCGTTGGAATCACCTGCCAGCCTTGAAATTCAGCCAGAAATTCGGTGAAATGCTCCAACACGATCCAATATCCGCCGGCAATGATACCGCCTACAAGACCTGTAACGGCCCACATAAAAAAAGTACGGCTGAACACAAACGGGTTAAATCTGATGGGCTGATCCAAAAGATCAAATGTTCTGATTAAGCGTCTTCTTCTATTGATTTTCATTTTAATTTATTTTAAATAGTAAAAGAATATCATCATTTGTCTTTACTGATTATTACCGTTTTGATAATACGTATCTTATTTATTCGAATCTTAATATAATGGGCTGTGCAAAGGTTTGGACAATCGGTTTTTTGTTATAAAGCAAAGGCTTTTCCAAGCCTCCGATTGCATACAGGAACAGTGCACTAATGATGCTGAATTCTGTATTAGATGATTCGCTATATTTTACTTTTTTGAACCTCCCATCCACATCAATTGTAAAATTCAGTTTACAACGATAGCTTTCTCCGTAAAAATCTTCCATTAAATAAATGGGAAAATCAAGCGTCAACCGTTTTTTCAACTCTTCAAGCTGTTGGTAGTTTTCAACCTCAGCAATATCAACGGATTTATTTTTCACTTCCTTCGGAGGCGTAATTCCTGTTTGAGATACATTATTTTCGACCTGTATTCCGCTCGCTGTTTTAAAGGAAATACTTGGATCTATTTTTCCGATGATCACTTCTTTGTCATAGATGCTTTGATACAGTTTTTTTAGATCCTTTAATTTTTCACCGTAAAAGCCTCCATACTTTTGACGATATAAAGCCGCATCTTTTTTGTAATCGTAGCGTTTAACACTATCGGAAAAGCGCTTTTGTATATTTTTTACTTCTGTTATAATAGTACTATTCTGTAATTTCTTTCCTTGGGCATTCATTTTTTGAACACTTAAACAAGAAATCATCAGCGCAACAAAAAACAGTAAAAAACGATAAGCCATGGTGGAATTCTTCAATAAAGAATCTAGATAATATATCGTAGATTTCATTTTTTGCCTGAATTGCAAAATTAAATTCTGTTTTTAGTAAAATAAAAAATAAGCATTCCCCAGCTTAAAATCATCATCAATCCTCCAAGCGGTGTAATAGGTCCTAAGAATTTAAGATTCATTCCTAAATAATCCTGCATGCTCAGGAAATAGATGCTCACTGAGAATAAAAGTGTTCCTGCAATCATTAAAATGGAAGTC
Organism: Chryseobacterium sp. KBW03; assembly: GCF_003852415.1. Classification (NCBI taxonomy): domain Bacteria; kingdom Pseudomonadati; phylum Bacteroidota; class Flavobacteriia; order Flavobacteriales; family Weeksellaceae; genus Chryseobacterium; species Chryseobacterium sp. KBW03. The sequence continues at coordinate 210,403 of NZ_QAJO01000007.1, read as the reverse complement.
CATTTTTCAGCAGAAGTTTCAAATTTTAAGATATATCCAATGATCAGCAGGAAAAAAGCTGCATACATCTGGTATCGTACTCCTGTTTCAAAACTTTCCAGTCTTTCCACAGCTAATATTTTCTTTAAAGCATGCGCACCGAATGCACCCAGGATCACAGATACCATTCCGTAAACCGCTCCAAAAACTAAAGTAATTGTTTTCATTTTATAACTCTTCTAATTCTAAGGTTAAATATTTTTTTGTTTTATGATCTTGCCAGGTTCCGATGATTTTATTTCCCTTCAGGTCGGCTTCCACCAGAGCTCTTGGGATCCATTCATTCAGTTCTTCACTATGATAATCATCTTCTGTGATAGAAAAATGGTTATGAACAAATTCTCCTCTCCAATTGATTGGCTTCTTATTCTTATCATACCAATAGGTGGCTGAGAAGGAATCGTCCTCATTGATTTCGTTAAATAAAACCGTAATAGGATATTTTCCGTCAATTTTTCCTTTGTATAATTTATTTCCGGGACCCGTCTGACCTATCTTTTCAGAACCTGATATTAGATTTTTCCCATAAATGCTCAAGTATTTTTCAAGTTCTTTATAGGTAAATTCAAGTTCATGGCTTCCCAGATCATCCAATGCCCGCATCGCATGGTTGGAGCATCTGCCTGCCACAAAAGTAATTTTATCCTTTCCAAAAAAATATCGGATCCCATTCAAAGTATAATCCATGAAGCATCCCTCATACAACCCAATCTGCTCCTGAACTTCTTCTGATGGTTTCTTTTCTGATCTTAATCTAGCAAGAAAGTCACTCACTCTTTTTTTGACTTTCTTTTGGATCAAACCATTGACCGTTTTGGTGCTTCCTGTTTGAAATAAATCTTCAGCATTGATATAGTTTCCTGTTCTCAGATCGAAATTTTTCCAGTCTGCAAATTCTTCAGGATATGCTCCCGAAGCTTCTCCATTGATCCCTATACTTAAAATATTTTTGGGCGTATCCAGTTTCTCCCAATTATAAAAATAAACATAATTGGAGTATGAATTCGTTGCTGTAGAAGCCAGTTTAAAAGGATTCCCGCCTGAATTCGGAATATATTCCAATTCGTTTACCTGCAGAAATGTATTGATCTTACTGGCAACCTCCGGATTTCCTGCATACGTAACAACAGGAAATACAAAGTTTTCAGATTTCGGCTGCAAATCATTTATTTTCAAATTTTTCTGCTGCGAAAAACTTAAACCGGAAATCAACAGGAAGAATACAATACTTTTTTTCACTATTTTGATTTTAGGTACATTAAAATGAACTTGGCAACCAAAGTAGAAATTCCCAGGATGATAAACATATTGGCAAATCTCTTGGAGCTTCTGAAGCCTTCATTATTCGTTTTCTTTAAAAAAAATCCGAAGAGAAGGAATACGATTGGCAAAATGATCTGTAACATTAGTTTCCTCTCATTCTGTTAAACTCATTGATCACCTCATGATGGCTTACCGTTTTATCTTTGAAATACGTCACAAAGTGCTGTTTTTCTTCTTCGGTAGCTCCCAATTGGTTCAGAATATTTAATAGGTGCATTTTCATGTGTCCTTTCTGGATCCCTGTGGTTACCAAAGAACGTAATGCACCAAAGTTTTGGGCCAGACCTGAAACTGCCAGAATACTCATCAATTCCTGTGCAGAAGGTTTTCCAAGAAGTGCTAAAGAGAATTTTACCAAAGGGTGAAGATTGGTAAGCCCTCCTACTACTCCAACAGAAATAGGAAGATCAATCCAGAATCTGAAAACTCCGTTGTCTGTAGTACAGTGTGTCAGAGATCTGTATTGTCCGTCTCTCGCTGCATAAGCATGTGCGCAGGCTTCTGTAGCCCTGAAGTCATTTCCGGTAGCAATCACAACAGCATCTACTCCGTTCATTACTCCTTTATTGTGTGTTGTAGCACGGTAAGGTTCAATTTCTGCAATGGTAACTGCCTGTTTGAATTTAGAAGCAAATTCTTCAGGAGAAATTCCACTGTCATCTTTTAAATCTTCCATTTTACAGGAAACCTCAGCTCTCACGATACAGTCAGGAGTAAAGTTGGAAAGGATATTCATTACGATCTGCAATGAATTCTTTTCGTCCTGAGTAAAGTCTTCGCTGGTAGCAACTTCCTGTCTCAATGTTTTCCCGAACTGCTCCAGACAAGAATTGATAAAGTTTGCTCCCATTGAGTCTACCGTATCAAAGCTTGCTTTCAACTGGTAATAATTCGGCATTTCTGCAGTTTTATCAACCAGAGCGATATTAAGAATACCTCCACCACGTTTTCTCATGTTGGCGGTAATATCTTCTGTTATTTCAAATAACTTTTTCTTTAAATTAAAATTAAAGAAATGTAATAGTTTGTGAGGCTCTACATTAAAAATAAAGTGGGTGTGTCCCAGTTTTTCAGTATTGATAATGGTTGTTTTAAAACCTCCTTTGTCGATCCAGAATTTTGCTGCTTTGGAAGCGGCTGCTACTACAGAACTTTCTTCAACAGCCATTGGAAGTGCCAATAGTTTTCCGTCGATCAAGAAGTTCGGAGCAATTCCGTAGGGCATATAAAAATTGGAGATGGTATTTTCAGAAAATTCTTCGTGAAGTTTCTGAAGATCTGCATCATCGTTCCAATACTGCTTTAATATATGTTGATATTCCTGGTTTCCTTCAAGGTATTCGTTTACGAGCCATTCAATTTTCCCCTGCTTTGGAAGCTTAGAAAAACCTTCGATTGGTTTATGATTCATGATATAAACTTTAATGAGCCGTAAATATAATGATTTTGAGGTTCTTTTTTGTTGATAACTTCTATGAAAAAAGGTTGACATTTATCAATTTTGGAACTAAATTTGAACAAAAATACAACAGTATTTAGATACAAACAATATCAAACATTTAAAAGTATGAATTTTGACCGCCTTAAAGAAAAGCTTGAAATCCTTGCAGATGCAGCGAAATATGATGTTTCCTGTTCATCAAGCGGAGGTACGAGGAAGAATAAAAAAGGAGCTTTAGGGGACAGTTCCGCAAGCGGGATTTGTCATACTTATACAGAAGACGGCAGATGTGTTTCTTTGCTTAAAATTCTATTGACCAATCATTGTATCTACGATTGTGCCTACTGTGTTTCCAGAAGTTCAAATGATATTAAAAGGGCTGCTTTTACGGTAGAAGAAGTCGTAGATCTTACCATCAGTTTTTACCGCAGAAATTATATTGAAGGGTTGTTTCTCAGCTCGGGAATTTTCAAAAATGCAGATACAACGATGGAAAGGCTTGTAAGAGTTGCCAAAAAACTTCGTCTGGAAGAAAACTTTAACGGGTATATTCATCTAAAATCTATTCCGGGAGCAAGCGATGAGCTGATGCAGGAAGCGGCTTTGTATGCAGACAGATTATCGGTAAATATTGAAATCCCCACAGAAAGCGGATTAAAGCTTCTGGCACCGGAGAAGAACAGACAGGATATGATCAGCCCGATGCGCTATATTCAAAAGGGAATTATTCAGTATCAGGATGAAAAAAAGATACTGAGGAAAGTTCCCAAATTTGCTCCGGCAGGGCAGTCTACCCAGATGATTGTGGGAGCAACCAATGAAAATGACCTGCAGATCATCAAAGTTGCCGATCATTTTTATAAAAATTTCAATCTGAAAAGGGTTTATTATTCGGGGTATGTTCCGGTTTTGGAAGATAAAAGGCTGCCGTCTTTAACAACGGAGGTTCCCATGCTTCGCGAAAACCGGCTGTATCAGTCGGACTGGCTGATGAGATTTTATGGTTTCAAAGCGGAGGAGATTTTAGATCCGAATGTTCCTTTCCTTGATCTGGAGGTAGATCCTAAATTAAGCTGGGCATTACGAAATCTGGATCAGTTTCCGGTGAATCTACAGACCGCAGAGTACCAAATGATTCTAAGAATTCCGGGAATTGGGGTAAAAACGGCCCAGAAAATTGTCAGTGCTAGACGTTTTCAGATCTTAACAATGGATCATTTGAAAAAACTGGGAGCAGCCGTCAACCGGGCAAAATATTTTATTGACTTCAATGCCGGGAATGCATATCTCAGATATTTAACCGATAAAAACTTTAGAAAGATGTTAGTAGGTGGAAGTTCATCCAAATTTCACAATCAGTTTTCCCAACAGCTGAGTTTATTTTGATCTTCAACACAAATGACACAAACATTTTCACGAATCATCACTAATTTATTGCTTCGATATAACAGCACATTTGTCATTCCAACGAAGGAAGAATCTTTCCAACCAACCAGATTCTTCATTTTATTTCATTCAGAATGACAAACCAACTCAATTTTAAATTTTAATTAAATACATGACAACCCTACTCTACGACGGAAGTTTTGACGGTCTTTTCACAGCGATATTTGAAGTTTTCGAATACCGTTATAATGATGTGGAGATTGCAAACAGGGAAAGGTTTCATCAGGAAAATATTTTTGCAGAGATTCATGAAGTCATTACCCAGCCAGAAAAATCTGAGAGAGTTGTTAATAAATTGGAACAAAATATTGGAAAATCCGGAATTCATCAGCTTTTGAAAGTTTTTTTATCTGAAGATCCAGAACTTGAAAACCTCATCTTATCTACTGTCAGACAATCCATCAAACATCCGGCAATAAATATTCTTGAAAATTTTGCAGACTCTGATATTTTAAAAATTTCTAAAATCTGTAAATCTGTGGACAGAGAAAGACACCGAATGACCGCTTTTGTCCGTTTTGAAAAAATGAAAGATGATGTTTTTTTCGCTAAAATAGATCCCGACTTCAATGTTCTTCCATTGATCAGAAAACATTTTAATGATCGGTATCAGGATCAGAAATGGATGATCTACGATCTACGGAGAAATTACGGAATCCTTTATGACCTGGAAAGCTGTGACTTCTTCTCTCCTGATGAAAAGCTGGATTTCCATCAGTATCAGCAGAAATTCCATGATGAGGAAAAAAATTACCAGACTCTTTGGCAGCGCTATTTTACAAAAACCAATATTGTGGAAAGGAAAAATATGAAGCTCCACATTCAGCATGTTCCAAAAAGGTACTGGAAGTATCTGACTGAAAAATGGTAAAATGATCCTCAAAAACTTTAATTGTGTTCTCGCTGATTAAGCTGATCACGTAGATTTTCAGTGATCAATTTCCTCCTGTATTCTTGTCATATCCGTCTAAAATTTGAATCAATAATTCCATATTGTGGATAACTTTTTATTTTGACGAAAAAACAGATCGCTTCAAGCTCTTTTGTGAAGCATACTATTTAATCAACTCATTTTATGATAGATATAATTCACATTAATCGAAAACCGACATTGTGGATAACTTTTTTTCAGTTAACAAATAGTTAACATTGGAACTATTTCAATAGTATTCTACATTTAAAAACTGAGCAAATAAAGTCATTCCTTAAAAGAATAAGGACTATGAAAAGGTTATATAAACGTATGTAAATCTGTAATTTATCTGATAAAAAACTAAACCTACATCTGCTTTTTGTGGATAACTTTTACTTTTTGATGGTTCGTAAGGCTTTCTTGACGATATATTGCGTTTCTTTTGTCGGACTTTCCCGAAGCCATTCATCACAGATTTCTACCACAAACTCGGGTTGTGATTTACTGGCATCATTCAGCCAATTACCGACACTATCTTGTACATATCTGGAAGAATCGGATCGCAGGGATTCTAAAATTTCCAGTCCTAATCCCGGATTTTGTTTTAAAACATTGATATGCTCACACCAAACTCCTCTTGGTCTGGTAGATTCACTGGCAAAGCGTCTGACGTTTTCATTATCATGCTGAGTCCATTCTAATAAAATGGATAAACTTTCATCAAGATTTTTTGAGATATCAGGCCGTACAGTCATCCAGCAGATTTCTCTCACTCCAAAATGAGTATCACAAGCGAATGCCTGAATTCTGTTTAATTTTTCATTAAGTTTTAATGCATCGTTTCTTCCAATAGTATAAGCAGCCCAGCAACGCACCAGGTCTGCCGGATGGGTTGAGAGTTTCTGCAGAAATTCATCATCTTTATTTTTTGTTGCCAAAGTAAGCAGTCCAACTCCAATAGCTTCATTAATGGTATTAACAGTTTGCTTTTTCAGTTGGTCAACATTTTCTAAAACCGGCTTCAAATATTCTATCCGATTATTCTGTTGAAGTAAATTTTCTAACAATAGCCTCTGATCTACCGCAAGCCACTCTGTAAGATTTGCCGTTTCAATGTCTCCCCGATTCAATTGTTCTAAAATATCCGGAGGAATCTCTTTGATGGAGCGGGCGCCTTTTCGTTTTTCTGCCATAGCACTTTTATGATTAATTTTACAAAAATCTGAAACTAAGTGAATATAAGCAATACCGCATATTTTTCACCCATAGGGATAAAAAAGTCAATTTTATGGAAACAAAGGAAAGAGCTGAAGAAAATAAAATTTGCCCATTAGAAGTAGCCGTGAATACAATTAGTGGAAAATGGAAAATTCCTATTGTATGGCAGATCAATGAAGGGAAAAAACGTCCGAGTGAGTTTCTTCGGGGAATCGCCAAAGTCGATCGAAGAGTTCTGAATCAGCAACTCAACGAAATGGTAGAGGATGGTATTCTGGAAAAGCAATCATTTAATGAGCTGCCACCACGCGTGGAATATACACTTACAGAACTCGGACAAAAATTGGTTGATATTCTTTGGCAGCTAAACGACTGGGGAAAACTTTTAATTCCTATTGATAAAAACAGGTAAATACTCCCCATTATTTTATCTCTCTCAAATGTAATATAGGTGGTAGTTTTCCACTAACTTCTATAAAATCGGTTACATTTGAGAGAAATAAAAAGTAAAAATAATATTGCGTGAGATTTTCAAACTGACAGCTTTCTTTCCTATCCATTACTCCTTGATGAGTTTATAATGTACCCAGCCTGAATTCTCCAAAAGAATTTTAATAAAATAAATTCCAGAACTGTATGAGGAAACTTCTTCCTGATACACTTTTGATCTGATATTTTTCTTTTTCATTACCATATTTCCTGAAGCTGTATAAATTTCTATGGCTGAAATAAGTTCTGCACTCTCAATTTTAAAAAATTCTGTTGCCGGATTTGGATATATTTTCAGCTTTTGACTATTCACCTCACTAACAGATAATTGAGATGTTGAAATTTGTTTGATTTTAGTTATCTGACAGTTTCCACTAAAAGCAGATAAGCTGACATTGTAAGTACCAGGTACTGCAAACTGATGAACTGGATTCTGTTGTACAGAAGTTGAACCATCTCCAAAATTCCATAAAACATTCGTAAAGTTTACCGATTGGTTCTGAAAATTCACATTCAGACCATTCATATTATAATTAAAATTTGAAAAAAGATTAAAACTTGAAAGATTCCAGTCGTTGATATTATTAAGAACGACATCATCAGCAATTCCCTGAAAATATGCGGCATCAGCCTGTGAAACTCCGGCAAGATAAGAGCTTTGAGATATATTTTCCTGATAAATTGAAGCATATATAGCAGAAGCAATTAAGTAGCTGCCATTCAAATTTGGATGTACATCTCCATAACTGGAATGTAAACGAAGGTCCTGAGTACTCTGATAATGCTTCTTGGCAGCTTCCCCCGCAGGAATCATCGGAATCTGCATCAATCCGGACATCTTGTGTATAGAATCTCTGATCTTTTGCTGGGTAATATAATAGTTCGGATAAGCATTGGCAGAAGCTATTCCATTGCTTATTTCATATAAAAAGATCTGGGCGCATGGACTGTATTTTTTGATAGAATCTTTTATACGGTTTCCTCTTTGCGCTGTAATACTAACCGGAAAACTAGCTCCTCCGGATTCACCTGTACCCGGCTGCATGACTACTTTGTCAAAAATATTGCTTCTGATAATATCATATAATGTGCTGTTACTTACATGATCTACAAACCCTGTTCCCCCCGGAGTATGCTGAACAGTCTGGATGGTCCTTCCTTTTGACTGGGCAATCCCGGAAAAAATATCCGGCATATTATTAAAATAGGTCATACTATTTCCGATAAACAATACTTTTTCTGTCGTATTTTGTGAAAAGATGTTAATCCAGAAACCCAATAAAAAAACAAATAGATATTTTACCATATTTACATTATTAAAAATAAACGCTTGAAATTACATATTCCTTTCCAATCTATCCGAGAATGAATGGTTTATTTTCATTTTCATTAATATTATTATCCAATTGATAAACAAAGATTTGAATACTTAATTTTAAAGCTGGTTAATATTAAAAATTTAAACACAAGTATCCTTAATAATGAAAAAAATTATACTGAATCTTCTCATTGCTTCATTAGCTTTGAGCTGCAGCAAAGAAAAGTTGAATGGCAGGCTTTTAGAAAAGTCTGGTAGAAACGAAAATTCGACAGCCCAAAATGCTTTATCCATCCATAAAGATAAAAATACCATCCGCGAAAGATTTTCTCCTCCGAAAGGATATACATGGGTGGAAGAAAAACCAGATTCTTTCGGATATTTTATTGAAAATTTTAAGCTGAAACCTTATGGAACTCAGATTTTGAAATATGATGGTACTCCTATTTCCACCCAACACCTTCATGAAGCCGTTTTTGATCTTGACACTGGAAATAAGGATCTCCAGCAATGCGCCGATGCCGCCATTCGTATGAGAGCTGAATATCTTTATAAAGCAAAAAAATTTGATGAAATAAAATTTCATTTTACAAGCGGAGACCTGTTTTCCTGGAATGATTATAAAAACGGAATAAGAGCTTTTGTCAGCGGAAATTCTGTAAGTTTCAGAAAAACGGCAGCTTTTGACGATTCTTATCATAGTTTCAGAGACTATCTGGATCTGATTTTCAATTATGCCGGAACGATTTCATTAAATAAAGAAACGAAACCGGTAACGAAAAATTCTGATCTGAAAACCGGGGATATTCTGATCACACCAGGCAGTCCGGGGCATATTGTTTTTATTTCCGGGGTCTGCAGGAATCAGGAAGGAAAAAAGTTGTTCTTGCTAAGTGAAGGATTTACGCCGGCTCAGTCTGTTCATGTGCTCTCAAATCCATTTAATCCTTATTTTACTCCCTGGTATGACCTTGACATCAATGCTGCGGAAACGAAAACAGCACGATATATTTTTAAACCTACAAACTTCAGAAGCTTTTAATAATTTATATTCAAAACTATTGGAAAGTTACTACGATAATCTGAACTTGTTTTTGTAAATTTGTGTTCGAAATTTTTTACTTGATGAAAGAGAGTGCTGTAAAAAAGATTGCAGTTCTTACTTCAGGAGGTGACTCTCCGGGTATGAATGCGGCATTAAGAGCCGTGGTAAGAACCGCCAATTACTATAATATCGAATGCTACGGAGTGAGAGAAGGCTACAATGGCCTTATCAACGATGATTTCCTGAAAATGGGAGCACGTTCCGTAAAAAATATAATCAACCAGGGTGGAACAATTCTAAAGTCTGCCAGATCCGCTGAATTCAGAACCAAAGAAGGCCGTCAGAAAGCTTACGACAACTGCGTAAAGCTTGGAATAGACGGATTAGTATGTATTGGGGGAGACGGAACGTTTACCGGTGCCAAAATCTTTAACGAAGAATTCGGAATCAGAGTAATCGGTATTCCGGGAACGATCGACAATGATATTTTCGGAACGGATAACACCATCGGTTACGACACTGCATTGAATACTGCAATGGATGCTATTGATAAAATCCGTGATACGGCTACTTCCCATAACAGAGTTTTCTTTGTGGAGGTAATGGGTCGTGATGCTGGTTTCATTGCTTTAAACAGTGGATTGGCAACAGGTGCTTTAGATATCCTAATTCCTGAGAAAAAAGATAGTATTGATGAGCTTTTTGCGAAATTCAGAAATGCTGAAAAAACAGGAAAGGCATCAAGTATCGTAGTGGTAGCTGAAGGTGAAAAATTAGCCAACGTTTATGAACTTGCAGAAAAAACAAAACTGACATTCCCTGACTATGACATTCGTGTAGCAATTCTGGGACATATGCAAAGAGGAGGTTCTCCAAGCTGTGCAGACAGAGTTTTAGCAAGCAGACTTGGATATGGTGCCGTAGTGGGATTAATGGATGGACAAAGCAATGTAATGGCAGGAATGCGTTCCAATGATTTGACGTATACACCTATTGAAGAAGCCATTAAAAAACATAACGAAATCAATAGCGATCTTTTGCTGATTTCAGAAATTTTAGCAATCTAATTATTTTTATAATCTAATAAAAACAAACTATTATGTCAACAATTAAAGTAGGTATCAACGGTTTTGGTAGAATTGGACGTCTTGTTTTCAGAGCAATGACTGAAAGAGACAACATTGAAGTTGTAGGAATCAATGACCTAATCAATGCAGAATACATGGCTTACATGTTAAAATATGACTCTGTACACGGTATTTTCCCAGGTGAAGTTTCTGTAGAAGGAAATGATCTTGTAGTAAACGGGAAAAGAATCAGAGTAACTGCTGAAAGAGATCCTAACAACCTAAAGTGGAATGAAATCGGTGCTGACTATATCGTAGAATCTACAGGTCTTTTCTTATCTAAAGATACTGCTCAGGCTCACATCAATGCAGGTGCAAAGAAAGTAATCCTTTCTGCTCCTTCTAAAGATGATACTCCAATGTTCGTAATGGGTGTAAACCACAAGGAACTTACTGACGATATCAAAATTTTATCAAACGCTTCTTGTACGACAAACTGTTTAGCTCCTTTAGCTAAAGTTATCCACGATAACTTCGGAATCGTAGAAGGTTTAATGACAACTGTACACGCTACAACAGCTACTCAAAAAACTGTTGACGGTCCTTCAGTAAAAGACTGGAGAGGTGGTAGAGCTGCTCTAAACAATATCATCCCTTCTTCTACAGGTGCTGCTAAAGCGGTAGGAAAAGTAATCCCTTCATTAAACGGAAAATTAACAGGTATGTCTTTCAGAGTACCAACTGTTGACGTTTCTGTAGTAGATTTAACAGTGAGAATTGAAAAAGCTGCTTCTTATGAAGAAATCTGTTCAGTAATCAAAGCTGCTTCTGAAGGTGAATTGAAAGGTATCCTAGGATATACTGAAGATGCAGTAGTATCTCAGGACTTCGTAGGAGATAAGAGAACTTCTATCTTCGACAAAGATGCTGGTATCATGCTTTCTCCTAACTTCGTGAAACTTGTTTCTTGGTATGACAACGAAATGGGTTACTCTAACAAGTTAGTTGATATGCTTGTACACGCTGCTTCTTTATAATAAGTAATAAGCGATAAGTAATAAAAACCTTCCCGATGGGAAGGTTTTTTTAGTTTTATATTCAGCAGATGGTATCAATTTACGATAACCTTTTTCATTAAAAAGCTTACTCGCTTTTCCCAGTACCTTTCTCAAGATCATTATTGAAGTTGAGCCCCCAACGTAACCCAAGTGTAGTAACCAAATCATTCTGATTTTCAAAGTTTTTTCCAAAACCTCCGATAAGACTTACGTTATCATTTATTTTATACATGATACTTCCTACACTTCTATAATCTTCAAAATCACCAAACCTGCGGATATATTCGTAGGCTACACTTAATCTATTAAATTCAAAATTCACTTTACCACCAAGATCATAAAAAGAATTTTTATCATAAGCATCAGCCTTTTTATTATAAATCATCCTATCGACAAGAAACCTATTAAGAATATACAGTTTAAGATAATTCTTTTTCTCTTCTTTGTCAGGACGATCTAAATTAATATTCCAATTCATCGTGAGCCATGTTCCAAACCGCCCAAAGCTTCCTGAAGAAAATCTCTCTTTATCAAAAAAATGATTATATGCACCAGCGAAGTCAATAGAAAATACAGGCTTAGATTCTGACAAATTATTTACGAATTTTTGGAATTCCTTCATCTTGGTGATATTAATTTCACTAAATTTTTTCTGATCAAATAAAGATTTACTAACCTTTACTCTAATGACATTATATAAATCACTAATATTAGATTTATTAATATTGAAACTTTCTTCATCTTTTGCTAAACCATCCATATCCTTGATGAGATCGTTTAGAGCTTCTTTCTCTAATGAAGATCCTTTAATCTGTAATTTAATACTGGTATAATTATCGTTAAAATCATCATACTTTGTATTGCTTGTTACGTTTATAAAATTTTTGCTGATTGTAGAACTTTCTTTTGCAGCCTCATTAGTAAGCCTATCATATTCAGTGTCATTAATTTTATTAAGATCTTTTACTTTCTTATCTAATAAATTAACATCTTCTTTATATTTTTTATTCATTACTCTGAATAAATTGGTTCGATAACCTACTGACAGGTTTTGGACACTATCATTCCTCACAAAGGCCATTGATATAGACTGATTGTGAACAAATCCTGAATGCATCTCATCTTCAAAATATTTTTTCACAGTCGTATTTCTTTTAAAAATCCAATAGGGATTAAATTCTACCCCATAATTTTGAGGGAGTCCATTATCTTTAAAAGAATTAATAATTGAAAGTCCAAATTCTTTTACTGTTTTTGGGGCTTCAATTGAAGTGACATTCTGATCTAATAATACGACAGCCGGGGTCGTAGGAATGTCTAAATTCTCTAGCTTCACTTTATTATTCATCTGAGAAAAAGATTTCAGAAAAATAAAACAGCATACAAATATCAGTTTTGCTTTCATCTTAATCTAAATTATGTCAATAGTTAATCTGGCAATATTATTTACAATATTAGTCGAATGATAATTTGAACCATTAACAAATGGGGTATTGATATCGTCATCTTCTACCAGTGCACATATGATGTCAACATTATTTGTGTCTGAAAGCAAAGTATCTATATTAAGCTGTTTTCCTACGAAATTGATCGTCCTGCCTAATTTATACCAGCTATATTTATCAGGAGGAATAGAACCATTACTCGCCTTAGGAGACGATTGTACAATAATCACCCCTCCGGGATGCACCGTAACATACGTTCTTGAGTATATTAGTGAGTTTGCTCTTACGCTTACTTTTAAATACAAAAAAGTATTTTGCGCTTGTTGTGTCTGAAATGTTGCCATGATTATTAATTTTTGGTTAAAATTTTTGAACTGTTATTAAAAACCGGTGCATTATCATTTTACATCAAAGGTTAGTGAAATTAGAGCACCCATGGTTATTAATTTTTATTTAAAGCTACGAGACTTTCCTACCACACGAAATACCACAAAAGGGTGATTTTATTTAACATAATTTTATTATTTTTAAGAAAACATTAACCAATGGAGAAAAAACATCTGACTCACGCAAAAAAACCGCATCCCCTCATTAAAGTATGGAATGACTATCCTGAAATTTTACAGAATGACAACAGAATATTGCCTATTCCAACGATTGAAAACATTATCGGAGAAGTCTTTGCTCCGGGAAAATTCTATTATTATGTCATTAATTTCGCAGACAGCACCATTATCTGTGATCACCACGAAGATATTCTGACAGTCCATGGTCTTAATAAATATCCCATACACCTGAAAGAAATTATAGACCTCATCCATCCTGACGACGTGGAATTTGTGATGGAAGCAGAGAGAATGTCCATAGAAAAAATAAAGGAAATAGACGGTTTTGATTACCAGCAGGAACTGAAAACCAGCTATTGTTTCAGAATGAGAACTTCAAAAGGAAATTATGAACTATTCCACCATCAGGCTTTACACACCTACAAAGATGAAAATGGCAGGCTTTTGCAGGCAGTTAACATCCATACCAATATTGAACATATCACCCACCAAAATTCTTATATTGTACTCGTTTCCGGAATTAACGGACGGGAAGATTTCCATCAGATGCAGTGGATGGAACACAATAAATCTTCTGAATCTACTTTCGTCATTTTTACCAAAAGAGAAGTCGAGATCATTAATTGTATTGCGAAAGGATACCCAACAGGAAAAATATCCAATCTTTTACATATCTCGGAAGAAACCGTACGTACCCACAGAAAAAATATTTTAAGAAAATCTGACTGTAAAAACAGCTCTGAACTCGTCAGGAAGACCTTTGAATGGGGATACCTGTAAACAGCTTATCACAATCCTGATAAATCTCACCAAAGAACTTCAGCATAAAACTTGTACTTTTATAGGTAAAGGAATGAACATGATACAACCAAGGTTTAAAGATTCTCCCCATTTCAAGGATTTTTGGGAAAAAGGTAACGGAAAACTTCTTATTGAATTTTCCGGAGCAGAAGTGAGTTTTGAAAATTTTGAAAAATTCGCACCCTTTTTTCATCATGCAGATGAAATGGGCGACGAGGTTGTAAAGGATGTTTATTTCACTAAGAAATTTAATGAAGCTTCCAAAGAAATTGAACATTATATAAGAAATGGAGTTTCCGAAACAGATTCAGTTCCCGAAAGTGTAAAAAAAATGTTCAGCCAGACGCAGAAAGTTCCCGATTGGCTTGATTACAATCTACTCAAAAGTGGCGCTGAACTTTGCATGAGAAGTAACCTCGACTCTTTAATTTCCCTAAGGGATTACTGTCTCATTGGCGGTTACGATTACGCTTACCTCAATAAACCACTCATCGTTACAGAAGCATTGAAAAAAGGAGCGGTAAAACGCCTTTCAGAAACACTGGATTTCTGGGTAAATGCAACCCGTTACAATGCACTGGAACTTCATGCAAAAGGGTATGAGTTTGCCATAAAAACCCGTCTGATTCACTCCTATGCAAGACTTTCCATAAAAAAACATTATAAAGACTGGGACACTGAAAACTGGGGTGAGCCCATCAATTCCTGGGATATGATGGCTACGTATATCGGGTTCAGCCTGGTATTTCTTCACAGTCTTCAAAAACTTGGAAATCGTTTTTCCGTTGAAGAGGAACAAGGAATGTTCCACCTTTGGAAATATGTAGGTTATCTTTTGGGAATTCCGGAACAGCTTCTTCCAGACGACAAGAAACAGGCTGCTGAGTATTTTTATTTATGGACTTCTGTTCAGCCGCCTTCCGATAAAGATTCTGTTCTTCTGGCCCATTCTTTACTGAATGAATCCCTGGAAAATCCTATTTTAAAATTTAAGTTTCAACGAAAAAACTTAAGATATCTGCACATCTGCTGTACCTGGTTTTTGCTGGATGATGAAGTCTGCAAAAGATTAGAGATCCCGGAAGTTTCCTACAAAAACCTGTTTCCAAAATCGAAAATACTTTTCAACAAAATTTATGACAGTCTGGTAAGCCGGGAGGCAAGAATACAAAGAGGAAATAAGGATCAGATGAAAGTACTGGAAGACTATTTGAACATCACCAAAAATTCTAATTTTCATTAAAAACTCCATTTTTGAAGGAAACTAGAAGCTGAAAGTGATTTCAATCTGAAATTTGATATCTCTCAATTTGATAAAAAAAATACAATGTTACATTTCTTCACTTTCCTTAAAGTTATCCGAAGAAAGTTTTCTCCTCCTCAAATTCCAGATCAGATACAATAAAAATAAGATAAACCAAACACTGATGATAACACTGATGAAAATTCCCATGATGGAAGGATGAAGATAATTCGGCTTGTAGAACAATCGGTCAAGGGTTGCAAATTTCTCTTTCAAGTTATTCCTTTCATAAGTATTTCGTATCTCATTCAAAGGCTCCTGCTGACGATCCCGGTAATAAAAAACATCTTTAGTCAGCTCTTTCGGAACGATATGCGTTTCTATATTATATTTTTTTAAAAGGACATTCAGCCTCTGAAAAGAATAAAGGAGTGAATCCTGATTATATTTGTAAAGCAAATTGTACCTTTTGACTGCATTTTGATATTGCTGCTGCTGTTCAGGGATTTTATGCAACGGAGAAAACAAACTTTTGTTTTCAAGAAAAATACACATCTTTTCGTCGTATTGAGGATGCACCTCTGCTCCTTTAAATATAATTTCGGTACTATCCCCTATCTCATTTTTAGAAATAATTCTTTTTTCCAGCTCCTTGGCATCAAGCCCAAGAAAATCAAGCACCAATTTCGTTTTATTGTTTAATTTTTCATGATTGGTACTCAGCATTCTTAGCGTATCAATACTGTAATAGCTGGATTGTGTTGAATAATAATCCTTATTATCTGGATCGTAGTACAGCGTATCTCTCTCTTCAATCACAGGATAAGGTTTGGGATATAAAATATTTTCGGGATTAAACAGTTTCTCTGAACTGTAGGAAGTATAGTTGTATAAAAAAGGCTGTAAGACATTTAGCAGCGTCTTGTCTTTATTAAGATCCTTTTCAGGCAATTCAGTTCGTAGCTTTGCATTTAATCCAAAACTATAACTGATGAAAAAGGTCAGTGAGAAAAATGATACCAACAGAAGTATAATCCCGATTTTCAAAATTTTTGAAAGTCCATCTCTTTTTTTGGAATGATTTCTAAGAAGTATAATAACAAAGAAAAACAAAAAAAGACCAGATATGAAAAAGTGAGAAATGGAGACATCATCATAAAATTTAAATCTATAAAATTCTGTATAAATATCAATTTTTTGAACACCTTCAAACTTTACATATCCGTAAATAAAATAAGCCAGGTGTATGACTGCTAATACAGCAAAAGATTTAATCAGAAATAGTTTCAATTTTCTGTCCATATTATGATCTTTAAAAACAAGGTTTTAAGATAAGCATTTTTTTATATTGGATAGGGATAAAACGATGGTGATAATCATCAATAAGTTATCAAAACGGGAAATCATTCATTCAATACTAGCTTCCAGCCTCATGCTTATTGCTTCCAGCTATAACTTTCCTATATCAAATTTATTTTTTCAATATTTCCTGATACCACATTCTGCATCTCATTCGTTATGAATAACATCACTCATAAAACTTTATCGTTTTTTAACTCTAAAAACAGATTCCAGATACAAATAATATTAGCTTTTGATATTTAAATTATGTATTTTTGAGAAATTATTTTAATAGCGATGAGTAACATTGATGATAAGAAAAAAGCACTTGCACTAGTGCTTGACAAGTTAGATAAAACATACGGGAAAGGGACTGTAATGACTTTGGGAGATGATGCCGTAGACAATACAATAGAAGTAATTCCTTCCGGTTCTTTAGGAGTAGATATTGCCTTAGGAATAGGTGGATATCCAAAAGGAAGAATCATTGAAATATATGGTCCTGAATCTTCAGGTAAAACAACTTTGACCCTTCATGCTATTGCTGAAGCTCAAAAGGCAGGTGGTATTGCAGCATTCATTGATGCAGAGCACGCTTTCGACAGAACATATGCTGCAAAATTAGGAATTGATCTTGAAAACCTGATCATTTCTCAGCCGGACAACGGGGAGCAGGCTTTAGAAATTGCAGATAACCTGATCCGTTCAGGGGCGATTGATATCGTTGTGATTGACTCTGTTGCTGCTCTTACACCAAAAGCAGAAATCGAAGGTGAAATGGGAGATTCTAAAATGGGTCTTCATGCAAGATTGATGTCTCAGGCATTAAGAAAATTGACTGCTACTATTTCAAGAACAAAATGTACCGTAATTTTCATCAACCAGTTGAGAGAAAAAATCGGTGTCATGTTCGGAAACCCTGAAACCACTACCGGAGGTAACGCTCTTAAGTTCTACGCTTCTGTAAGAATTGATATCAGAAAAGCGAGTGCACCAATCAAACAAGGTGACGAAGCTATTGGTAGCCGTGTGAAAGTGAAGATTGTGAAAAACAAAGTAGCACCTCCTTTCAAACAGGCAGAATTCGATATCATGTATGGTGAAGGAGTTTCTAAAGTAGGTGAAATTCTTGATACTGCAGTAGATATGGGAATCGTGAAGAAAAGCGGTTCTTGGTTCAGCTACGAAGAGACTAAACTTGGTCAGGGACGTGATGCTGTAAAAGATGTTTTAAAAGACAATCCAGATCTTTCTGAGGAATTGGAAAACAAGATCAAGGAAGAAATGAAAAAGAAATAATTTTTCAAACAAAATAATAGAAAAGGCAGTCTTCGGATTGCCTTTTTTGTTTTTAATACGGATAGGGCTATTTTTTTAAACGCAAAGATTTCATCTGTATATCGTAAGATTTTAAGAGAGCAAAGACGGAATCAATTTCATTGATTCTTTCTGAGCAAACGCATCATTTACCCCAAAACGTCATCAGCAACATAATCGCAATTCTCTGCATCCTTAAGATCAACTTTCGAATCTCTTATTCCTTTTTGTTAAAATAATCTTTCAGATTTTATTTACAATAAAAAAGAGGTCATTCCTTGGAACAACCTCTCTTTAGTTTTTATATTTTTAAAAATTATTCAGCAATTTTACCTTGCAGCTGGAGTGCTCCGGTTACCTTCATTCCTTTTGTAAGGGTTTCCAATCTTACATTCTCTTTATTGACAAAAGCATCAATCGTGAAGAAGTCTTCATTTTCTTCATTGGTGATCAATTTCAGTTTCAGAATATATCCTTTAACGCTGCCGTCTTCAAGCAATTCTGTTTCCTTAAAATCTACCAGTTGAGCAATAAAATCAAAACATGCATAATTAGGAAGATCCTGACTTGGTACATAGGTCGTGAAGTCCTCACTCATTTTAGTACCGTCTGGTAGATCATTATTGGTATGAACATCAAGAATGAAAACAATTCCGCTCACATTTACCTTCAGATGAGGCTGTGTCATATATCTGTTTCTGTTTTCAGCATAATCCGTAGCAAAGAACCAAACTCCGAAAGTATCTCTGGCAGGACCAGCGACAATCGCCTGTAAATTCAGTGCGTTTTCCCACTCTCTGATTGATCTTGTTTCAAAATCCAAAGTATAATCAGTTTTTACTTCCGGAATTATTGTGCTAAGCTCATCTGTAACAATGGTTTTGAATCTTACATCTTCAAATTCTGTTTTGCTTTTATCCTCACCAGCCGGATCAGCAACCGTAGATTGCATTAAAACATTGGTAAGATACTGACCGTAATCTTTAGTCTGGAAATTTTCGTGGCCAAAAATCCCGCTCCATGTATTCACAAGATTATGAATGTTAGATTTTCTTATGATAATTCCGGCCTCGTTAGTCGTTTCAGGAGCTGCAATTCCTTCTGTATTTGGGAAATAATCTCTGCCATCAACCAATTGATGATTCATAATCTCATTATTTTCTTCATGAGAAAACTCTGCAAAACCTTTATATGTAACATTTTGATTCTCGAAAACATAAGGTAGACCTGTTTTCGCTTTATCATCACCTGCAAAATGATACGCAAGAGAAATCCCTTTGAACTCCCCTTCCTGAATTGCCGGAGTATGATTTCCGTTATGATCAAACTGAGAGTGATACAAAATCATATAAGACTTGATCTTACCTTCCTGAAGTTCATTTTCAAATCTTTCTTCCATTTGTCCAATTGCCTGCTGTGGAGAAAGTGCATAAGCATCTTCTGTCACCATATAAGCAAAACCTTCTACCTCACCATTTTCTTTTTCAAAGGCAGAAATAGGAGTATATTCTCCTCTTAGCTGAAGTGCTATAGAATACACTATATAATCATTATAAGTCTTGATTTTTTCGTACTCACTATTTATTTTAGGCTCTTCTATTGGTTGCGAAGGAATTTCCGGTATTATTTCTACAACTTCTTCCACCACTTCCTCTACTACTTTTTCCTCTGGCATTTCCATTTCCTGAACCGGAGTACTCACATTTTCCTGACTGTTACTTTTCTTCTTAAAAAAATCAAAGATTCCCATACTGTTATTTATAATTGGCGGTAAATATAATAAAAAGCGACCAACAGATCCATCATAAAAAAATGCCATTGTGTCAGTTTATCCTTCTTCGCATTTTTTTTAAATATTTCTTAAAAAATAATCGGCGGAGCCTTGGGCTCCGCCGATTATTTTATCAATTAGGCTTATCATCTGTCAATTCAAATCCCCAATCTTTTCCTTTTTGGGTGGCCGGAACCCCTTTTGTCATCCAGGCCGGAGCTTTAGCACCTTTGAGATAATAATCAAAAAACTGCTGTTCACGGATTTGGATATCTTTTCTGTTCTGGCGCTTTACAAGATTATGATCATCCCCATTATAATTCAGAAGCCATACAGGTTTTCCGAGACGGCGCAATGCGGTAAACATTTCAATTCCCTGGTACCAAGGCACTGCTCCATCTTTATCGTTACTCATAATGACTACCGGAGTTTTCACTTTATCAATCATAAAAAGCGGTGAATTTTTAATATAAAGATCCGGTGCTTCCCATAGGTTTTTTCCTAATCTGCTTTGAGATTTTTCATACTGAAATTGTCTGTTCATCCCTGAAGTCCATCGTATTCCCCCATATGCGGAAGTCATGTTTACAACCGGAGCTCCACTCCAGGCCGCAGCATACATATTAGTATGAGCAATAAGATAGGCTACCTGATAACCACCCCAACTTTGTCCCTGGATTCCTATTTTAGTACCATCTACCCATGAATTTTGCTTTAATTTTTCAACTCCGGAATTAATATATTCCATTGCAGATTCTCCGGGAAAACCGTCAGTGTAAGAAATATCAGGAGTAAAAACCAGATACCCGTTGCTCACAAAATAAGAAATATTTAATCTTGAAGGTGTTGGAGCTGGTGCTACATAACGGTTCAGGTTATCCGAAAGTTTTTCATAGAAATAGACAATCATAGGATATTTTTTATTCGGATCAAAGTTTTCCGGTTTGTATAAAACTCCTGTAGATGAATTTCCTTTTGGTGTTGTCCAGTTTACCAGTTCGTCTGTACCCCAGTTATAATGGGTTTGTTGTGGGTTTGTATCACTCAGCTTCTGCTGCTTTGAAAAATCTGATGTGGCAAAAATATTGGGAGAATCCGTATATGACTCTTTTACTAAAATATATTCTTCCGTATTTTTCGCTTTTTGAAGACTCCTATATCCCCAGACATTTTCCATCTGAATCTTTACAGGATCAGAATTCGACTGAATAGAGGTTTTAAAAATTCCGTTCGCCTTAGATGTATTATCAAATGCTGACAAATAAATAGATGATTTTCGGTTTAAACTTTTAATATCTTTATCTAAGTCGTACGTATCAAATGTGATTTTATTTTTACGCCCAAATCCATTCGTGATATTTCTTGGCTTTTTTGAACCGTTTAGGAAAAACTCCCAAAGATCGAAACGGTCTCTGATAATCACAGACTCATCATTATCCGTCCAGGAGGCAATTCCATAAGAACTTGGAAAATCAGGCATATCAAACTCCTCATCCACGAAGGAAACCGGCAATCCACTGCTCAATGGAAGTGTTTGCTTTGTTTTAATATTATAGCTCAACCATTTTCCTTTTTCTCTGTCAAAAATCACAACGAATTTTCCCAGTGGAGAGACAGCTACTGCCCCGTTCAGGTTTTGGATAACTTCCGTTCTTTCCCCTGTCTTATTATCGATAAGGAAATAGGTTTTCTTTGTTGAGCCTTCCCATTGTGAAGAAATACGGTTATTCAAACTTGTAATACCTAGCGCAAATTCTGCATTTCCTTCGTTGACCAATCGTAAAGTATCCAAATCCTCGCTGTCAATATTTCTAAAGAAATCCGGTTTTTCTGTTTGCATTACGGCAGCATAAGATTTTTTCAAGTCATTTTTCAATTCCTTTAACTGTACCGTTTGCAGGTAATCATCCTTATAGTTCCAGATATCTACAACAGCATGGTCGTTTGCAATCATTGCAGTATCTTTTGCAATAGGCTTTGGGGCAACCCCAAAATACAGCTGCTTTCCATTTTTGCTGAATAGAGGTAACCGGTTTTCAGAAATCACCCAATTCTTTTTCATTTGTGAATGATCATTGGTGACAACTTCTTTTTTATTTCCTTTAAAATTAAAGTAGTACAACTGATACAATTTCACCAGATCATTCTGCGCAGAAGAAGTTCCCACAAATGCCAGCTGATTTCCTTCTTCATCAAAAGACAATTGTGAAAAATCGCCTTCCATTTCTGAAATTTTCGTTACCACTCCTTTTTGCAGATCTACTACCTGTACGGTTTGAAATGCATATTTCTTCGGCTTTGATTTGTCATTATCTTTTTTCTCCTCAGATTTTTCATCTGCGGATTCCTTTTCCTCTTTTTTATCCTTCTTGGCTTTCTCTTCAGGTTTCTTAGTGACAAAAGCTAGTTGCTTTCCATTTTCACTAAACTCATAGCGGACTACATTATCATACGTTGTAGTCTTCCCGTCCAAAAGGTTTCGCACAACCAACTGCAGAGGCTTTACATTTTTATCTTCATCTTTATTTTCGTCTCCGTCTTCTTTATCAGATGCGTCATCCGAAGATTTATCTTTTGTATTTTCCAGAAGATAAGCAACGTAAGAACCTGATTTTTCAGGAATTTTAAATGATTTTACATTAGGAATTTTCTCCGTTTTATCACTCAAAAAGTCAACTATTGCAAGGCTGTCTTTTGTTAATTTATTTTTTTTAAGCTTTTTATCCTTTACCGCTTTTATATCTTTATACAATGGACGGATTTGAAAAACAGCAAATCTGGAATCATTGGTAAAATCTACTTTTGTTCCCCTTTCAAACTTCTTTGAGGTTTTATTTTTCACTGAATATAAAGAAAGGTTAGGATTTCCTTCCTGAACATCTACAGAATAGGCAATCCATTTTCCGTCATTTGAGATTTTTCTCGCACCGATATTCTGCCAGCTGTCATAGACAGAATGGTCTAGAGGTTTTTTCTGTCCATACACCCAACAGGTCATTATGAGCAGAATAAAGACTGTACATTTCAACTTCATTTTCAAAAATTTTTAAGAATTAAAAATAAGATATTTCTTTGACAAATCCATATGAACTTGTTTCATTATCCATCGAAAAAATGTCATTCTGTCATCATTCCTCTTCATGGTATTTTTTTTGAGAAATATTATGCAAATTAAAAAATCTAAAATATGATGACTAAAGGAAATATTAATGTATCTGTGGAAAACATCTTTCCGCTTATTAAAAAATTTCTTTACAGTGACCACGAAATATTCTTAAGAGAGTTGATCTCCAACGCTACTGATGCAACATTGAAGTTGAAACATTTAACCAGCATTGGGGAAGCAAACGTGGAATACGGAAACCCAAAGCTTGAAGTTAAAATTGATAAAGACCAGAAAACCTTACGCATCATCGACCAAGGTATTGGTATGACTGGTGAAGAAGTTGAGAAATACATCAACCAGGTTGCTTTCTCAGGCGCTGAAGAGTTTCTTGAAAAATATAAAGATTCTGCAAAAGATTCAGGGATTATCGGGCATTTCGGTCTTGGGTTCTACTCTGCATTCATGGTGGCAGAAAAAGTAGAGATTATTACAAAGTCTTACAAAGATGAGCCGGCAGTACGTTGGATCTGTGATGGAAGCCCGGAATTTACTCTTGAGGAAACCACTGATAAAACTGACAGAGGTACGGAGATCATTCTTCATATTGCTGAAGATTCTGTAGAATTTTTAGAAGAAACAAAAATCCGTGAACTGTTATTAAAATATAATAAATTCATGCCTGTTCCGATCAAATTCGGGACTAAAACACATACACTTCCATTACCGGAAGATGCTCCTGAAGATGCAGTAGCTGAAACAGAAGAAGTAGACAACATCATCAACAATCCGGTGCCTGCATGGACGATTGCTCCAAGCGAACTGACCAATGAGGATTACATGAAGTTTTACCATGAGCTGTATCCAACACAGTTTGAGGAGCCTCTATTCAATATCCACCTGAATGTTGATTATCCGTTCAATCTTACCGGAGTTCTATTCTTCCCTAAGCTGAGCAATAATCTAAATATTGATAAAGATAAAATCCAATTATACCAAAACCAGGTATTCGTAACGGATGAAGTAAAAGGTATCGTTCCCGATTTCCTGATGCTTCTGAGAGGTGTTATTGATTCTCCGGACATTCCGTTGAATGTTTCCCGTTCTTATCTTCAGGCAGATGGTGCTGTAAAGAAAATTTCATCTTACATCACGAAAAAAGTAGCCGACAAAATGGCTTCTTTAATCAATGAAAATCGTGAAGACTACGAGCAAAAATGGAACGATATCAAGATCGTAATCGAGTATGGAATCATTACAGAAGAGAAATTTGCCGAGAAAGCAGACAAATTTACGCTGTACCCTACTACAGATGGAAAATATTTCCTTTGGGATGAATTGATTGAAAAAATCAAACCTATACAAACAGATAAGGATAACAAACTGGTTGTATTATACGCTACAAACGCCGATGAACAGCACAGTTACATCCAGTCTGCAAAGGATAAAGGATATGAAGTTCTTTTATTAGATTCTCCTATCACTCCGCACGTTATTCAGAAACTGGAAACTTCAAAGGACAATATTTCTTTTGCAAGAGTAGATGCAGATCACGTAAACAACCTGATCAAAAAGGATGAGCCTGTTATTTCAAAACTGAATGAAACGGAAAAAGAGTCTTTAAAAAAGAACGTGGAAGAGGCTATTCAGGATACTAAATTCACCGTACAGCTTGAAGATCTTGACAGCAATGATGCTCCATTTACGATTACCCAGCCGGAATTCATGAGAAGAATGAAGGAAATGCAAGCTACTGGCGGCGGCGGTATGTTCGGAATGGGAGGTTTCCCTGAGATGTACAATCTTGTTGTGAACTCAAACAGTGAGTTTTCTAATCAGATTTTAAAGACTGAGAATGCTGAAGAGAAAGATAATCTGATCAAATATGCTTTGGATCTCGCCAAACTTTCTCAAAATTTACTGAAAGGAAAAGACCTTACAGATTTTATACAGAGAAGCTATAAGCAACTTGAAAAATAATATACAAGAGACTGTTTCATTTTGAAACAGTCTTTTTTTATATGAAAAGTTTGGAAAAACGCAAAGACACCAGTTTTTTATATAACTCATGCTTTAAGATGTAAAGATTTTATCTCCGATAAAATCATGTACTGCATATTTTATTTTTTCTCACGCAGATTTACATAAACATCTACACAATCTGTATAATCTGCAAGAAAATTTAATTTTAGATTAAACGTTTTCCTTTGCTGAAAATCTTAGATTTTCTTGCGCCTTGAAATTTCTGTGACCTATTAAACTCTTTGCGCCCTTGCGTTTCCAACAACTCCAAAAACAGTCTGAAAATCACCAATAATTAATCTAAACCTTATAGATTTAAGTCTTGTCTCTAACCAAATAATCTTTGATCAATCGGAAGTTATTATGAAATAAACAACTGGTTCAAAGAAAATTTTTAACAATTAATATACACAGCATGCATATTATAAACCTTTTTTATTTTTTACCTTAGCCCTCATTCCTCTATTCTATATTTTTTCTACTTTTTATTGTATAGCTTATGCTTTTTTGCCATTTTTGTATAAAATGTCGGTCATGCAAAAAGAAAAATTACGCGTCATCAGAAAGCAAAAAGGCTACACGCAACAACAGGTAGCTGATTTTATCGCCACAGATGTATCTAATTACAGCAGAAAAGAAAGTGGTGATGTGAGGATCGTAAAGGATGAATGGGACAAACTTGCCCGTTTTCTGGATGTGCCGATTGAAGATATTTATGAAGAGGAAGAAGCTACAGTAATTGTAAATAATGATCATCCTGTATTTAATGATAGATCTTCTTCTGCGGGAGTAATTACTACTCAGAATAATTATGATAATATTCCGGGAGCTATCATTGAAAACCTACAAAACTATATTGCTTTATTAAAAGAGGAGAACGAAAGGCTGAAAGATGAACTAAAAGGTCTCCCAAAAGGAAGAAAATAATACGGTTTGAAACAGTAAAAAATATAGATGTCACTCATATTAAGTTATGGAGTGACATTTTTTTATGCAGATTATAATTAATTTTTTTTTGACGCGAAAGATTACTAATTCGAGAATTTTATTTCAGGTGGCATAGAGTTGTGACTTTGTCGCTGATGGAGCTTTGGGATAAATGATGTGTTTGCTTAGAAAGAATCAATTTCATTGATTCCAACTTTGCTCCCTTAAAATCTTACGATATAAAAATGAAAACTTTGCGTTAAAAAAACTCTTTAATTTAAATCCGTTGAAATTTACAATTCCTCCAACGGATTCCAGAACAGTTTTTTGAAATTTTTTATTCTGAAATTTTCAATAGTAATCCCTTCAGCTTCAAGTTTTGGCTGAAATTCCGGGACAGATAATACTCCTGAACTGGAAATAACCCGGTGAGCGGGAACATCTTTCGGGCATCCTCCCATTGCTTTTCCGACATGTCTGGAATGATTAGGATACCCAACTGCTTTTGCAATAGCACCATAAGTAGAGACTCTTCCTTTAGGAATAAGCCTTGCCACTTCGTATACCTGTTGTTTGAAAATTTCGTCCATATCCCTTTTTTGTTTTTAGCTGACTATCTTTTTTGCATCATTTTTGAACTATTACAGGCTCGATGATGTTTCATTAAAAGATAAAGATATGAAAAAATCATTTTTCAGGCTGTTGAATGCAGTCAATAAAAAGGTTCTCCCGAAGCTGAGTAAGAAAGATCCCAATCATCTGACTAAGATTGAAAAGGGAATTCTTGCCTATCGTTATTTTGTGCTGGTGAATTCGTTGGATTGATTTTTATTTTCCCACGGATTACACAGATTTTCACAAATGCTTATGTATGTTTTTTGGAGAATGTAAAGATGCAAAATTATTTTGAATACTAAATGTTGTGAGGCGCAAGGATTTTATCTTCGATAAAATTTTATACCACATAGTTTATTTTTTCTCATGCTGATTTTAAAGATTATGCAGATAGTATAAAAATCGGTGTGATCCGGGAGAAACTATATACCACTTATTTGAACCGTTAAGAGTATTTAAGTTGTAAAGAGTATTAAGGGAAATAGCTAAAGCTATTTTATGTAGCTATGTGCTTTATTTTTCATCAAAGATGAAACTTAATTATTCTTATTAATTTCACTTTCTTAATGGTTTAAATATTTTTTAGTTTTCAAAACAAATCTATTTCCAAATCATAAAATAAAAAAGCGCTTCAAATGAATTGAAGCGCTGATATTGTAATCTCTTTTGAGAATTGTATTCTTAATTTTCTAAGATATAAGAGAACATCAATGGTGCACAGATTGTTGCATCACTTTCAACGATAAATTTCGGTGTAGTGATATCCAGTTTACCCCAAGTAATTTTCTCATTAGGAACTGCTCCTGAATATGAACCGTAAGATGTTGTAGAATCAGAAATCTGGCAGAAATAAGACCAGAAAGGAATGTCATGCATTTCCATATCCTGATACAACATTGGTACTACACAGATCGGGAAATCTCCTGCGATACCTCCACCAATCTGGAAGAATCCAACTCCTTTTCCTCCTGAATTTTTAGTATACCAGTCAGCAAGGTAAGTCATATATTCGATTCCTGATTTCATTGTAGTAGCTGTAAGTTCTCCTTTAATACAGTAAGAAGCGAAAATATTACCCATTGTAGAATCTTCCCATCCTGGTACTACGATTGGTAAGTTTGCTTCTGCGGCAGCGATCATCCAAGAGTTTTCCCTAGGAATTTCATAATATTGCTCCAATACTCCTGAAAGGATCATTTTGTACATGAATTCGTGCGGGAAATATCTTTCTCCTTTAGCTTCTGCATCTTTCCAGATCTCTACAATATGTTTCTGTAATCTTCTGAAAGCTTCTTCTTCAGGGATACATGTATCTGTAACTCTATTTAAACCTCTTTCCAAAAGATCCCATTCATCCTGAGCAGTTAAATCTCTATAATGAGGAACTCTTTCGTAGTGAGAGTGTGCCACAAGGTTCATTAAATCTTCTTCAAGATTGGCACCTGTACAAGAGATGAAATCTACTTTTCCCTGACGGATCATTTCTGCAAGAATCTTCCCCAATTCAGCAGTAGACATTGCTCCTGCTAAAGTAATCATCATTTTCCCACCATCTTTAAGATGTGCAACATATCCTTTAGAAGCATCCACCAATGCAGCTGCGTTGAAGTGCAGGTAATACTTTTCTATGAATTCAGTTATCGGTTTGCTCATTTTTTTAATTTTTGCAAAGATAAAACTTAAAAACGGAATGCAGTCAAAGCACTTCAAGAAAGTACCGTAGAGGGATCTTTTTTTATCATTTGTTAAATTGCATTTGTTGGAAACGCGAAGGCGCAAAGAGTTTAATGCGTTGTGAAAATTTGAAGGTGCAAGAAAATCTAAGATTTTCAGCAAGGGGAAACATTAAATTTTCGTGAAAATCATACAGATTGTGTAGATGTTTATGTAAATCAGCGTAATCTGCAAAATCAGCCTGAGAAAAAAAATAAAATATATAATAGTACACAATTTTATCAAAGATAAAATCCTTGCACCTCACAACACATAACATTCAAAATAATTTTACGTCTTTGCGTTTTCCAACATTAAGTCTATAAAAAAGCGCAGCTCATACGAGCCACGCTTTCATTGTAATTCAACCTAATAGCATTCAACGGGAATTTATCCTTCCCAGGTTTCTACTTTCAGGATCTCAATCTTCCTCTCTCCATCTTTGAAAGGCCAGTCAATAACATCTCCTACTTTATATCCTACGACTGCAAGAGCAATATCCGACAGTATGGAGTGCTTATTCTTTTTAAGCTTTGCTTTGGTGGAAGGCACAAAAATATATTCGTGTTCAAAATTTAATGTATGATCTTTTAAAGTTACTTTCCTGTCAACCGTTACGATATCAGTTGGAAGATCTCTTCTCAAAACTTGTTTTGCTTTTCTAAGTTCTTCAGTAAGTCTTTTTTCTTCTCCGATGCTCACTTCTTTTCTTCTGAGTGTATCTTTTATAGCATCATAAATCCCGGTGGTTACAATAATATGATTGGACATTTTCTTCAATTTTTTTTAATTAAAATGCAGTTACTCCCTAACGATCCAATGTAGAATCCAGGCGTATGACAGCCTCCTTCTATAGAAAACCGCAAAAAATAATAATAAAAATCCGGAGTGATTCCCTGTCTTGAATCCTGACAGGGCTTAATTGATAAAGTCCTTAGAACTTTTCAGAAAAGAATCTGTATGAAGATAAAGTAATGACAGCAACAATCCTGATTGTCGGCTTCCTGCTGATAAAGAGATTGTTGCTGCCATTATTTATTATGAGATATTTTGTAATCCTTACAAATATAGCACTTAAAAACGGAATGTAGCAGCTGCACTTAAAGTAACCCTATGCAAACCTTCTTTTTGATCATCATCAAATTTGTATGTTACTCCATTGAACTTCATTTTATTCAGTGTACCACCACTTAATCCTACTTTTGGTCCTATCAGGAAATTCCTGCTGACCTGATATTGATAACCAAGGTCTATTTCTGCCCCTAAAGTACTTCCTGTACCTTTCACATCTCCTGTTTTTGTAGTATAAGACATTACTCCCAGCGCCACATCTGCAAATATTTTATGTCTTGTAGGTAAATGATTATTTGAAATGAGCCCGGAGAATCCGAAAAATGTAATATTATCTTTTGTGGTCACAGGAACAGAGACAGGCATTCCATTTACATATCCAAGCATAAACCCGTCACTGGACGCACTGTAGTTGGAATATTTCAAACCAAATGCAAGTCCTTTACTCACCTCATAATGGGCTGCAATATCAAAGTTCAACCCATTTTTCAGATCTTTTACATATTCTTTTTCTTCCTTGCTAAGCCCTGAAATTGTTTTTGCTGTTCTCCATGCATAGCCGACGGAAGGTCTGATGGAAAATTTTTGAGCAAAAGATATGATGGAGATTGAGAATAACCCCAGTGTTATTAATTTTTTTATCATGGTTTTAAAAGTTTTCGCAAAAATAAAGTTTTTGCGGGAGAAACAAGTTTAAAACCTGAAACGTCTGTTTTCTTTTTTATCCGAAATCTTTTTCTTGCTATCCAGTCTTTTCTGTTTCTGACCTTTTGAAGGTTTTGTTGCGGTTCTTTTTTTAGGAACGATAAGTGCTTTGTTGACGATTTCAAATATTTTCTCAATCGCTTTATTTTTGTTCATCAACTGGGTTCTGCTTTCGGAAACCGTCAGAAATAAAAAACCTTCTGCATTGATTCTATTTTTCACTTTATTCTGAATCAATACTTTTTCATCATCATTAAAAAATTCTGAGGCATCTACTTTCCAAAGTACGGTAACAGCAGTCTCCACTTTGTTGACATTCTGTCCTCCTGCTCCGCTGCTGCGGGAAGTTTTGAAACTGAGTTCTTTTGAAAAGTCTTTCATTGTTTTATTTTTTTTAGAGTCCAGATTCAAGAGCTAAGAATCATGATACATGCTAGAGATTTATATTTATATTTTTATACAATTCTATTCTGTTTACTTTTCCGTTGGGTGTCCGGGGAATTTCATTGATGAAAATAATTTCTTTTGGTTTATGGAAATTTTTCTCAAATGGTATTTCCGAAATTTTCCTGATCACCTCATCTGACTCCCCTCCTTCTATTACCAATATCAGTTTTTGCCCCAGGCTTTCATCCGGTAAACCGATAAATACAGCTTCATTCGAGAGTTCTTTTTTTACCAATACTTCAAGAGTTTCCGGGAAAATTTTTGCTCCTCCAGAATTGATAATGTTATCAATTCTTCCGAGAAATTTAAATTGTCTTTCATTCCTAATATCAACTAAATCATTAGTTTGCAATTCTTCAGCATTCACATTAGGAGCAAATATTTTCAGGCAACCTCTATCATCCAGCGAGATAGATACATTTTCAAAAGCTGTGAAATAATCTTCCTGCTGTGGCACCAATTGTTTTAAAGCGATATGAGAAAGCGTTTCCGACATTCCATAGGTTTCAAAAATATGGTTTGAAGTGCTGAGATTCATTTGTTGAATTTTATTTTTCAGACTTTCTGAAACTGCAGCACCCCCAATGATTAAATTTTTAATCAGATGGAGTTTTTCCAATGAGTTTTCTACCTGAAGCGGCGTCATAGCACAAAAATCTATTTCTTCCTCTAAGTTCTCAACAGGCTTCAGAGAAGGTTCTGCAATTCTTAATCTCAATCTTCTTTCTGCAGAACGGACAATCATCATTTTCCCCGAAATATATTCTACAGGCAGGCAGAGTAATGCCGTATTACCTTCTTCCAATCCCAAAAAGTTGCACGTCATCACTGCAGAATTGATCATTTTCTTTTTCTCAATTTCAAAAATTTTAGGGATACCTGTAGAGCCCGAAGTCTGTACATTCACCTCTGTTTTTTCTGAAAGCCATTCTTCGAGAAAAATTCTCACTTTTTTTTCAAATTCAGTATTAAATGATAAATTATTAATATTGAGATTATTGAAGTCTATCCGCATATTTTCCATAAATAAAATCCACAGTAAATTTAAAAAAAAAATCAAAAATCCTTGTATATAAATAAAAAAGATGTAAATTTGCACCACCAAAATAAAACAGACCTATAGTGTAACGGTAACACTCCGGTTTTTGGTACCGTCATTCGGGGTTCGAATCCCTGTGGGTCTACAAACCATCCTTTTTAAGGATGGTTTTTGTTTTTATCATTAACCGAATATTTTTCATTTAAAATTCTATCGTCCCGGATTTTATTTCCCCGCAAAAAGATCTTATCTGCTTCAATGAACCCAGAAATAGAAAAATCAAATTCTATTTTTTCATGTAAAACAGTAGAAAATTGAAAGAAGATATTTGTAAATAAGAAAAAAATATATAAATTTGCATCACCAAAATAAAGCAGACCTATAGTGTAACGGTAGCACTCCGGTTTTTGGTACCGTCAGTCGGGGTTCGAATCCCTGTGGGTCTACAAACCACCTTTTTAAAGGTGGTTTTTTTTATTCCTGATTAAATTCTTATAAAAAAACTATAACCTATGAAAAAACATTATTTCTTATTCTTTTCAATTTTTACCATTTTTTTGAATGCACAAAGCATTAGTTTAGATCCTACATTTGGAAATGGTGGGTATTGCATGTATGATGATTATAGAGAAGTATCGGATGCTGTAATGCTACCGGATGGTCAATTTATTACTGCAACGTCAACAGGTTCCATCACTATCAGAAAGGTAAACCAAGGCGGGATCGTTGATACGTCTTTTGGAACAAAGAATTATGATATGGGCAGCAATTCATCAGATAAAAGTGAATCCATCAAAAAAATTGTTTTAAATAATAACAAAATATTGATCTATGGAAGAGTTAATGCCACTCCAACCCACAGCTTATATGATTGGTTTCTGACCAGAATTAATCTGGACGGATCTCTGGATACCAGCTTTGGCACGAATGGTTTTACCACTCAATCTGTGAGCCAAAATGGTACAGCGGATGATTTTGCGGTAGATCAGAATGGCAACAGCTATCTTCTTATTTCTAACATGGGTTCTTATATGGTAAAAGTAAACCAGAATGGTGTGATTGATAATAATTTCGGTACCAATGGAAAGTTATCGCTTAATACGTTTTATCCTAAAAAATTCTACATCCAGAATGATGGGAAACTGGTCATGGCGGGTACTAAAACCAATACCTTAACCTACACAGAGGATTCTTACATCGAAAGAAGGCTGCCTGACGGTACCTACGATTCTACATTTGGCAGCAATGGATCTGTTTTTATTCCTAATACGGAAGGTTCTGCAGTCAAAAATTTTGAATATGATTATGCAAATAATTCCATTCTGGTATTGCATCAGAAAAGTTCTCCCTACCGAGGTACTTTCTTTTTATCTAAAATTCAAATTTCAGATGGTGCTTCTGTTTCTGGATTTGCTAATAATGGAAGAACAGCTAATTATAACTTTACCACTGCAGAAGAGCTGCAATTAGGTCAAATTACAGTATTACCCAATTCAAAAATAGTAATAATGGGGGCTATTATGAATATGTACAATGGTACTCCAAACCTTATCTATCAATTATTTATAACTAGACTGAATGCTAATGGAAGCGTAGATTATACCACTTCCAGCAACGGTTTTCAGTATTTTATGGCTGCACCTCCTACTACATCACTAAGAGCTGACTATATTAAAAAGTTATTTAATCTGAATGACGGTTCACTTGTTCTTTGCTATTCCGGAGGGAGTGTAACCCATGGCTCTAAGTCATATTTGACCAAATTTAACAGTGGTTTTTTAGGGCTGGATGACATTTCTGCTAAAGATCAGAATACTACTTTTACCCTTTATCCTAACCCGGCGGGTGATAACATTACGATACAAAATAATAAATACAGCAGCGAAAGTTTTGAGTACAGCATTTTTGATCTATCCGGGAAAAAAATTCAAAGCGGTTCTTCAATATTCAATGAACAAATGAATATTCAGAGATTAGAAAAAGGGAATTACATCATCCAATTTGAAACTAAAAAAGGAGATAGAAAGTCTTTGAAATTAGTGAAGAAATAAAAGCAGATATTTACACTACCCCCAAAAAGTTAGACACTTTTTGGGGGTAGTCTATTGTCAAGGCCTTTTATATCAGAAAATACGGTTTATTATTTTTTCAGATCATCAATCTCCTCCTGTATAGATTTGATTCTGTCTCTTAATTCCTGACTTACTTTTCCAGGAATTTTTTTAATTTTCCTTAAATCCAGAGCCAGCATAATAGAAGCTATTCCCATAAAAATAAAGGAAACACCTGTAAGGGTAACTAATGAAATTCCTGTAAACACGGGATTAAATATCAGCAACAGAGAAAAGATAATTCCTCCAACGCTGGCAAGAGCTACATTTCCCCAGCTCATTATTTTCATACTTTTCAGGTCGAAAGCAAAACCCAGCAATTGAAAGGAACGAAACAGTAAAGTAAATCCAATTACAAATGGAAGTACAGTCATCGAGATCTGAGGATTCGCAATAAGATAAACCCCAATTGCGGTAGTCAATAATCCACTGACTAAAAACCAGCCCCATCCCTGCAGGGATTTGCTATTCTGTAAGGAAAAGAATACTTCCGTAATTCCGGAGAATAGGAATGAAACACTGAAAAAAATTGAAAGGGTTACATACGTTGCAAGCGGCACACTGAATACATAAAATCCACAGATTAGAAAAATGATTCCAAAAATTAATGGAATGTACCAATGCTTTACCGTGTTAGTAAGCGTTTGAAACAAATTTGCCATAGGTGTGTTTTTTTAATTTTGCCTACTCTTGATAGCGGTTTTCGGCATACCCGCAGGAGATTTCAAACAGATAATAATTTTTCACCTTAATTTGAAATATAACCTCTTACTAAGATACAAAAAAACAAAGAAACGAGCCAGATTCTGAAAGTTGTTTTCACAAAAAAAGCATCAGATGAAGCCAATCTAATCATTGGGTTCACCTGATGCACAAAAAATCACTTAATTCTATGAATTTATTTTGCTAGGTTTCCGGCAGGCTGTTGCTGCGTAACGCAATGCACCATTCCTCCGTTTTCATATAGATTTCTTACATCTATTCCTATTACTTTTCTATCCGGATACTGCTCCTGGATAATCTTATTGGCAACTGTATCATTAGGATCTCCATAATTAGGAACAAGTACCACGGTATTAGCTACGTAATAATTTACATAAGAGCCTTTTTCTTCTAATTGCTTTCCGTATGCTGTTTTCACTTTGTTTTTGGTAGCAGGTACATAAACTTTTTTATATTCTTTTCCGTCCACATTGGTAGCGGTATAGAGTGTATTGACATCCTTCTCTGAAATCCCAAGCTCAAGAAGATCATCTTCATTCATGGTAATCATTTTATTATGATTAATAAATTTCATGAAACCATCAATGTGCATATCGGTAACGTCCAATCCGGTCACTCCATCAAGCCAAATTACTTTGGATACTCCGTAATAGGTTTCAAACATTTCTTCAGCTTCTTCCTGAGTGATATCTTTGTTCCTGGTAGCTCCTTTTTTCTGACTGATTACTGAACTTTTACAAGCCATCAACACACCATTTCCATCCGTTTCCACAGAGCCTCCTTCGTTGACCATTTCCTCATTCAGATCGATTACTTTTATTCCAAGATCACTGCCCAGCTTCTGTGGGATTGCGTCACAGTTTTCAAAATCAAATTTCTCGCCCCAGCCGTTAAAACCCCAATCTTCAATAAGAACATTTCCTTTATTATCTTTTACGAAAATAGGTCCGTTATCTCTGATCCATACATCATCAGTAGGATAAACTTTGAAATCAACATTCTTCATAGGAACTTTATTTTCCTCCAGAAGACGGATAATTCTATTTTTTTCCTCTGCATTATAAGCAATAATGTGAACTTTCTCCCCTGACTGAAGGGCCTTTGTCATATCTACCCATGTCTGCTCTACCCTTTTACGGTACGTCATCCCATGTTGATAGTGATGCGGCCATTGCAGCCACGTTCCTTCATGCCGCGAAGATTCTTCGGGAAAATGATAATCTGTTTGTGCCATACTTAATATAAAACTCAATACAAAAGTGAGTGTGAATAATTTTTTCATATCATTAAAATTTCTTTCCAATAAATACACCGAAATTGACATCGGTTTCAAAACTACTTCCTGTCTGTGAAATATTACTTCCTATTCCCAACTGCATTTTTTTCTTATTCTCTATTCCTAAACGGATAACCTGACTGCTGGACTGATGTTCTTTAAAACTGAAATCGGATTCTACGATCAACATGCTGTAAAGATTAAGCTTCTCATTGATTTTTGGAGTATATTCCAATAAAGTATAGAGTCCAAGTCCGAATTCTTTCGCATCAGTAGAATAGGTAAATGCAGGAAATACATTGATGGCGAAAACATCATTTTCTTTGCCATACGCCAATCCTACAGACGGCATGATATCTTTCTCTGAAATATGAACGCCTGCAGAAACACCCAGGTTCTTTATAATTCCATAATTAAGATTCTGATAAAGCTCAGGACTTACTTTTCCTAAGTCATAGTTGTAGCTAATAGTTCCTGAAGCAAAATAATTCCACTTGCCACTGAAATCTTTATTATATATTCCCAAAAGTTCAGTCTCTTTATTTCCACCATAAGCCTGAATAGAAATTTGTGACTTGACACAAAAAGGGAGTAGTAAGATGAGGAGAAGTATATTTTTCATTCTATTTGTTTTTTTGAAGTTCAATCATCATTGTGATGATTTGATGATGCAAAATTACGCCTATCAAAAAAACAAATCTTGTCCTAAATTGACATTCTATTCATACAAAGGAAAATAAATACAAGTGATAATATCTACTGTTTCCGACTGTAAATTATTCTTCAATTCTATCGGAATGATCCGGTAGAAGTTGTTATTCAACAAACCAAAACAATAGCCAAAAAATGATATATTTTCACCATATATCTTACTACCAATTTACAGAAAATAAAAACAAAAAAGGTGAAAATCATTTAATTTTCACCTTTCTAAAACCTATTTAAATTTGTTTTTATATTGTTATTTCGGTTTGTACAATTTGTACATTACGAATAAAAAGCCAATCCATACGGGAATCAGAATCACCTGAATTTCCATTCCTGTAATACTCATCAATCCTAAAATAAGAATCAAAAACGCAATACAGATGTAATTGGATACAGGGTAAAATATAGATGGGAATTTTGAATGAATTCCTGATGCATTGATTGATTTTTTAAACTTCAAATGGGTGTAGCATATCATCAGCCAGTTGATGATCAAGGTAGATACCACCAAAGCCATTAAGTATTCAAAAGCTTTTTCCGGTACCAGCTTATTGATGATAATACATATTCCGGCAAAGCAAGAAGAAATAATGATTGCATTAGTAGGAACGGAGTTTTTATTCAGTTTTTTCAGGAATTTTGGAGCATTCCCCTGCTGAGCCAATCCGAAAAGCATTCTACTGTTACTGTAAACACTACTGTTATACACCGATAAAGCCGCCGTTAAAACAATCAGGTTAAGAACATTCGCAATTAATGTATTGAACTGAATGACCTTACCAAAAAGACTGAATTCAAGACCGTTCAGGTTTTGGAAAACCATTACAAACGGGCTGGATCCTTCTGTAATATCTCTCCAAGGGCTTAATGCAAACAAGATTACCAAAGCACCTACATAGAAAATAAGGATTCTATAGATCACCTGATTGGTAGCCTGTGGAATGGTTTTTTCCGGATTCTTTGCTTCTGCAGCCGTAATCCCGATTAACTCCAACCCACCGAAAGAGAACATAATCATTGCCATCGCTGAAAATAATCCCGAATATCCGTTTTCTGTTTTATTAAATAATCCTTTGGGGAAGAATCCACCATCGTTCCATAAATTGGTAATTGTTGCTTTTTCTCCTCCTGTACCACTTATTAAAAGATATATCCCGAAAATAATCATAGCGATAATAGCCACTACTTTGATGATGGAAAACCAGAATTCTGTTTCTCCGTATACCTTCACAGAAGCCAGGTTAAGCGCATTGATCACAACAAAGAAGAATAAACTGGAAACCCAAAGCGGAATATCAGGCCACCAAAAATGAATATAATGACCTATTGCTGTAAGTTCTGCCATACTTACCAGGATATAGAGAATCCAGTAGTTCCATCCGGAAGCAAACCCCGGAAAATTTCCCCAATATTTGTAAGCAAAGTGGCTAAAACTTCCCGATACGGGTTCCTGAACAACCATCTCACCAAGCTGACGCATAATAAAAAAGGCGATAATCCCAGCTAAAGCATAGCCTAAAATTACTGATGGTCCAGCCAGTACTGCAGCTGGTCCAATTCCCAGGAATAACCCGGTTCCGATGGCACCTCCAAGGGCAATTAATTGAATGTGTCGATTTGTTAATCCTCTAACTAAAGTCTCGTTTTGTCCTGTTTTATTTTCGTTGCTCATTGAATGAATTATTCGGTCGCTAAATATATAAAAACTTTTGAGAGAAATTCACATTCCATGGGGTAAATTGACAATTCACTCTCCTTCAAATCGGAAAGCCCCTTTCTATTTATACCTTTGCTGGCAAAATGTAAAATATAATTACAAAAAGTGGTCTTAATCTATCGGATCAAGACCACTTTTTCACAATACCAATATTATTTTAATTCGCTATTTTATATCCAAACATAGTACTTGTCACTACTTCGTACTTGTTACCAGAAGACACCCCCGCTACAGAAACCATGCTTACCGTTTCTCCTGCGCTAAGATATGCTATGCATGAAATACTCGAACCAAAAACCCTCGTTACAGTAGGTTGATAGGATTGAACTAATATACTTCCTCCGTTACCAGGAGCATAGTTTTTTATCAGGTAAAGTACCGTCCAGGTAAAATTCGGATTTCCTGCCACATTCCCATTGTCAAACTGTGTAGATCCCTGAATCATATAGTATCCATCGTTGGGTGCCTTAAAAGCCCCTGTAGAGGTATTGAGTACATTTCCTTTATTAAGAACTGTACCTTGAGGATAAATAATTGCTGTCCTTATCCACGGATCAGAGGGAGTGGCAGTAGCATCACACATTTGTCGGCTTGTAGTAGACACCGCTGAAAACGGATAAGTAGATTCTGCTGAAGGAATACTGTTGGAGCTAGAAACCAGTACCAGCTCCCATGTAGTACCGGTAGTTGTTCCTTTATTAACCAAAAACGCATAATACCCGGGAGGAATCGTAATAGCAGGAACTCCCAACCCGGTTCCATTTTGATCATCAATCAATTCGGATCCATTAGCAGAAACGGTAAGTATTTTTCCTCCCGTATTTTTGAAGTGATAAGTACGTCCGGCAAAATTACCTGCACCATTGATAGCTGCCGGTAACGCTAATGTCCCATCAGCATTTCCGTTATAAGCAACATAATAATCATTGGCTCCTACAACACCACTTGCAGTAACTATTTTGTAAGTGGCAGCAAATGAACCATTGACAGTAAGGGCACTGCCGGGATTTGCAGTATTAATCCCCACATTACCTATCTGGGCTTTTACCAGAACACCATTTAAACCGGCCAATAAGGCCATGAAAAGCATCTTTTTTTTCATAAACAAATACGTATTTTTAGAATCTAAAGGGTCCTGAATAATATCCAATACCTTCAATTATTTAATGGAATTTTTCGCAATACGAACCTACTGCGAAAAACAAGTAAATAAAGTTTAGATCCTGTACGCATTTTTCCACAAAATCGTAGTGGTTTTATGACAAGAGCGGATGAGGGATTAATGTATTTCGTTATAAATATCAAGCAATTCAACCAGATTGGTAATCTTCAGTTTCTGATATACCCTTCTTTTGTAGGTACCTACAGTAGATTCTTCAATGTTAAGGGCATTCGCTATTTCAAGATTTCCATTTCCTTTGGCCAAAAGATTAAAAACCTGCAATTCTCTCTCTGATAAATCATCTACTGCTTTTTTCTTTTTATTCCCTTTCAATATTTCATGCATAATCTCCGGAGTATAATAGAACCCCTCTTTAAGGACAGATTCAACAGCTTTGACAAAATTTTCCGGATCACTCTGCTTATTCAAAAAACCATTCGCTCCTTCTTCAATATACTGCAGGGCAATATTTTCTTTGTAGGATGTAAATATTAAGATAAGAGTATCTTCAGAGATATTTTTGATCTCTTTGACCATAGATTTGAGAATGCTTCCCGGAAGTTCAATATCCAGAATAACGAGGTCATATTTTTCAGATTCAATTTTCTTTTTTGCTTCTCCATAGGTCTCTGCAAAATCGACTTCAAAATGATTAAAATTTTTCTCCAGGATCATAGCTGTACCGATTCTTACCACATGATGGTCATCTGCAATGAGTATTTTTTTTGTCATATTTTAATAAGGATTTTTATGATGGTTCCTTTAAGAGGATTTTTATGAAAAGTCATTTCGGAATTGATTTTCAGCATCAGCTGAACAACCATATGAAGGCCTAATCCATAATTTTTAAAAATCATATGTTCGCTGCCTTTTTTCTTAAAAAGTTCGGAATAATAAATTCGTTGTTCATCAGACATCCCACTGCCGGTATCCATAATACTGATTTCTATATGTGATCCTATAGAGGCAGATGTAATCGTAATTTCCCCATCTGAAGTATTTTTCACTGCATTATCGATGATATTATGAAAAACTGCAAGGAGAATATTTTTATTAAGCTTAGTATTCAGTTGGTGATCACAAAAATTGTATATAAATGTATTTTTCCTTGCTGCTATTTCTTCAAACAACAGCTTTTTTGTTTCAATCAGATCATAAATTGAATATTCTTCGTCTGTTGTATTTCCCTGCTTGTACAGTTCTGTATATTCTTTGAGACTTAATGTAAATTTATACAGCTGTTCCGAGGTTTTGTAAATGCTGTCAAAATATTTTTTCTGAGTCTTCAGATCTACCGACTGATTAAGTTCCTGTGAAAGAAGCGCAATAAATTTAACAGGGGTAGTAATATCATGGCTTATACTTTCCACCAGTTTTTTTTGATAATCGGATTCATTTTTCAGTTTATTATTGGTTTCCAGCAGCTCTTTATCTTTATGAACGAGTATATTTTCCAGCACCTTATTTTTCAATCTTAAAAAATTGGTCCTCATCTGTACAATTACTAAAACGATGAAAATAGCAATACCGGCAATTAGGATTTTAAAAAGAAGGGTCTGATAAAAATAGGCTTCAACTTCTACAGGAATTGTTTTATAAAAGAATTTTCCAGTTTCTGAAGATAAAAACCGAACCAAAAGAGTGTAATTTCCGGGTTCCATATTGGCCAGCCTAAATATTTTATCATTTTTAATATTAACCCATGGGCTATCCTCACTATCTGAAAATTTTGCCTGCAGGTAGATATTTTCCAAGTCGGAATAATAAGGAATATCAATATAGAGTTCTGCATTTTTATACCCACATTCCAGGAA
Source organism: Chryseobacterium sp. KBW03 (assembly GCF_003852415.1). NCBI lineage: Bacteria > Pseudomonadati > Bacteroidota > Flavobacteriia > Flavobacteriales > Weeksellaceae > Chryseobacterium > Chryseobacterium sp. KBW03. Next base: position 169,409 of record NZ_QAJO01000007.1, on the reverse strand, counting down.
GAGTTTATCTGTCAACTGTATCATCTTCCCTTTTACCTTTGCTCTTTCCAGATAGATACTTTTAGACTTTGGATAATAGGTTTTTACATTTTCTGGAGTAAAAAATACAAATCCCCCCATAGACGGAAACACAAATTCCCCATTCTTCAACTCATGAGCACAAGGATTGGCACTTCCGTTGAATTCATTATTTAAAAAACCATCCTTTTTAGTATACCGGTAATAAGTGAGCACTTCCTTCGGATCTTTGATATATTGCAGAAGGGTATTTTTATTCACTTTAAATAATCCATTATCAGATGAGATCCACAAATTGGAATTTTGATCTTCCAGTAAATAATGAGCATTAGCCAGAAAATCATTTTTATCGGATGGAATTTTAATTGCCTTTTGGTCTCTTATTAAAAAAATCCCTCTATTGTAAGTTGTAAACCAGACATTTCCATCTTTTGTTCTAATGATTTGTTTCACCGGAAGACCTTTCCCGATAAGCTTTACCACTTGATTCCGGCTAAGGGAAAACACATATATGCCACCACCACTTCCTAAATAAAGAAGATCTTTATTATATCTTAAAACAGCATCTATATTATCTTTACATGGAATGATTTTCTCAATTTCTTTAAAATGATCATGTTTAAATATATAAAGATCAGATTGTTGTCCACTAACAAGAGATGCCATGTACAGACCTCCGCTTTTGTACAACCCATCAATCTCCTTCCCCTTAAAAGAAATAGAATCATATTTTGTAAGTCCGCTATTTTTATTCCTTATATGAATAGAATTATTTTCGCGGTACACCAGATTCCCGGAATTATCCTCCAAAACATACCGCTTATCATAAGATTGAGGGGCCGAATATATTTTTTCTGACGAACCCCGAGAATATTTAATGCCTTCCTGTGTAAGAACAGAATGATCTCCATAAGGAACCGCTGCATAACAGACCTCATCCTGATAAGGTAAGCTTTTCCTGGATACAGAGAAATCGGATAGACTTAGAATTTTAAGCCCATTAATAGAGCTTCCTATGTATAATTGATGAGTAGTGTCATCATAAAACATAGCTCCGGAAATGTCTTTATCAATATCCCTGTACTCTAATAAATAAGTGAGTTTGAATTTCCCTTCCGAGAATTCGCTTCTGTATATTTTACCATGGCTGATTAAGAAAACCTGTCCGGTGATTTGCTGCCAATAAATTTTTGTTTCAGGATCTGTATACACAGAAGGTGCATTGATATAAGAATATTTACCTTGGTACAACTAAAATATTTTTTTGTATTCAGCATCAGCAATAAAAACATGATCCCCATGCACAAATAATCTTTTTAATTTATTGCGGGGGAACTTCAGATCAATTTTTGTATTGTTTTTACTTTTTTTATCAACATGTGTAATCCCATTATTTTCAAAATAATAAAGGTTCTTGTTCAGCCGGATATAGTAAGAATCTATATAAGAAACAAATCTTGTGGTAATATTATTTTTGACAAGTTGTTTATATACCTTCTGATTTCCTGTTCCCCCTGGCTTGAAAACCAAATTGGATGCTATAGCTTGTGGTTTTCTTTGAGAAATCAGAAGAATATCTTTTTCAGAAGCATTAAAAATAGTGATACTGTCTTTTTGTATGTTCCCAAAGAAATCACCAAAGCTTAGGTTTTTGAAGTTAAAATTTCTGTACTGGACAAAATTACTTCCATCATACCGTACAATCCGACCTTCCATAGATAACCAGATGAATCCATATTTATCTTTTATGATGTCTTTAATACTGTTTTGAGGCAGACCATTATCCATGTTATACCATTGGATGGTATAGCTTTGTCCGTTGATGCATAAAGAAAGTAGGAGTGAAATAAAGTAAAGAAGCTTCATTCAGTGAGACAGCGTTAGATTTATAACAAATATATTATAGAAAATTAAATTTATTGTAAACGTTTATCCACAATTATGTGAATTTTTTTCTACATAATTATTTATGAATAATTTATTGATTATAATAAATTTGAAAATCCAATACTTGTTCCCCATCAACGCCATGATCATCAGGCACACTAGAAACACAACTCTTTTTTGAGCAAAAAAGATGATCTCCCTCAATAGCTGAAGGAGATCATTATTTTATGATGACTTATATTGAATGTAAAGCGTAAAACTAAAGCCTACAAAAACTCTTTCGGAATCGCAATATTATTATTTTTCATGTACTCCAAAAGGCTCTGGTATTTATCTTCATTTCCGTCTGTTCCACATTTGTGCGAAATGCTGCAGATATCAGATGGCTTAATGTCTAAAATATTGGATATTTTAGTCAGTATCTCAAGGTTGATCTTCACCTTGGAATTTTCAATATCGGAATAGGCCTTCTGGGAAATCCCCATTTCAAAAGCCATATATTCCTGCGTAAGATCTCTGCCCCTACGTATTTTCCTGATATTTTGTCCACATACTTTCATCATTTTTGTTTTAGTAGTTTTCGGTATATTTTAGAAGATTATCTATTAGCCTCTAACAAAGGTAATAAATACCTTTGGCAAAACATTATACACGTTACATGATATTTATTTTCAATATAGAAAAGGCTTAAAAACAACCCTTTTTTCAGAGAAAATATCACTTCGGTAAACACTATTGGAATTTATGGAGACGCAAAAATTTAATTATGACAATAATATTGTCAGAGCATTCCTCTATGCGACTATCGCATTCGGACTTGTAGGATTTCTGCTGGGGCTTACGGCTGCACTGATGCTTTTTTATCCTGAATTACCTGAATTTTTATTCGGTACGGATGATACAACTATTAAAAGCTTAGCTTCGGGTAATATTCAGGGGCTGATCAATACTCAGGGAGCAATGGGCTTCGGAAGAATCAGAATGCTTCATACAAGTGCTGTAATTTTTGCTTTCGTGTGTAACTCCTTTTTCTGCGGTGCTTACTACAGTATGCAAAGACTTCTTAAAACCAGAATGTACAGTGATACATTATCATGGATTCACTTCTGGTCATGGCAGTTTATGATCGTCAGCGTAGTAATTACTTTCCTTATGGGAATCAATACTTCAAAAGAATATGCTGAACATGAATGGCCGATTGACATCTTAATTGCATTCTCATGGATCATTTTCGGAATCAATATGTTTGGAACTATCGCCAAAAGAAGAGTAAGACATTTGTATGTAGCCATCTGGTTCTATCTGGCAACCTGGATCGCTGTAGCAATGCTTCACATCTTCAATAACCTTGAAGTTCCTTTATCTTTCACAAGCTGGAAATCTTATTCTGTATATGCAGGTGTAAAAGATGCATTAGTACAATGGTGGTACGGGCACAATGCGGTAGCATTTGTATTAACCACCCCTGTATTAGGTCTGATGTATTACTTTATGCCAAAAGCAGCACAGCGACCGGTATTCTCATACAAACTATCCATTATTCACTTCTGGTCGCTGATCTTTGTATACCTTTGGGCCGGCCCTCACCACCTGCAATATACAGCATTACCGGCATGGGCTCAGGCAGTAGGAACGGGATTCTCCATTATGCTTATTGCACCGTCATGGGGAGGAATGCTGAATGGTCTTCTTACCTTAAGAGGAGCCTGGGATAAAGTAAGAGAAAATCCTATTCTAAAATTCTTTGTAGTTGCTATTACCTGTTATGGTATGGCCACCTTCGAAGGACCTTTATTAGCAACAAAATCATTAAATAAAATTGGTCACTATACCGACTGGGTGATTGGCCACGTACACTTAGGAGCTCTTGGATGGAATGGTTTCATGGCATTCGGAGTGGTATATTATCTGGTTCCGATCATGTGGAGAACAACCCTTTGGTCTAAAAAATTGGCCAACTGGCACTTCTGGCTGGGAACATTAGGAATTATCTTTTATGCTGTACCCATGTATATTGCAGGATTCACACAGGGATTGATGTGGAAACAGTTCAACCCGGACGGAACCTTATTATGGAAAAACTGGCTAGATACTGTTACAGCAATCATTCCTTACTTTAAAATGAGATTCTTAGGAGGTGTATTTTATCTTTCAGGGGCGATTTTAATGGTGATCAACGTTATCAAAACCGTTAAAGCCGGATCATTCCAGAAAGAAGTTCCAGCAGAGGCTCCTGCATTAGCCAATATCGGATCTTCAAGAAAAGAAGGCGAAGGGGTACACTTATGGTTGGAAAGAACACCTACTCTTCTCTCTATATTAGCTTTCATCACAATAGCAATCGGTGGACTCGTGGAGATTGTTCCGACGCTCTCACTTAAGCAAAGTGTCCCGACGATTACATCCGTAAAACCCTATACACCACTGGAGCTTGAAGGTAGAGATTTATATATCCGTGAAGGATGTAACGCCTGCCACTCTCAGATGATCAGACCTTTCCGTGACGAAGTAATGAGATTTGAAGGAAAAAACGGACAATATTCCAAAGCGGGAGAATTTGTATATGACAGACCCTTCTTATGGGGATCTAAAAGAACAGGGCCGGATCTTCACAGAGAAGGAGGCAGAAACCCAGATTCATGGCACTTCAAACATATGTACAACCCAAGAATTACTTCTGCAGGTTCTATTATGCCACGTTTCCCATGGCTGATCACCAATAAGCTGGACAGAAATGAGATGGTAGATAAAATGAAACTGATGAAAAATGTCTTCGATGTACCCTATACAAAGGCTCAGATCGATTCTGCCAACCAATGGGCAGATAACCAATCTAAAGCTATCGTACAAAGAATCTATTCTGAAGCCATTGATATAAAAGATCAGATGGTCAAAGAAAAAACGGTAAAAGGATCTGCCTATGTACCCCTTGAACAGAGAGAAATCGTAGCAATGATCGCTTACCTGCAGAGATTAGGTACGGATATTAAAACAACACAGGTACAAACAGCAAGCGTAGAGTAACATTTAAAATTGTATTGCAATGAAAACGAGAACCCCAATTTCAATATATATCGCAACAACGATAGGTTTAACGATCATGGCCTTTGAAATGTTCGCCGGAGATTCAGGATATTTTTCTTCCCCTTTTTTCTGGGCACTGATATTAATTGCTACTATCCTTCTGCTGATCATGAACTCGATTGGAGATCTGGTAGAAAATGAAAGCTTCAACAGATTATCAGAAGAAGAGAGAAAACAATATCTGGCAGAAAAAAACATTCCTTATTATCAGAAATTATGGAATTCTGCCTTCAAAAAGCAATCTGTGACGGAAGAAAAGGACATCCTTATCGACCACGGTTTTGACGGAATTACAGAGCTTGACAATTCTCTTCCAAAATGGTGGATAGGTCTATTCTGGTTTGGATGTATTTTCTGTGCAGTGTATCTTTTTGCCTTTTCTTTCACAGATTATGCCCATCCGGATGCAGAGTACACTAAAGAAACAAAAACCATGTTGGCTTCCATCGAAGAGTATGAAAAAACCGCCCCTCAGATCAATCTGGAATCTGCAAAATATAGTGCCGATAATATTGCCGAAGGACAGGAACTGTTTAAAACAAATTGTGTTACCTGCCACGGAGACGGTGGAAAAGGGGGTATAGGTCCCAATCTTACCGACACCCACTGGATTAATATGAAAGAAAAAAGCCTATTTAAAAATGTTTTCTGGATGCTTGAAAACGGCTCACCAAATAATCCTACCATGAGACCTTTCATCAAGGAAGGAACTATTACAGGAAGAGATGCTGAAAAAATTGCCGCTTATATTTATCATATCAACCAGGAGACAGCTCCCATTACAACTGCTCAAGGGGGTGCTGCCCCACAGGGAGAAGAAGTAAAATGGGAGAACGGAAACAACTAAAAAAATTATTATCTATCATATAAACCATGCCACGCCCCCTTTACAACTACACTAACTTTTGAATTTTCATTTTTGCTAACTAACCTTTTCAACATCAAAAAATGATAAAAAGGGGGCGTTTTTTACAATAACAATCCTTGTCTTGGCCCGTCTTACTCAACTATTCACTTGACAACTACAAACTAGAAATTCCATAAAAAGACAGCCAAGGCAGGATTTTTGCATTCGTAAAGGATACCACAACGAAGTTAAAATAATTTAGTATTATTATCTTTGTTAGAAACCACACCGAATTTGAAATTGAAAATCAACACCACAAAACTCTTAAGGCGTATTGTAATAACCTTTATTTCAATATTGGTTCTTCTTACCCTGTTGATACTAAGCTTAAGACTTCCAGCCGTTCAGAATTTTATTAAGGACAAGCTCATAGTTTATCTTGAGAAAAAAATCAAAACCAAGGTAAGCCTTGAAAGAGTCTACATAGGATTTCCCAACAGTCTTGTGATGGAAAACCTATATCTGAAAGGACAGGATGTAGATACTCTTCTTGCAGTCAAAAAACTGGATGTAGGACTACACATGCTAAAGCTTATCAATTCTACGGCAGATATTACTTCGGTGAGTATGGAAGGAGCCCGCGCCAACGTTGTGCGGAAACAGGATGGTAAATTCAATTTTGATTATATTATCGATGCTTTTGCTACCACTGATAAAGAAGAAAGCTCTTCTAAGCCATTTATTATTTCTCTGGATAAAATTAATTTAAAAGATATTGGTGTTACCTTCAATGACCAGCAGTCAAAGAATGATATTAAGCTCTATTTTAAATCGTTTGATACCAGGGTAAAAACGTTTGACCTTACCAAAAATAATTATGCGGTCAATGATATTAATCTTGACGGATTAAAATTAAAGCTAAAGCAGGGTCTTATAGAGGAAGTGGCAAATAAGGTTGAGAAAAAAGTAGATTCCCTCAACAAAAAGACACCGATTAACATTGGTTTGAGAGGCATTAAGCTTACTCTTTTCGATATCGATTACGGTGATGAAAATACCAAGACATTTGCAAAAGTTATATTCAAAGAATTGAGCACAAAGGTCAATAAACTTGATCTTGAAAACAATGCTTACAATGTAGCCAATGTATTTCTTTCCGGAGCAGATATTAATGCCAATCTTTATCTTCCTGCTCAGAATGCCAATCCGAAAACGACAAAAGATCCTGAGGTTTCCAAAGCTTCAGATCAGGATAAGGCCATGAAACTTCTCCTAGGAAAACTTGTTTTGAACGATGTAAAGGTCAATTATAACAATACTGCTATTGCTCCAACGAAACAGGGAATGGATTTCAACCATCTTAATTTTTCAAAAATGAATGTTGAGGTGAGAAGTTTCAAAATGGAGAATAATACTTTTGCAGGAACTGTAAATTCTGCAGAAATTCAGGAGGCAAGAGGGCTGGATATTCAGAAATTCAATACGGATTTTGTATATGCAGAAAAGGAAGCTTATCTCAAAGACCTTTATCTGCAAACCCCTAAAACAATATTGCGTGATGAGGTTATTTTAAACTACAATTCTATTGATCAGCTAACCTCAAACCTTGGTGCTGTAAAGATTTCAGCCAATATAAAAGATTCAAAGATAGGATTCTCTGACATTCTGAATATTGTTCCGACTTTAAAAAATACAGTACCATTCAACAAATACCCGAACGCTGTTTTAAATGTCAATGCCAATGTAAAAGGAAGTGTAAATGACCTTTTAATCAAGGACCTTAAAGTTTCGGGGCTGGACGAGTTGAGGGTAATGGCATCCGGGAAAATCAAAAATGCCATGAATCCTGATCAGCTGTATTATGATCTGAGAATTGGAGAATTTTCTTCCAGTGCCAAAACCATTTTCAATCTTGTCCCGAAAAATACAATTCCTTCCAATATTTCGCTTCCTTCTCATTTCAGTATCAAAGGAAATGCAAAGGGAACGACCAAAGTGGTGAATACAGATCTTAACCTCTACTCTACTTTAGGGAATGCTGCTATTATCGCACAGGTAGACATGCGTAGAAAAAATCATGAATTGTATGATGTGAAAGCAAATTTACAAGGGATACAGGTAGGAAAAATCATTCAGAATAAAGATATTGGTCCCATTACTGCACAGATTGCAGCAAAAGGTGAAAGCTTTGATTTTAAAAATGCCAATGCAGACTTAAAAGGGCATGTTGCTTCCGCAGTCTATAAAGGGTATCGTTATCAAAATATGAATCTTACCGGAAAGATCAACAAAGGAGCTTACCATGTGATTTTGGATTCCAAAGACCCGAATGCAAGTTTACAGCTGACCGCTTCCGGAGTGTATGATGAAAAAAATCCTACGGTAAAAGTGAATGGAGAAGTCATCAAACTGGATGTCAACAAGCTTGGTTTCTATGAAAAACCGATGATTATTGCCGGAAAAATTGATGGTGATTTCACCAGTTTAGATCCAAATAACCTGAACGGGTATTTAAACCTTAAAGATTTTGCCTTCTCGGATACCAAAGAAGTGTATCCTGTACAGGAAGTCAATCTGAAAGCTTCATCCACAAAGGATTCTACACAGATTATTTTCAATTCTCAGATCGCTGATGTAGAACTGAAAGGTAAATATAAACTTACTCAGATTTTTGGTGCTTTAACGAAAACTGTGAATCAGTATTATCAATTTCAGAAGCCGGATAAAACCCAGAAAATTGATCCGGGACAGCATTTTACCTTTACAGCGAAAATTAAAAATGATGATCTGATCAGAAAATTTGTTCCGGATCTGAAAGATTTTGAAACCATAAATCTGGTAGGAAATTATGATGCAGATTCTCAGAAAATTGAAATTGACGGACAGATTCCGCGATTGTTATATGGTGAAAATACCATTGAAAAAGGAAGCTTAAAGGTCACTAATGAAAACCAGGCATTGCAGTACAGTCTGAATGTTGCTGCTTTAAAAAGCTCAAGTTTTTCTTTAAATAAAATAAACATTGACGGAGATGTTGCTGACAATACAATCCGATACAATGTCACTACAAAAGACGAGAAAGATGCTACTCAATTCCTGATTGCAGGAAATGCAAAATCACTGAATGACATTACAGAAATATCTTTAAATCCGAACGGGTTAAAGCTCAATTACACAGATTGGAATGTTGCGGAAAACAACAAAATCCAGATCAGCAACAAAGGGATTCTGGCGGATAATTTCATTCTATCTAATGGAAACAGTGAAATCGCTGTTCAGTCTGAAAGCAATAATCCAAGCAGTCCTTTGAACATTTCGTTGAAAGATTTTAAAATTGAAACCATTACAGAACTTATTAAAAAAGATACAGTTCTGGCAAGAGGAACCATTAACGGAACGGCACAGCTTAGAGATATCACCAAAAAAATGACGTTCACTTCCGACCTTAATATTTCTGATTTGATCGTCTATGGAAGCCCTGTTGGAAATCTTGCCGTGAAAGTAAACAACGCTTCACCGAATGTTTTAAATGCTGATATTGCTCTTTCCGGAAATAACAACGATGTAAAAATTCTTGGAGATTACAATACTTCTTCAAGCACTTTTGATCTGAATATGGCGATTAACCAGCTTCAGATGAAGAGTATTCAGGGGTTCTCTATGAATGCAATTACCAATACAGAGGGGTATCTCTCAGGAAATCTGAAAATCACTGGAACATCTAATCAGCCTAATATTTTAGGAAAAGTAAAATTCAATAATGCAGGCCTTGAAATTGCAAAAACAGGAAGTGATTTCAGAAATCTGAGTGATGAAATAGATTTTACCAGCCGTGGAATTGAGTTTGATAAATTTAAAATCAAAGATAAAGACGGCAATGCTCTTGTTGTAGATGGACAGGTTCTGACACAGACATACAGAGATTTTGCTTTTAATCTGAATGTGAATGCTAAGAATTTCAAAGTTGTCAATTCAGAAAAGTCTAATGATGCGATCATGTATGGTGTTCTGGCGATTGATGCCGGGCTACATATCCGCGGAAACCTGGATCTTCCTAAAGTAGATGGAAAACTGAATGTAGGAGACAATACAGACTTTACATTTGTTCTTCCTCAATCTTCCCCGTCTTTACAGGAAAGAGACGGTATTGTAGAATTTATAGATCAGGATCAGGTAGTTTTAAATAAAACAATCAAAACAGATTCTCTCGACTCCAAAAGCCGTATCAAAGGGATGGATGTGAGTGTCAACATTGAAGTCAGCAAAGAAGCCAAACTCTCTATTATTATTGATAAAGTAAACGGTGATTTTGTAAAACTTCAAGGAGAAGCTGAACTGACAGGTGGAATTGATCCTTCCGGAAAAATGACATTAGTAGGAGTTTATGAGGTGGAAAAAGGAAGTTATGATCTTTCTGTGAGCTTGCTTAAACGTAAATTTGATATTCAGAAAGGCAGCACAATCACATGGACAGGTGAACCTACCATGGCGATCATGGATATTACGGCGGTCTATAAAACTGAAGCTGCTCCTATTGATCTTGTGGAACAACAGGTAAGTGGTGAAGGAAACGCTTCACTCATGAATCAGTTTAAACAAAGAATTCCTTTCAATGCATTATTGAAAATGAAGGGAGAATTATTAAAGCCTCTGCTTACCTTTGATATTACTACTGATGAAAAAAATAACTCTGTATCAACAAATGTAAAAGACATTGTTGATCAGAAACTTGCTCAGTTGAGAACTCAGGAATCTGAAATGAATAAACAGGTTTTTGCATTACTGCTTCTGAACCGTTTCATCGGGGAAAATCCGTTTGAAAGCGGAGCCGGAATGTCTGCAGAAACAATGGCAAGACAGAGTGTGAGTAAGATTCTTTCTCAACAGCTAAACAATCTTGCCTCCGGTCTGATCAAAGGTGTAGACCTTAATTTCGGTCTTGATTCTACGGAAGACTATTCCAGCGGACAAAAAAATACCAGAACCGACCTGAATGTAGACATCAGTAAAAAACTGTTGAATGACCGACTGAAAGTAACGGTAGGAAGTAACTTCGGACTGGAAGGTCAGGCCCGCCAGAACGAAAATATGACCAATATTGCAGGTAACGTTTCTGTAGATTACAGCCTTTCTAAAGACGGAAGGTATATGCTGCGTGCTTATCGTAAAGATGAATATCAGGTGGCTCTTCAGGGGCAGATCATAGAGACCGGAGTTGGATTCATTATTACATTGGATTATGATAAATTCCGCGAGATCTTCCAGAAATCTAAAGATAAGAAGCCAAAAAAGAATCAAAATAACCAAGTGGTAGAATTTAAATAATGAGTAAAAAGTTCCATATATATTGTAAGTATCTGTTGGTTTCCGGAGTGGCATCAACTGTAATTTCATGCAGCAATACAAGGTTTTTGAAAAAAGACCAGATGCTGTACACAGGTGCCAAGGTAAAGATTGAAAACGATACGATTTCAAAAAAAGAAAAAAAAGAACTTCAGGCTGCACTGGAAGCGAACCTTACTCCAAAACCTAATTCCACATTTTTGGGGATGCGTCCCAAGCTGTATTTTTATAATATTGCCAAAGAGCCGAAAAAGGATAAGGGGTTTAATTACTGGCTTAAATATAAAATAGGTGAAAAGCCTGTATTATTAGGTGATGTAGACCGTGAGTTCAATAAAGATATCATTGTCAATTATTCTGAAAATAAAGGATATTTCAATGCTAAAGCTTCTTATGATACGGTTTCAAAGAACAAAAAAGCGCAGGTTATTTATACGGTAAGACCGGGTTCCAGATATCTGATTGACGGGGTAAAGTTTCAGAAAGATTCTACTCTTGTCAATCAGGAGATTCAGAATTTAACGAAAAGAACATTTCTTAAAAACGGAAATCCATTTGACCTGGATGTCATCAAAGCAGAAAGGGAAAGAATTGATAATCGGTTAAAAGAAAGAGGTTTTTATTATTTCCATCCTGATAACATTATTGTACAGGCAGACAGTACTGTAAGCAAAAATCATAAAGTAGAGCTTAACGTAAAATTAAAAGATAACACGCCTGATTTAGCGACTCAGCAATTCAGCATTAATAATGTTATTGTATTCCCTAATTATAATATTCAGGATGTGAAAGAAGGGAAATACAGCATTCCAATGAATAAAGATTCTCTTTCCAAATATGCTTTTGATGATATTTACGTCATTGATCCTCAGCATAAATTCAAACCGAAGATTTTTGACAGAGCTTTATATTTCAAAAAAGGAGATCTTTATAACCGCTCCAATCACAATCTTACGCTGAACAGATTAATCAGTCTCGGTGTTTTCAAATTTGTAAAGAATGAGTTCGTGGTTTCGGATTCACTGAGTCATAAATTTGATGCTTATTATTTATTAACGCCAAGACAAATCCAATCACTTCGCCTGGAAGCTTTAGGAAGAACAAATTCTGCCAACTATGCAGGTAGTGAGCTGAATCTGAACTGGACACACCGAAATTTCTTCAGGGGTGCAGAACAATTCAAAGCAGCCATCTTCGGAGCCTTCGATTTCCAGATGGGAGGTTCTCAGGATGCCAATAATATCTTCCGTGCGGGAGCCAATGTACAGCTTTCCATTCCAAGAATTGTAGCGCCGTTCCGTTTTCATTCTTCCAGTGAATTTGTTCCAAGAACGAATATCACTTTGGGATATGAATTCCAAAACAGAACAAAATATTATACCCTAAATAACTTCACCGGTTCGTTTGGATATCTGTGGAAAGAAAATGCCCGAAAAGAGCATGAACTGAAGGTCATTGATATTACATTGGTCTCTCCAGCAAATGTTACTGATGAATACATGAGAATATCTGCCACCAATCCTGCAATGCGAAGAATTGTAGATAGGCAGTTAATTTTCGGACCTACCTATTCTTTCACGTACACCAATAGCATGCTGCCGAGAACCAATACCGTTTATTACAAAGGTACGCTTGATCTGGCAGGAAATATTACAGGGCTGGCTACAGGAGCTGATGTGAAAAAAGATAAGGAAAAGAAAATATTTGGAATTCCTTTCAGCCAATATGTAAAGATTGAAAATGATTTCAGATTCTATCATAAGTTCACTGAAAAATCTTCACTGGCAACGAGATTTATTGGAGGCATTGCCTATCCATACGGAAACTCAGAATTTATTCCTTTCTCCAAACAGTTTTTCTCAGGAGGTAGCAACAGTATCAGAGCATTCCGTGCGAGAACATTAGGACCGGGAAGTTTTGACCCGAGAACTATTGAGGAAGGGGCTTATTTTGATCAATCGGGGGATATCAAACTGGAATTAAATGCGGAATACCGCGCCAATCTTTATAAATTTTTAAATGCTGCCGTTTTTGTAGATGCCGGAAATATCTGGCTGCTTCACGATGACAAAGACAGACCGGGGGCTAAGTTTTCAAAAGATTTTTTAAACGAAATTGCGGTGGGTGCCGGAGTGGGTCTGAGACTTGATTTTTCTATCCTGATTCTAAGACTTGATCTTGCCATGCCACTGAGAGTTCCTTACTATCAGAAAGGAGATAGATGGGCCTTCGATAAAATTAATTTCGGAGACTCAAGCTGGAGAAAAGATAATCTTGTTTTAAATATTGCCATCGGATATCCATTTTAATATGATCAATACTGCTAAATTTTTCTGGGAGGTTCTGAAAGATACGTTTACAGAATGGAACAATTCTTCTGCATCAAAAGATTCAGCAAGTCTGGCCTATTATGCCATCTTTTCTATCCCCGGATTATTGATCATTATTATCTGGGTACTTGGGAATTTCTTTGGGGAAGAAGCGATCCGTGGGCAAATCAGCACGCAAATCAGCGGCATCATGGGACCCGATGTAGCCAAAAGTATTGAAAGTATGCTGGCAGGTGCCCTTATTGACAAAAAGAATATTTTTATGAAAGCTGTGGGAGTCGGATCATTAGTTTTCGGTTCTACCACCTTATTTTTTCAACTTCAGCATTCATTGAATACGCTTTGGGAGGTAGAGGCAGCTCCTAAAAAGGCACTCATCAAATTTTTACTGGACAGAGCCAATTCATTGGGAATGATTCTGATTTTGGGATTTCTTCTGATGACCACTATGATTTTATCTTCCCTGATCAGTCTGTTTAATAAAATAATTACTCAGTATTTTGGTTTTGAAACCTATATGCTGGTAGAGTTTGTGAATTTTGCGGTAGGTTTTGGAATTGTCATGTTCTTATTTGCCCTGATGTTTAAAGTACTTCCTGATGTTCTGATCAGCTGGAAACCGGTATGGAAAGGAGCATTTCTGACTACTATTTTATTTACTCTCGGAAAGTTTCTATTAAGTCTTTATTTTAATCAGATAAAACCCACTTCAGCCTTTGGTGCTGCCGGAACGGTCATCCTGATTATGATGTGGATCAACTATTCCTGTATGCTGATTTTCTTTGGCGCAGAATTTACCAAAGTTTATACGTACAAAAAAGGATATAAAGTTGTTCTGTCCAAGCATGCACGATGGACCCCTGCAAAACTGTATGCAGATAGTCTGAAGCAGATGAGTACCCCAAAAGAAGAGGATAAAACCCCGGAAACTTCAGAATCAAAGCAATCTTAAAGTATCAACTCTATTTATAATAAAAAAGCCTCCTGAAAATTCAGGAGGCTTTCTATTTTTACATTCTGTTTACTGTTCCGATTCCCAGCAGTTCTAACGATTTTTTTATCGTTTTTGCTGTTAGATCCGAAATATTCAAACGGAATTGTTTTACATTTTCATCTTCCTGATTCAGAATTGGATTATTCTGATAGAAAGAGTTGTATGCTTTTACAAGATCATAAACATAGTTCGCTACTAAAGCCGGGCTTAAAGTTTCCGCTGACTTGGCTACTACAGTTTTAAAGTTGGTCAACTGCATAATCAATTCTTTTTCAGATTGATTCAATTCAATATCAGCTGTTTCTGTGTTCAAAGTACCTGCTTTAGACAACAATGACTGAATACGCGCATACGTATATTGAATAAACGGACCTGTATTTCCGTTGAAATCGATACTTTCTGCCGGGTTGAAAAGCATTTTTTTCTTAGGATCTACTTTAAGCATAAAATACTTCAATGCTCCTAATCCTACCGTTTCATAAGAAGTTTCCTTATCTTCTTCGGAAAGGCTCTCCAGTTTTCCTAATTCCTGTGCCTTAGATTTTGCGGTCTCATACATTTCCTGCATCAGATCATCCGCATCTACGACAGTTCCTTCACGGGATTTCATTTTCCCTTCAGGCAGTTCTACCATTCCGTAAGAAAGGTGATACAACTGATCTGCCCACTCATATCCTAGTTTTTTCAGAATTTTAAATAAAACCTGGAAGTGGTAATCCTGCTCGTTTCCTACCGTATAGATAAGCTTCTGAATGTTATTTTGCTTAAAACGTTCAACCGCTGTTCCAAGATCCTGAGTCATATATACGGATGTACCGTCTGAACGTAACAACAGTTTCTGATCAAGTCCTTCATCCGTAAGGTCACACCAAACAGAACCATCTTCTTTCTGATAGAGTACTCCATTATCCAGACCTGCCTGAATAAGATCTTTTCCTAAAATATAGGTATTGCTTTCATATTGAACCTGATCAAAGTCTACCCCTAATCTTTTATAGGTCTCATTGAATCCTTTGTAAACCCATGAATTCATTTCCGCCCAAAGCGCTCTTACTTTCTCATCTCCATTTTCCCAATCCAAAAGCATTTTCTGAGCTTCTTTCATCAACGGAGCCTCTTTTTTAGCCTGCTCTTCTCCTACCCCCTGGCCTACTAAATCTGCAATTTCTTTTTTGTAGTTTTTGTCAAATTCTACGTAATAGTTTCCAACAAATTTGTCTCCTTTTGTATTGGTCGTTTCAGGAGTTTCTCCATGTCCGAATTTCTCCCAAGCCAACATTGATTTGCAGATATGAATTCCTCTATCGTTGATAATCTGACTTTTGATTACATCATATCCGGCCTCTTTTAAAATCTGAGCTACAGAGAATCCTAATAAGTTATTTCTGATGTGTCCTAAGTGTAACGGCTTATTGGTATTCGGTGAAGAGTATTCTACCATTACCATAGAATTTTTCTTCTCTATCGTAGAAAAGTTCTTGCTTACAGATCTGAAATTATCTACAAACAATTGGTTTTTCACCTTTACATTAAGGAAACCTTTTACTACATTGAAACTTTCGAACAGATCAGAATATTCTGTCAAAGCTCCTCCCAATTCAATACCAATATTTTCAGGATTTTTCTTAAGCTGTTTTACCAATGGGAATGTAACAATGGTAAAGTCACCTTCAAAATCCGTTTTATTTTCCTGAACTTCCAAATTGATGTCTTTCAATTGAAAGACATTTAAAATAACCTCCGAAAGCTTCTTCTCTATTATATCTTTAATATTCATGTGTATCTATTACTTTTTTAAAGACTATGGGAAATAGTCTTTTCTTCTCAAAATTTTAAAGTACAAATATACGGAAATAAAAAAACCGCCCGAAGGCGGTTTTATAGGTAAATAAGAATATTTATTCTTTTCTGAAAACTAAGACTGCCTCGTCATTTCCAGGCGTATTGTCCAAGTTTTTGCTGTTGTCATTAATTTTGAGTTCAGTATTGGAATAGGAATCTATTTCCTTTTTCAATGTTTTGGAAACCCCAGCTTCTGTATAAGTAAGAGTTAGTGTCTGATACATTTTATCAAAGGTCCATTTTCCTCCAAAAGAATCGAATAAATTACAATTCCCTGAAGAAGAAGACACATCATATCTTTCATAAGACCCTGAGAAATCCGGATTTATAAATATAATTCCTTTCTTTTCGCAATCAGTCAGCACGATATCTTTACCTCTGAATTCATACTTATATGGTTTCCAGGTTCCATTAATACTTACATTTTCATTTACAACTGTACGGTCATCATCACTAGAACATGATACAATACCCATTAAAAGAAGAATTCCAATAAAAAATCTCATATAAAAGTTTTTGTATTCTTCAAGCCTAGGAGTAGGCTTGAAGAAGTATTATTAATTTAAAATTTATCCCAAAATATTTTTGTCGATACTTTGTCACCTCCAATTTTTGAAGCTGCAGCATTCACATTTTTAGCATTTAGAAGATATTCCTGATCAGAATATTTCATTCTTACCGGCACTGATTCTACTACAGAACCTCCTGGATTTGCAAACACAGGGAAGTCTAATCTTCTTGCAAAATTCCATGCCTGGAATCCTTTATTGAACATTGCTATCCATGCCTGCTCTCCAACAGATTTTTTCCAGTTGGCCGCATTATATGGATTAGCTGCGATAAATGCATTTGCAGTAGTAGTATCAATACCATATTCAATCATTGAAGCCTGAATTGCAGCAGCATATAAAGTAGCAGGAGTACCTCCAACACTAAAGCCTCTCGCGGCAGCTTCAGTTCTTAAGAATTGAATTTCAGAATAATCCAATAAGAAACCTTGTGCATTTTCACCTGAAATAGCATTTGTAAAGTGAGAATAGCTGCTGAAAACATTCTGGTCGCCATAAACCCCACCAACATAAGCACCAGCAACCTTTGTAAACCATGTTGCTCTTCTTGGATCTGAAGTAGTATTCATAAAATCAACAAGAATATCAGAAGGAATAAAGTCATTTCTACCAGATTGAATTACATCCTGATAAACAGGGTTTGACAATAATCCTGATGGGAAAGTCTGCAATCCGAAATTATCTGCTTTTTCAGTTAATAATCCAGCGGTGTAAGCAGCTTCTGCATAAGTTTTAGCCAAAGCCGGATCAGAATCTGCTAAAGTTACTGCCATTCTGAACTTCAATGAATTACCCATTTTTTTCCATTTGCTCATATCTCCTTTATAGATCAAGTCATTGGTATATCCACTACCAGAAGTATTAATCATGGCAAGCGCAGCATCAATTCTCTTAATAAGGTCCAGATATACTGTTTTTGCGTCATCATAAGGAATCTCTGCACTTCCTGGATTTTCAGCTGTTGCTTTTAATGCTCCAAAATAAGGAATATCTCCATAAGTATCCACTAAATTGGCCCATGCATACACATTTACCAATTCAATCATGGCAATATTATTGTTTTTGGTAACAGCATCTACGCCTTCACTCTCAAGAAATCTTCTTGCATCTCTTAGTGCAGATAATACTCCCGGAGAGTTAATAGTTGCTGAGGCAGATGCCATCATACGATTATAGTGATTCCTTGGAATTGGTCTTGTCACCATATCGTAATTAGTCTCATCAGTATAAGTCGTTTCTGACCACTGCTGCGTAAAAAACCTGGTAATGTTACGGTTTACATTGGCAGACAGTAACTGATCAAGAAGTGCATGTTCAGCACTGGCAAAAAGTACTCCTGATGGAACTTCAGTTGGGTGTTTAGTATCTTCATTCAGTGAAGTGATGTCTCTTTCACACGATGTAAATGTTAACGCTAATGAAGCTAAACCTATAATTAAAAATAATTTTTTCATTTTCTAGAATTTTAAAGTTAAATCTATTCCAATATCACGAGTAGTAGGTAATACTCCAATAGAATTACCTTTAGATGCTAAACCATTCCCTGTACCCGCTTCCGGATCTGCATACGGTAAGTTTTTATGAATAATCCAAAGGTTTCTCCCTACAATTGAAATTTTTGCCTCACGAATAGATGTATTAGCAAGAATTGATTTAGGAAGACTATATCCTATACTTGCTTCTCTCAATTTTACGTAAGATGCGTCATAAACAAATCTTTTATTCGGCATTCTTCTATATCCGTCAACGTTACCAAAAGATCCAGGATTGATAGCAGGTGTTGTATTTACATTTCCATTTGGATTAACTCCCGGATGCACAAATCCTCCTTCTCTGTAGTCAGCAGTTTCTGCGTAAAGACCGGTTGCCAATCCGTAATACATATCGGTAGAGAATACGTCCCCACCTTTTTTCACATCAATAAGGAAACTTACGGTAAAATCTTTATAACGGAAGCTGTTTCTGATACCCCCTACCCAATCTGGTGTGATATTACCAATAACCTGATTATTATTTCTTAAATAACGACCTGTTGCAGGGTCTATTACTCTATCTCCATTAGAATTGTATACATAATCTGATCCTACTAAAGCACCAAAAGATTCTCCCACACGTGCGTTAAGGGATACTCCTCCCTGGTAACTTGCCATCAAATAATTTTGAGAATCACCATTTAATGCAATAACTTTATTTTCGTTTTTAGACCAGTTCACGTTAACATCCCATGTAAAATTATCTGTTTTAAATGGAGTACCGTTTAACTGTACTTCAACACCTTTATTGTCAATCTGTCCTGCGTTTACAAGGAATGTTCTATATCCTGTTGCAGAAGAAACCGGCAAGTTGATGATCTGGTCAAATGTTCTTGTTTTATAGATTGCAACATCAAAACCTAATCTGTTTTTGAAAAACTGAGCCTCCATACCGAATTCAGTTTCCTTAGATCTCTGAGGCTTTAAGTTTGGATTCGCAAGGAAGTAAGGTTGATCGAATAATCCTTCTCCTCTTGCTTTGAAGGTATTTACTAATCTGAAATTATTGGTAGAAGAACCTACTTCAGCATAGTTTGCTCTCAATTTCCAGAAGCTTAACCAAGGTTGTTTTACAAATTCTGATAGAATAACAGCACCGGTAACGGAAGGATATCCATAGCTGTTATTTCCTTTTGGCAAGTTGGAAGATTGGTCTACACGATAAGTACCATCTACAAATAAGAAGTTTTTATATCCAAAAGATGCTGTAGCATATAAACTCGAAGTAACCCATTTTGCATAATTTTCATCAGGCGGAAGGATTGTTCTTATTGAGTTTGATATTGCAAACAGACCTGGCTTAGACAAACCTCCTTCTGTGCTCATAAAAATATTGTCAACAAGATTTCTTCTAACGTTCCCCCCTGCAATCCCACTAACACTTAGATCTGAAGTAATATCAATTTTATAGTTAGCAAATAAATCAAAGTTGATCTCAGTGTTTTTCACATTGGTTCTTGCATATCCTGAACTTACATTAAGCTGTGAAGCACCAAACGCCTGAGGAAGAGATCCATTCATCAATCTCTCTTCTACAACCATTTGCAAATCATCATAAGATAATTTCCCTGTAATTCCGAAATTCTTAGAAACATCATATTTCAACTGGGCATAGCTGAATATTCTGGTTCTGTTGTCAGACTGATAATTCTGATATCTCTGGAAATAAGGGTTATTCCAATACTGAGGAGTTCCATCAGCCGCTGTAGATCTGTTCCAGGAAAAGTTACTGTTTCCGTTGTTAGTATAAGCATCTCTTAATGCCAGTACATCTACATTGGTCTGCCACCACTGTCTGAAACCAGTCACAACGTTATCAGAATATCCTGTTTCGTTACGACCTTTTGTATCTTGTAGAGTTAAAGTTGTGAAAACAGAGGCATGTAGTTTATCTGTGAAATCATGATTGAATTTCGCTGAAATTGTATTTTTTCTCAGCTCTGAATTAGGCATCAAACCATTGGAAAGCATATTGGAATATGATAAGGAAAGATTTGAAGTTTTATTTCCTTTTTCAATGGTAATTGTATTAATATATGTGACTGGTGTTTCAAAGAATTTAATTGGGCCATTTTTCGCGGCAACCCAAGGTGTGGCTTTTCCATAGTTTGGAGAAGAAGGATCAAATGAGTCCCATTGGTAAACCAATTGGTTAGGATTAAATGCCGGTCCATAAGAGGCATCATCTACAAAGTTGGCATAATTGTAACCTCCAGGTCCCGGATCTTCGTTCCATGCTTGTCCGCCATACCCTGCTCCATATTTTTTCTGGTAGGTAGGGAAAGTAGATTTATCAATAAATCCGGCTGTAATTCCTGAGTTTAAAGTAACCCCCCAGCTTCCATCGTTATTTCCTCTTCCGCTTTTGGTTACAATCAAGATTACACCGTCACTTCCTCTTTCACCATACAAAGCAGATGCAGCAGCACCTTTTAGTACGTTTACGGATTCAATATCTTCCTGATTTACATCTGAAAGAAAGTTACCATAATCGAATGTAGACCCGGTTACGGTATTATTATTAACTGGTGAACCATCAATTACAATAAGTGGAGATCCTCCTGATAAGGATTTATATCCTCTGATCAAAAGGTTCGCAGATCCGCCAAAGTTGTTGTTTGTATTTACCTGTAGTCCGGCCACCTTACCTGAAAGAAGAGATGCTACGTTACCGGTATTGGTAGTTCCACCGGTTAATTCTGCAGCCTTTACTTCTTCAGAAGCATAACCAAGAGATTTTTTCTCTCTTTTAATCCCGAGTGCAGTAACGACTACACCCTCAATTTCTTTTGTTTTAATAGTATCATTCTTCTGCTGGGCATTCGCAACAGCAATCGAGGAAGACATTACCAGAACAAGAAGACTTGCTGTTAGTTTCTTCATATCAAATTAATTTTTGTGACTTTACAAATTTGTAAAACTTTCTTAATATCACAAAGCAAAATCTAAAAAAAATGCATTTATTTCAATATTTTAAAACAAAAACAACAAAATAATTATTAAAATAAGTTAAAAACAAAATATTTAACAAAAACAATCCATTTAAATCTTAATTTTCTTTAAGAAATAATAACAATCATTTAAATTGATATTATCTATCACAAATCGTAACACATTAAGATTAAAACAAATTGAATATCAGTGACTTGAAAATTTAAAAAAGAGAAAAAACAGTTATAAACGGTCAATATACTATGCTAGACATATTTTTATATTGTAAAAAGAATTTCCCCTTTAAACGAAAAAAACCGCCCGAAGGCGGTAAAATATATTAAAATTGTAATTATAAAAATTAGTTTCTAGCCCAGAAAGGGGTATACTGATTTTTGCTAAATACATCTGCATTACTAATAGCCGGTACATTACTCGCATTACCAATATATTCAGAAAGAGGATAAATCAATCTGTTTGGTTTTGGGTTAGATGCTATTGTAGCTAATGGCGTCACAGGGAAACCAGTTCTTGTATAATCAAAGAATGACTGCTCTGGATTAACACCTGTTAAAGCAATCCATTTTTGAGTCATAATTGCTTCTATTTTGTTAGCATTAGTTCCTGTCCATCCTAGACCAGCAACATTTTGTATTGCAGCAAGATAAGCTGGAGCTCCTGTAGCTCCAAAGAAGCTGTAAGAAGCAGTAACAGCAGCAGTAAAGTTACCTGCTCCGTCAGAGAATAAACCTGGATATCTCAAAGCAGCCTCTGCTTGTAAGAATTTCGATTCAGCTCTAGTCATAATACAACCAGGTTTAGCTGATGCTTTAGCAACATAATCTGCAATATCTACATCACCACTTGGCAATAATTTAGGAGAATCCTTACCAATTGTAATACCATAACTAAATCTTGAAATAGATGATGGTACCCCTGGCTGGCCTGGTAAATTACCCTGTCTGATACCTGAAACTTTATCCCCTACAAGACCAAACATTCTTTCACTTCTACCATCTACAATTCCGTTAAATTTCTGATAAACCGGACGAGCATCTCCCCCAGGGTTACCATTTAAAATAATAGCAACATGTTCAGAAGCTACATTGATAGAATAGTTTGCAGCTCTTGTTCCAGAGCTCAGATATACAAAGAAATTGGTAAATGGATTTTGTTGTGCATCGTTAGCTGCAGAGTATCCTGGGTTTTCTAAAACATCTTCATCAATAAATTTAGCTCCACTAAGTGCTGCTAATTTTTGATCTCTATAAGCAGCCATGTCACCTGTTACGTTAGACATTCTTAACAGAAATCTTAATTTTAATGTATTACCAAAAGCGATCCATTTAGCCGTGTCTCCTCTAAAAACAATATCACTGCTTGGGCTATTTCCTGAACCTGATTCTAATGATTTAATAGCGTCATCTATATCTGTAATAGAAGCCTTATAAATATCTTCACCCTTATCATATTTAGGAGTCAAATTATCTTGTCCTTTAAAAGCTTGAGAATAAGGCATGTCACCATATAAATCAGTTAAAATCTGAACATAATTGGCTTTCATGATTTTAGCCATAGCTTTATGCTGAACATACTGATTACCTGGATCATTATAAGTAATGATTTTGTCAAAATTAGCTACCCCTTTGAAAATATTATCCCAAACATCATTATAAAACGTATTGGAAACATTGGGTTTATAATCATCAATAAATGGAGCTCCATATACCAATGAGTTTCCAG
Organism: Chryseobacterium sp. KBW03; assembly: GCF_003852415.1. Taxonomy (NCBI): domain Bacteria; kingdom Pseudomonadati; phylum Bacteroidota; class Flavobacteriia; order Flavobacteriales; family Weeksellaceae; genus Chryseobacterium; species Chryseobacterium sp. KBW03. The sequence goes on along the minus strand of NZ_QAJO01000007.1, from coordinate 146,289 downwards.
CCGTTGAGTTCATTACGACACTCGCAAATCTATTTAACGTCTGGGATTGTTTTGCATAAGTTAATGTTATTCCAACTGGAAGCAATTCATTAGGAGTAACTTTATCAATTGAAATATTGTTAGGATCTTCGTTTATATCAAGGTATTTGTCACATGATACTGAAGCAAATAACATGGTTATGGATAAAACCGCTGTCGTTATTTTTATATTTTTCATAATTTTTTTAATATTTTAGAATGTCGCTTTTAGGTTAATTCCAAAAGATCTTTGAGATGGATATTGCTCAGCAAGTGCAATACCTGCTCCATTTCCACTTGTATAAGAAGTTTCAGGATCTGCATAGTTTCTGTTTTCTTTTGAATATACAAAGAATGGATTTCTAGCAAATAAACCTACAGTAATACCCGTTACAAAAGTTGATGATAATACTGATTTCGGAACATCATAAGATAAAGCAATTTCTCTTACTTTGAACGCAGTAGCATCTAATACCATCGGCTCACCCAATCTTTGTAAAGATTGTGAACTGAAATATCCAGCTACACCATCATAGTCTGCAGTTCCTCCAACAGGCGTATTGTTCTGAACATATTGTCCGCCCACCATCTGAACTGAGTTAGGAATCACATATCCTTTACTTCTATCAAAACCAGCAGTTTCTTCGCTAGCTCCGGTAAACGTCAAGAGACTCTTACTAAATGAAGCAAATTTACCTCCCTTACGATAGTCCATCGTAGCAGAAAGCGTAAAGCCTTTAAATTTAAGTGAAGTATTAAATCCAAGTGTATAATCAGGAGTAACTCTACCCATACTGCTTAATGTAGTATTTTGCAATGGAACTCCATCAGCTCCTACAATAACTCTTCCTTGATCATCTCTCTGGAAAGTTGTTGCTTTGATAACCTGAAGATCAGAACCTTTAACTGCAAATACTCCAATTCCAACAGTTGTAAATGGTACCGCAAGAGCAACTTCATCCAATCCGTTTGGTAAATCAAGCACAGTAGATCTTGATTTAGCAAAAGAAGCTCTTACATTCCAAGTAAAGTTTTGAGATTTAAATGGAGTAATCCCTAGGTCAATTTCAAATCCTCTCATTCTGGTTTTACCAAAATTATCTTTCAGGTTACTTATTCCTGAAGCATTTGAAACGTTTGCATTAGTAATCAAATCTTTAGTATCTGACTGATAAATTGACCCCTCTAGTGTAATACGATCATTTAAGAAACCTAACTGAACATTCAAGTCATATGTAGAAATAAACTCAGGTCTGATTGTTCTATTAGTTTGCGTAGCATCTATTCCATATCCTGGTAGATTTGGGAAAGGATATCCTGCAGGAGCAATACCTACATTGGAAGTATCATAAGGCAGTACACCAGATGTATTACCTACCCTAGTATATCCTGGCGCAATTTTGATGTAATTGATAATATTATTACCCTTCAAAGCTTCAAAAGCTTTTGTAGGAATAAATGAAAGACCTACAGAGTAATACGGATATGACTTATTATGAACTTGTCCATTATAATAGGTAGACAATACAGAACTTTCTTCAATTCTGAAAGTAGAGTTCAAGAATAAGTAATCTTTGTAAGATAAATCTAAATTGGCAAATCCAGCAACAGTTCTCTGTCTTGTTGTTGTATTCTCAAAAAGAATGTTATCCAACACAGTTGCACCTGCCGAGTTTCCTGGCTGAATAAGGTTAGTAACGTTTCTGATATCATACCATCCCGGAACAACTAAGTTTGTCCCTCCCATTGATCTGGCAGTTCTATAGCTATCCTGAATATTGTTACCAATGTTTAACTTCAAATTAATATTATCCGTAAGGTCATAATTAAAGTTTAACATTAAGTCACCATAATAACTTCTTGTACTAACAGTACGGTTGATATAGTACGAATCAAAGTTAGAGCTCCCTGTATAATCCTGTAATGTTCCACCATCTAACACAAGTCCACTTCCATTGTACACTTGACTCGCTTTGAAACCATCATCATGATTATCAGATCTGGAATTATTTAAATATAAGTTTCCAGTATATGTTAAATTAATATTTTTATTAAAATCATACTGCAATGATAAGATTCCTGATAAATAATCATTAACCGTATTCTGTCTTGTATGTTCTAATTGATAATAAGGGTTCTTTGTAAAAGCAGACAAACCTCCTGCAACACCAGAATTTCTGTATTTTCTAATATCATTCATTGAAGGCATCTGTAGGATATCACTATATAAATCAGAGCTAGATTGGTTAGTAACCTTACTAATATAGTTAACAGTTCCATCTATTCTTAATTTATCCAGCTTTTTCCCTGCTTTCAATAAGAAGCTATTTTGTCTTAACTGATCACCTTCAACAACAAAGTCATTTTCTAATCTGTTAATGGACAACATTGCATAAGAATCTGCCCCTCCAGAATTAATAGTAACTCCATTTTGTAAAATCACTCCATTTTTGAAAAACTTCGAGAAGTGGTTGTCTACAGGAGCATATTTTTCATAGATAAAACTACCATCTGCCTGTGGTAACCCTGATGGAACCATTTGTCCTCCAATATTTGGATCATTGTAAGCAGGTCCCCAAGACATATTTTCAAAAGGCACGTAAGTTGTTCCATTATAATTTGGATCTCCAGCACTAAAAGCTGGCTCATGAGGATACCCCTTGCCATATTGCTTTTGTATTATAGGAAATTTGAAAGCTTGGCTCATCTGGATTGAAGATGTCAGCGTAAACTGCATCTTTTCACCCTTCGCTCCTTTTTTAGTTGTTACAATAATAACCCCATTCACCCCTTGCTGTCCATAAAGAGCAGCTCCTTGAAGTCCTTTAATTACGTTTACGTTTTCAATCACCTCTGGTGGTAACTGAGCTAAAACAGAAGCAGAAGAAATTACATTATCAATTACAACTAGAGCTTCATTCCCCCCTGAAATTGATTTATTTCCTCTGATTACAATCCTACTTGATGCTCCTACACTGTTATCTGTCTGCGTAATCTGCAACCCAGACACTTTACCTGTTAGAGCCTGAACTGCATTCGGAGCAGAGGCCTGGTTTAATTCCTTAGTACCTACTACTTGTTGTGCATTGGTAATGGCGTCAACCTTTTTCTTAATACCTAAGGCACCAGTAACTACAACTTCTTCAATAGTCTTAGTTTTTATTGTATCTCCCCCTTTTTCTTGGGCATTTGCAATAAAAAAAGATGAAGAGAGTGCTACAATAAGTACACTAGTTGTTAATTTCTTCATGTTATTTCAATTATTTTTTACAGGCTACAAATTTGTAAAACTTTCTTAAAAACACAAAACAATTTCTTAAAAAAATATAAAATTTTAAACTATTACCAATAAAAACACTTTATAAAATGCTAATATTTGTTAAAAACAAATATTTTAACAAATATTTAAAATAAAAACAATCAATAATTTTATAATATATCAACATTATCTATTTAATACTTTTTTAACAATACTATATAAAAAAAAGACAAAAAAACATCCATCATGCATACATTTAAGCAATAAAAAAAAAGAAACCACTACAAAACCATAAAACACACATCACAACCTTTAATTCTTTTTTCTTCACAAAGTAGGGAAAAAATCACAAATCTCAACTACAACAAGAATATCATCAATAAAAATTGTTATAAAATAGTAATTTCATAATCCGTTTTAAACTATGAAAAAATATTCTTTATATCATAAATAGATTAGTTTTTTATAATTTTACATTTCTTTTTCTAAATAAAATATGGAGCTAATAAAAAACTGGTCAAACCTTTACATCGAAGCGGGATGTGATGAAGTTGGAAGAGGATGTTTAAGCGGGCCAGTAGTGGCAGCGGCGGTAATTTTAGACGATGATTTCAAACAAAATCTGGTTAATGATTCTAAAAAATTAACGTTCAAAACCCGTATGGAACTGGATAGCTATATCAAGGACAATGTGAAAAACTATGCTATCGCAGAGCTTCCACCTTCGTTTATTGATGAGCATAATATTCTCAATGCAAGCATTCATGCCATGCATCGTGCCTTGGATAAACTGACGATAACTCCGGAACTTATTTTAGTGGATGGTAACAAATTTCATCCCTATAATTATATTCCACATCAATGTATTATTAAAGGAGATTCTAAGGTTTTATCCATTGCTGCAGCATCAATTCTTGCCAAAAATTACAGAGATAGATTAATGATCCAACTCCATGAAGAACATCCTGAATATGGATGGGACACCAATTTTGGCTATGCAACCAAAAAACATCAGGAAGCCCTTATCAAGCATGGCCCAACTGTACATCATAGGCAATCCTTCAGACTGAAATATGATTGAAAACAATTGATGTTCATTTATTAAATTCACACATACTGATTATAAATTTAAAATTATTCTAAATAGTACGCATAAAAAAAGAGAAGCAATTGAATAATTGCTTCTCTTTTTTTACGTTATAATAAAGGAAATTATTTCTTTTTATTTTTTTGCTGGCCCTGAACCTGTTGTTGCTCTTGAGCTTTTTCCATCATTTCTCTCATCCTCTTCTGGAACTTACCTTCTGCTTTTGGTTTTTCCTTATTAGATTGAATCTGAGCATGAATTTTCTTCTCATCCAGAATCACATATTTAATAACAAGGATAATTAAGATGTTAATTGCATTCGATACAAAATAATACCATGAAAGACCTGAAGCGGACGTATTCAAGAAGAATAGGAATGTAATCGGGAAGATATACATTAATACTTTCATATTGGGCATTCCTTCCTGCTGAGGCTGCTGCATATTTCCTGAAGTCATTACTGTATAGATCAAAATAACAACCGTACAAGCCAATGCAAAAATACTCAGGTGATCTCCAAGGAAAGGAACTTTAAATGGAAGTTTGATCAAATCATCATATGCTGTCAAATCCTTTGCAAACCAGAACCCCTGTCCTCTAAGATCAATAAAGTTCGGGAAGAAACGGAACAACGCATAGAAAATTGGAATCTGAACCAATGCAGGCAAACATCCCGCCATCTGATTCACTCCTGCTTTTCTGTAGATCTCCATGGTAGCCTGTTGCTTTTTCATTGGATCTGCATCCTTAAACTTAGCATTCGCTTCATCAATTTCAGGACGAATTACTTTCATCATTGCACTCAATTTATGCTGCTTATACATAATTGGTGATAAGATCAGCTTCACAATGATTGTCATTACAAAAATTACCCAACCTGCTGATAATCCCCAAGCAGCAATAATACCATATAGCCACATGAAGAAATAACGGTTCATCGCTCCGATAAACGACCATCCTAATGGAAGAATCTCATCAAAGTTTTTATCATAAGATTTAAGCAATGGTAAATCCAACGGCATGAAGTACCAAGTGAAATCCTGGTTCAGCTCACTTCCGGTCATCTGAACAAAACCTTCATAGTTTAATTTCTTCAAATATTCTCCTTCTTCAACATTCTCCTGATTTCCTTTGCTGTGAGTAAATCCGTTTTTAGCTTCAATTACTGAAGTGAAAAACTGCTGCTTCACACCAATCCAGTTAAGAGTTTCCTTATCCTCCTCCATTGTTGTTCTTCCATCATAATCATAGTCTTTATAATTATTGAAAGCATAAGAGAATTCTGAGTGAGACTGCTCCTGAGCTCTACCCTTTTCTAGGTTTCTTACATTATAATCCCAGATGAAATCTGCTTTATTGTCTGAAGTAATTTTTGAAAGCCCCTGAGTTCTCACTTTAAAATCAAGAGTGTATTTAGGAAGCAGTGTGTAAATAAACTGAATTACAGCACCATTGTAATCTGCAGTTAAGGTTACTGCATTTCCATTAACAGTAGGTGAGAAAACTAAATCTTTAGTATTGATAACCTTTCCTGTTTTATCTTTAAACTGAAAACCGTAGTTTGAGTTATTTTTATTGATCAGATAAAGTGGCTGATCTGCATTGTCTGTTTTGTGGTTGTAAGCTTTATACTTTAAAAGCTCTACTTTGGAAACCTGTCCTCCTAAGCTTGAAAATTCAAGTTTCAACTCATTATTTCCAAGGCTTGCCGTCTGGATTGCGTTAGGAGTTACATTTGGATTGATATTGTTTGCCTGAGTTTGTTTTACGGCATTTTTCACCTGTTCCGTTTTCTGCTCCTGAGCTTTTAACTCAGCTTCTTTCGTTTGTTTGTTCTGGAAATAGAACATAAAACCGAAGAGAACAAGGCATAAAACCGCGAAACTAATCATTTGCTTCTTATCGATTCCGTTGTTTTGTTGCATTTTATTTTTGTTATAATTAAAATTTCCTATTCTTAAATTACCACAGAACTATAAGAAAACTGATAAATCTGTAGTAAATTTCAGCTGACAAAAATACTGTTTTTTTATCAAAACTCTATACTATAATACATTAGTATATAATAAACTCAGGCTGAGAAAAATCAACCTGAGTTTATTAGTAGACGTTTATGATAAAATTTTACCTTATTTCTTTTCGCAAGCCTTAATGAAAGCTCTGAATAAAGGATGCGGCGTCGCTACCGTACTCTTATATTCAGGGTGATACTGAACTCCTACATAGAACGGGTGATCAGGTAGTTCCAATGCTTCTACCAAACCTGTTTCAGGGTTGGTACCTGTAGCAAGGAAACCATTCTTTTCAAATTCCTGAAGGTAATCACTGTTAAATTCATAACGGTGACGGTGTCTTTCAGAAATATTTTTGCTTCCGTAGGTCTCATATAGCTTAGATCCGTTTTTCAAAGCACATTTCCAGGCTCCAAGACGCATCGTTCCTCCTTTATCTACTACATTTTTCTGTTCTTCCATTAATGAAATTACAGGATCCGGAGTTGCTGTATCAAATTCTACTGAATTCGCTTTTGTATGTCCTAAAACATTTCTTGCAAATTCAATCGTCATGATCTGCATTCCTAAACAGATTCCCAACATTGGAATTTTATTCTCTCTTGCATATTTTGCGGTAAGAACTTTTCCTTCAATTCCTCTGTCTCCGAAACCTGGAGCTACAAGGATACCATTTACTCCTTTCAGAGTCTCTTTAATGTTTTCCTCAGTAATATCTCCACTGTATACCCATCTTACTTTTACTTCAGTTTCAAGGTCAGCTCCTGCGTGTTTGAATGCCTCAGCAATTGAAATATAGGAATCCTGAAGGGAAATATATTTTCCAACCAATGCGATTTCTACCGTTTTCTTAGGATTCTGGAATTTCTTCAAGAAGTTCTTCCAGTCTTTAAGATCAGCTGTTTTATCGCTTTTCAGATCCAGTTCTTTCAAAACTACATCATCAAAATTCTGCTTCTGCAGATACATTGGAACTTCATAGATCGTTTCCAAATCTTTACATTCAATAACATTTTCCAAAGCAACATTACAGAATTGAGCCAGTTTTGCTCTCTGATCTTTTGGAATTTTATGCTCTGTTCTGCAAACTAAAACATCAGCCATAATTCCACTCTCCATCAATTGACGAACGGAGTGCTGAGATGGTTTTGTTTTTAATTCTCCACTTGAAGCCAGATATGGCAATAATGTTAAGTGAATCACCATAGAATTATTATCTCCCAGTTCCCATTTCAGCTGACGAACAGTTTCAATGTATGGTAAAGATTCGATATCCCCTACAGTTCCTCCGATCTCAGTAATAATGATATCGTAGTTCTGTTTTGAAAGGATTTTAATTCTACGTTTGATTTCGTTAGTAATATGAGGAATTACCTGAACTGTTTTTCCAAGGAAATCTCCTTTTCTTTCTTTTTCAATTACAGTTTGGTAGATCTTTCCTGTAGTAACGTTGTTGTTTTGGGATGTAGGAGCATCAAGGTAACGCTCATAGTGGCCTAAATCCAGATCCGTCTCCGCACCATCTTCGGTCACATAGCATTCTCCATGCTCATAAGGATTCAAAGTTCCCGGGTCAATATTGATATAAGGATCAAGTTTTTGGATGGTTACGTTAAAACCGCGTGATTTTAGCAATAGCCCCAGAGAAGCAGACACGATTCCTTTTCCCAAAGATGAAGTTACACCTCCTGTCACAAAGATGTACTTTGTATTCTTTTTACTCATTAGATTAGGTTTGTGCAAAGTTATGGGAAAAAGAAATACAAAGCAATTATTTACATTTTGAAAATAGAAAAACACCACTCAAACAATTATAAAACCTGATAAAAAAAATTATCTATATTTGATATAAGCAAATGACACAAAGCAATAACCATCATGATTTCCGTATATAAACTCAAACCAAAATTTCAGCAGCTGCTCACTCCTGTTTTATTATTTTTACATAAGAATAGCATCACAGCCAATCAGATTACGATCAGCTCTATCCTATTATCTATGGTGATCGGAGTATTATTCTGGAATGCAGATGTTTCGAAATGGTTCTTCCTAAGCCTGCCAATCGGATTACTTCTGAGAATGGCCTTAAATGCTCTGGATGGAATGATGGCAAGGAAATTTAATCAGACAAGTAAGCTTGGAGAGGTCTTAAATGAAGTGGGTGATATTGTTTCGGATGTGATTGTTTTTTTTCCTCTTCTTAAATTTCAACCGGAAAGCTTGTATCTTATTGTCATCTTTATTATTCTGAGTGTCATTAATGAATTTGCCGGATTGATAGGGAAAATTGTAGGAAAAGAACGACGTTATGATGGTCCTATGGGAAAAAGCGACCGTGCACTTATCTTGGGATTATATGGTTTACTGATATTTTTTGGAGTCAATATTACCTCTATTTCCCAGTATATTTTTGGAATTATCATTGCTTTACTCATCATCAGTACTTATACACGACTTAAGAAATCTTTGAATGAAGCCTGAAGAAAATAAATTCGCAGATGTCCCTCTAAGGGTAAAAACATGGATCTATATCATTATTGTTTTTGCGTTGGGTATTTTACATCCTCTTGCTATGGCACTTTTTGTCTCGTGGATAGGGCTGCAATCATTCCTTGAATTTTCAAAAATGTTTAAAGTCCCCGTGAATCCTGTTATTTCATCAATATTCATAGGAATCTCCCAGTTCTATTTATTGTTTTATTTCAACATTGAAAATTATCTTTTATACTCTTCCCTTTTAGGAATATTTGTTCTTCTTTATTTCTTATTAATAAAAGCTTCAGCAAAACAACTATATGGGGTTTCCATAGCCTTATTGGTATGTCTTTTTTCTTTCCCCCATTTATTATGGATAAGAAATAGTACCCATGGTATCAGTGCCATTATTTTTATTGTGGTAGTAACGGAACTGAATGACGTTTTTCAATATTTGATGGGAAAATTTTTCGGAAAACATAAAATAACCCCTCAGATAAGTCCCAACAAAACATTGGAAGGCCTTATCGGCGGAGTTTTTCTCACCATTATTTTAAGTAATATTTTAGGATATTTTCTACTTAAAACCGATATTTTAACCAACAGTATTTTAGGACTTATTTTGGGGATCTCGGGATTTTTCGGAGATATTTTCATGTCTTATTTAAAAAGAAAAACCGACGTAAAAGATACAGGAAACCTTCTTCCCGGACATGGCGGTCTGCTGGACAGAGTGGATAGTCTGATCTTCAATGCTCCATTATTCTTCTGGGCACTTCCTCTTCTGATAAAAAATTAAAGCAATGGATGAAAAATTTAAAAGGGCAGTTATCTTTTCAGGAGGCGGAACAAGATTGATGATTTATCTTGGGATCTTTGCAGCTCTGGAAGAACTGGATCTCAAACCGGATGTCCTTATTGCTTCCTGTGGAGGATCATTTGCTGCAACTGTTATCAATGCTTTTCCTGATCATCTTTCCCGGAAAGAATATCTGAAGTCGGAGGAATATTTTGAATTTGTTTCCGGTACTATATTAACAAAGCAAAAGAAGCTTTCAAGAATAGGTCTTTTCTCCTTGAAAAAGCTATTTGACAAAAGAAACGCACCTTTTGTTGAAGATGTTTTCAACCGATATCTTGTTGAGCTGCCTCAGGATTTGTCTGACTGTTTTCCAACCCTAAAAAACGTAACGTTTTCAAAAGAAATTCCTACCGTAATCATTGGTTCAGAGCTTCTCTTCAGTTCAGAAGAAACAAATCAACCCAGAAACAGAAAAAGATTATATCAAAAAGTAATTTTCACTGATCCTGAAACGGCAAAGAGGATTCATCCTGAACAAATCATCAGCAATTCTGAAAGTTTTAAAAACAGTGCCGTTGAAGAATCGCTCAAAATCATCACCAATTTTTCCTTACTTGAAAGCACCCGGGCTTCTGTTTCGGATATGTTTTATGTAAAACCGGCATTTTTTCAGGGAAGATATTTTGCAGGCGGAGCTATAGATCTTGTTCCTGCTGAACTGGCTCAACATCTGGCTCAGGAAATCATCACCGAAAAAAAACAATCTTACAATCCGGTGGAGGAAGCACTCGTTCGTTCCGTCTTTGGTTTTAGCGGAAATGAAAGACTTTCTGAAACAGAAAAACTTTTATCTGATTTTCAGATTGATACCACCAACATCAAACAGGAACTGGAAGGGCATTATCTAAAAAAGGGAATCAACTGGAAAAAGTTTGAGATTGATTTTTCATTCCCAAAAAGTTATCAACAATTTGTGAAAGACATGGAAATACAGTGGCAGTATGGGTTTGATCAGACAATGAAGAGTATAAAAAAGTAATAACAAATATTTCAATTAAAAATGTAAAAATTCCCCTCCTCTGGAGGGGTGGCAAATTGAAAATTTGACGGAGTGGTTTTTGAAATAGATTTACGTTTTGGCTAAAGCCAATGCTATTACATCTATTGTGATTACGAGCTAAAGCCCGTGTCTATTGAATATATTAGCTTTATTATAATTATATGAACCATTAAGGAAGATTTAAGAAATAAAGTATAGTTAAGATAAATCATTCTGATTTTTAAGCTTAAAGCGAAGCTTATCTTAATACTCTCAACATCTTAATACAATCTTCATGTTTCAAAAAATAAAAGTTTAGACAGCTTCATTAAAAAACATTATTCCTGTTTTCACTTTTAAAATCTATTTTTACATAAAATTGAAAACCATCAAACACTCATGAACGTTTTTATCGCAGGCGGAACTTCAGGGATTGGCTATGCTCTGGCTAAGCATTATCTTTCTAAAGGATATTGTGTAGGAGTCTGTGGAAGAGATCTGACCAAAATCCCGGAAAATCATCATAAAAATTTAAAAGCTTTCCAAGCAGATGTTTGTGATATGAATGCTCTGTTATCCACATTGCAGTCTTTTCTTGTGGATAAAAACGGGCTTGATATTTTCATCAACTGTGCAGGAAGCTATGCAGAAGATGTTGCGGGAAGAATTTCATACGAAGAAGCAGAGGAAATGCTGCAAACGAATATTCTGGGAACGATCAACTGTTTCGAAGTTGCAAGAAAAGTAATGAGAAACAAGAAAAAAGGAAGTATTGCTGTGATTGCTTCTGTCTCAGGGATTCTGGAGTATGAAAACTCTAGTCTTTATACGAAGACAAAGCGATCTGTGATACAGATTGCCGATGCTTACCGCCGTGCCTTGAAGCCTTTTGGAATTTCCGTTACCACGATTGCCCCCGGATATATAGATACTGAAAAATTAAGACAGCTTAATCAGGATGATTTAAGCAAAAAACCATTTCTTACAGATGTGGAAACTGCGGCATCTATAATTTCTGAAGCTATTGAAAAACAGAAAAAACGTATTATTTTTCCTTCAAAAATGAGATGGATGATGAAATCTTTATCTCTACTTCCTTCTTCATTATTAAATATCATCATGTTCAGAAAAGCCAGATGGATGAAAAACGACTGACAGTACAACAGAAAGTATATGCCCTGACTTTATGTGCCATCGTATTTATGATGGCGTACAATTTTGCAGCATGGTATGTTTCAACATTAACTGAAATTCCGTCTTTTGTTTTTGAATTTGAAAAATATATCCCTTTCATCCCATGGAGTATTATTCCTTATATGACGAGCGGTTTCTTTTTCTGTGTGGTATTTTTCTGCTGTCAGAATAAAGAACAGTTTAGAGTCTTAATACAGCGAATGCTCTTTGCAACCATTATTGCCGGAATTTGTTTCTTATTATTTCCCTTACAATATTCCTCGCCCAAACCTGAAGTCAGCAATTCTTTTCTTGGGTATTCTTTTCAGTTTTTAAAAGTATTTGATTCACCTTTTAACCAGGCTCCTTCATTACATATTGCCTATGCTTTTATTTTCTGGTCTGTTTTCAGGAATTTAAAAAAAGGAAGAACATTATTAATGCTTTGGCTTATTTTGTTGGGAATTTCTACCTTGACGACTTATCAGCATCATTTGATTGATATTATTGCCGGAAGTATTCTTGCCCATCTTAGTTTTATCCTCTTTCCTTATAGTAAAAATGATTTTCTGTACAGAAATTTCCATGTAGCCAATATGTATTTTTTCTCAGCATGGATATTTATTTTACTGGCACTTTTGACGGATAAATTCATTGGGCATACAGGATTGGTTTTACTGTGGCTGGCTCTGATGAATATGCTGATCGGATATCAGTATCAGAAAAACAATATCTTCTTTTTAAAAAATAAAACCGGAGATATCCCGTGGGTAAAAAAGATTTTCTATTTCCCTTATTTACTGATATACCGGATATTTTGGAAGTTTTTCCGGAAAAACAAAACTCCTGAAGAAATCCTTCCCAATTTGTATATTTCATCAAGACCCAACTATGAAGCTGTCAAAAATTTTGAACTTACCCCAACTACATTTGTATATGATGTATCGGCCGAAATAGAAGAACTTCCTGTAATAAAAAATACAGCCAACTATCATTCTGTTCCTTTTTTGGATATTGGGACATTTGATATTCACGAGACTCAAAAATTGGTTACAAAAATCACAGAAAATTACAGACAACTTCCTCCAGGCGGAAAAATCTTAATCCACTGCACCATGGGATTCACCAGAAGTTCAGTGATCGGAATTTTAGTAATCAAAAATACTTTATCTTTACCCTTAGCAGAAGCAATAACCATAATGAAAACCCACAATAAGCATGCTGTAATTCATACTTATCTGAAGGATTTTCTCAAAAAATTTTAATCTATGAACAGCGGACATTTTAAGAGTTTTGACAACAGTGAAATTTTCTACCGTGAGTGGAATTACCAGCCTCATCAGAAAAGTATCATCATCATCCATCGTGGGCATGAGCATTCTGAAAGACTGAATGATATTTCCACATCTCCTCAGTTTTCAAAATACAACATCTTCGCATTCGATCTGCGTGGGCATGGTTATACAAAAACCCAGACCTCATCTGTTTTTATGGACTATGTAAGAGATCTTGATTCATTTGCTAAGTTTATTTGCTCACAATACAATGTGAAAATCTCAGATATTTTCGTTGTTGCCAACAGTATTGGTGGAGTTGTTGCCTCTGCGTGGGCTCATGATTTCGCCCCGTGTATTGCTGGAATGGCACTTTTGGCTCCTGCTTTTAGAATCAACCTCATCGTTCCACTGGCTAATGAAATGATTACTTTAGGAACGAAGCTCAAGAAAGGTCTGATCATTAAAAGTTATGTGAAATCCAAAATGCTGACTCATGATCCGGAACAGCAAAAAGCATACGACACCGATCCTCTTATCTCGAGATCGATAGATGCAGAACTTCTCATTGATCTTGCAAAAGCCGGAAAACGTCTGGTGGAAGATGCCGAAGCTATAGATACCCCAACTTTAATTCTGGCTGCAGAAAAAGATCATGTCGTTTTCAATAAAGATCAGAAAATATTCCATGAAAAACTGGATACAGATTTGAAATACTATGAAGTTCTTCCAGACTTTTTCCACGGCATTTTATTCGATACCGGAAAGGAAAAAGTGTATGATAAAATTGTGGATTTTGCTGAAAAATGCTTCAACAGAAATGTAAAACAAGCCTCTCTTTCTCCTGATCCTTTTTCTGTAAAAGAGTATAAAGACCTGCAAAATAATGTCGGCAATACCCTGAATTTTAAAATGCAGAAATTGTCTTTAGGAAAGATCGGAAAAATAAGCAATGGAATGGCCATCGGCTTGAAGTATGGATTTGATTCCGGAGCTTCATTGGATTATGTTTACCAGAATCAGCCGAAAGGGAAGTTCGGTTTTGGGAAAATGATGGATAAAAATTACCTTAATGCTATCGGCTGGAAGGGAATCCGCATCCGAAAACAGCATTTGCTTCAGCTGCTAGAACAAAATATACACACTCTGCAGCAGCAGGGAAGACCGATTAAAATACTTGATATTGCAGGAGGAACCGGAAATTATTTATTTGACATCAAAGAAAAATATCCGGATGCAGAAATTGTCATCAATGAATTTGTCACATCCAATATTGAAATTGGGAAAAAGGTTATCCAAGAAAAGAATTATCAGAAAATCCATTTTACCAATTTTGACTGCTTTGATCCACAGACCTATCAAAAACTGAATTTCGAACCTAATATCACCATTGTATCCGGAATCCTTGAGCTTTTTGGGGATAACGAAATGGCCAGTAAAGCGATTCAGGGAGTGAATTCTATTTCAGAAAAGAATGCTTATATCGTTTATACAGGACAACCATGGCATCCACAATTGAAAATGATCGCCTATGTTCTGAACAATCATCAGAAAAAGGATTGGATTATGAGAAGGCGTTCACAGAAAGAACTGGACAGAGTTATGGCTTTTAATTCCGTTCAGAAGGAAAATATGCTGATCGATGATTTTGGAATCTTTACTGTTTCTTCCGGAAAAGTGAATGTTTCAAATTAAAAATATCTTTAATTTTTTCATCGATTTTCAATGAGCTTTATACATGAATTGGTCCCAACTTTGGCATTGATTATTTTTAACCACAATAGTCACAAAAGTTTTAAACACTTAAGTTTTTTTTAGAGCTAGGTGTACTTTTCTGCGGACTCATTTTAATCTTACTTAAGTGGACTAAAGTGTTTTAAAATGAAAGCTTTTTTCACTTTTGTATTTTTGTAAGGTTTAAACAATTTCCATAAAAAAAGGTTTCCCATTTGATTGGAAAACCTTTTTTTATGTTATATTTTAAATATTACTGCTTAACCAGTTCAAAATAAGCTGTTACTTCAACATCTTTGGCAATACCTGCTCCGGACGGATCATATTTGATTCCATAATCCAAACGGTTCACTGTAAATTTTGTCTGAATCCCCATTATTTCTTTTCCGTCTTTATTTTTTGTAATTCCCCCAAATGTCACAGGAACACTTATTTCTTTTTCTACCCCTCTCATCGTCAGCTTTCCTTTCAGGATATAGTTATTGTTCTTATCTTTTGTGATAGAAGAACTTTTAAATTCAATCGCAGGAAATTTGGCAGCATCGAAAAACTCTTCACTTACAAGATGTCTGTCTCTCATATCCACTCCGGTATTTATGGTACGAACACTTACCGCAAAGCTTACATCTGCATTATCGAGATTAGCTCCGCTATTGACCACTCTTCCGTCAAATTTATCGAACCTCCCCTGTACAAAGCTAATTCCCATATGCTTAATATTAAAGTTGATGGAAGAATGCATGGTGTCTGCTTCCCATGTACCTTGTGCCAATGCAACAATACTTAAAAGCATAAATGCGAAAGATAAAAATACTTTTTTCATTGTAATTATATTTTACATTACTATTTTAATTGAATGAAGCTAAGATATGAAAGATATTTCTACCATAGCGGTATTAGTTTTTAATATTAAATCCATTTAGATTCTGTAAAAAAAATGCTTTTTTATAACTTCGCAGTATGGCAAAACTGAAAACAGCATATTTCTGTCAAAACTGCGGAACCCAATATCCCCAATGGCTGGGACAATGCAAAAGCTGCGGAGAATGGAATACTTTAGTAGAGGAAGTGGTTGAAAAAACGTCTCATAAAACTCCTCCTTTCTCAAAAACCAAGCAACATGTTATCAATATTGTTGAAGTGGAAACCAGCGAAGAACCGAGAATCAAAACTCCTTCTGAAGAACTGAACCGTGTCCTGGGAGGTGGGATTGTTTTAGGTTCTGTTACGTTGATTGGTGGTGAGCCCGGAATCGGAAAGTCTACTCTTCTGCTTCAGCTTGCTTTGAAAATGAAGAAAAAAGTCTTCTATGTTTCGGGGGAAGAAAGTGCTTCTCAGATCAAAATGAGAGCAGACAGGCTTACCGATATCCAAAATCCGAACTGTTTTCTTTACACGGAAACATCATTGGAAAAAATCCTTCATGAAGCTAAGAAGCTGGAACCGGATTTCATGATCATCGATTCTATTCAGACCCTGCAGTCTCAGCTGATAGAGAGCTCTCCTGGAACAGTTTCCCAGATCAGGGAATGTTCCAATGAGATCATCAAATATGCTAAAGAAAACAATACTCCGGTATTCCTCGTAGGACATATCACCAAAGATGGCCAGATTGCCGGACCAAAAGTGCTGGAACATATGGTAGATGTCGTTCTGAACTTCGACGGGGACAGAAATCATCTTTTCAGATTGTTAAGAGCTAATAAAAACCGTTTTGGATCGACTTCCGAAATTGGAATTTACGAGATGGTCTCACAGGGACTAAAGGAGATTAAAAATCCTTCTGAAATTCTGATCACCAAAAAATTTGAGGAACTGTCTGGAAATTCAGTTGCTGTAACGCTGGAAGGAAACCGTCCTATGCTTCTTGAAATTCAGGCATTGGTAAGCACAGCAGTGTATGGTACCCCTCAGAGAAGCTGCACAGGTTTTGATTCTAAAAGGCTGAATATGCTTTTGGCCGTTCTGGAAAAAAGAGCAGGTTTCCAACTGGGAGCGAAAGACGTTTTCCTGAATATTACCGGAGGGATAAAAACAGACGACCCGGCACTGGATCTGGCCGTTATTGCTTCTGTTCTTTCATCCAATGAAGATATTGCCATCTCAGAACACTACTGCTTCGCAGGAGAAATCGGATTAAGTGGAGAAATACGTCCTATAGCGCAGGTAGAGCAAAGAATTACCGAGGCTGAAAAACTGGGGTATGAAAAGATATTTGTTTCCAATCTTAATAAAATTCCGAAAAGAAAATTTGGGATTAAGATTGAAGAAGTGAGTAAGATTGAAGATTTTCATGAGAGACTTTTCTAGAATTATTGTGAATGGTCAATGAGGGAGTTCGAAGTGAATTCATCATTCACCATTCATTATTATATCTACGATCCACATTTAATTCATACCTTTAAGTTATGAATTACCTGGCTCATTCTTTTCTATCTTTTACCGACGGACAGATCGTGGGGCAATTTCTGGAAGATTTTATCCGCAATAGAGATCGTTTTTCTTTCCCGAAAGATATTCAGGACGGGATTACCCTTCACAGGGCTATTGATACATTTACAGACTCTCACCCTGCCATTCATGAAGCCAAAAAGGTTTTTGCACCTTTGGTAAGATTGTATGCAGGTGCATTTGTAGATGTTTCGATGGATCACTTTGTAGCCAGAGATCTTTCACTGAACTCTCTGCCAGAGTGGAAAGCCCATTCTCTCAGGGTTTACAAAGCTCTGAATGCCAATGAGCAATGGCTGCCTGAAAATTTCAAAAAAATGCTTGTCAAAATGGAGCATGACGACTGGCTTTATAATTACCGTGAAGATTGGGGAATTAAATTCAGTGTTCAGAATGTGCTGAATAAAGCAAAATATCTGGATAAAGATATTCCTGTATTTGAAGCTTTTTTAAAGAATAAAGAGCATCTTCAGCAATGTTATGATGATTTTTTTCCTGATCTGCTCGCCCATGCGAAAGGGATCAATACGCTGCTTCAGCTGGAAAATTAATATTTTAGAATTATTTAAAACGCAAAGTTGATATTAAAATAACTCATTACAAGTGAGCTAAGCCGCTGGCTAAACTGTATGAATATTCGTTCGCTTAAAGGGAATCAATGAAGTTGATTCTACCTTTGCTCCCTTAAAAACATCATACAATATGTTAAACCTTTGTGTAAAATTAAAATAATCCAAACAGAATTGTAGAGCTACCCAACTTCTATAGCTAATCCATCATATTTTTAAAACTGCTTATAAAGATAACGGTTAGGATAGGTAAGTTTTTCACTGCTTCTTTGTCCGTTCACAATGATATGAACGATATTAATCTGATCATCAAAAAGGTTATAGAGAAAGCTTACTGCGGTTTCTACTTTTTTAGGGCTGCTGGTTACTTCAGATTCAAGAAAGACATTCACTGATTCCTGGTCTTCTTCATAGCCGATATAGTTTACTTTCAGAAACTTGTTATCTGCCTTTAATTTGAAATATTCTGCGCAATATTTTTGTAAGGCTTCATTCAGTTTTGCTTTGTATTTTTCATCATTAAAATGAAAAGCTCCTCCATATTTTTTCCCTAAACCATTTTCCATGTCATCGAGAAAGAATCTTCCTGTCACTTCAAATGTTCTGGATTTTGCATTATAATTAATTTCTACAGAGCCTACATGATAGGGGTGAAAAGCTTCACCTTCTGTAAAACTCTGAAATACGATTGTTAATAATAAAAGAAAACTCCAAAAAAACTTACCCGGCATGAATTTTATTTTATAGCAAATATAAAAAAAGCAACAGTTATAGAAACTGTTGCTTTTATATTATCATTTGATTGATAAAGATCTATTGTTTAATTACTTTTTTCGTAATTTTTGTATTATCATCCAGTGCAATCGTAAACAGATAGGTTCCTCTTACCAGTTCAGAAATATCAATTTTCCCTGAATTTGTATTCACATGTACAGTTTTAATCAATTTCCCTGAAACATCGTAAATGGTTACTGCTGCTTTAGAATGTCTTCCTAATACTACATTTACAAAATCTTTCGCCGGATTCGGAGTGATATTCACTTCTGAATTGATCTTAACATCTGCCGTACCCAGCGTTGTCCCTGTTTTAACAAAATATCCTCCAAAACCTGTTGTCTGGAAGCTCACTTCCCAGTATTGGTAGGTATCATTCCAGATAATATCAGCAATGTCAGGAGTGATAATGGCTGCTGTTCCTCCAAAAGAAGCGGTGGTACCTATAGTACTTGTTCCTGTATATTTTTCGATAAGAAGATTGGCTTTATTGGCAACATCGGTAGGTGAAATAGGTAATTTTACTCCACTTGTAAGATTATAAGCATCGAAATCAGCCTGTTTGAAGTATAAAGTTACTTTTCCGGTTGCCGTGGTAGTGTTTGCATCCGAATTGATTTCATATCTTCTTGCTACATAATTGGGCTGTGCATTGTCTACCCATACTTTTGAAGTTACATTTCCTGTTACTGTACTCGCCGTTTCTTTTTCAACTCTTGAGATCAGCTGGCAGTTATTGGTAAAGTAGTTATATCCATTGGCTGCTGCACTTGTTTTAGTTTGATTGGAATTGGCTAAGTTTTTCACTTCAGCAACATTTTCATAGACTATGGCTCTCATTTTAAGATCAAAAGTTCTTGAAGTCCATGAAGTACCATCTGTGGAAGTTTTAGATCTGTTGTTGACTACTGCGCTTTCAGCTTTCATAGCAATTCTTCCTCCTAAGCCATTTACGACGATATAAAATTCTTTTCCGGTTACCATTTGTACGTTCAGATCGGAAAGATTTACGTAGTTCCAGCTATATCTCTGTGTATTATTAAGCCATGAAGTAATGGTTTTAGTGGCAATAATATCTCCAGGATTTCCGCTGGCATTCACTTTTCTGATTTGAATATCTACCGGAATATCTGAAGGGATTGAAGATCCTGTCATAAATGAGAAACCTCCCAGTTTCCCTGTCAATGTTGGTGTATATCTTACCGCAAGGGCGATATTATCAAAATAATAATTAGCTTCCGTACTGGCAACAATGTAAGGTTCATCATAACCTACAGTCTCAAAATTGGATTTTACACAACCTAACTCATCGGTAACTGCTTTATAAATATCCAATTTACCATATCCCCATCTCATGTTTGGAACCGTACCCGTTGCACCGTCCATTCTTGCATTAGCAGTAAGACGTGCTTTCACCTGTGCTGCCGTTAATGTCGGATTCGCCTGAAGCAATAATCCTACCGCTCCCGCTACTCCCGGTGATGACATACTTGTCCCCTGGTTTTTCACATAATAAGTAGTTCCCGCAATAATATCTGTTGCTGCAGGAGCAGAATTACTGGATCTTGATGAAATAACATTCTGACCGGAACCTGCAATTTCAGGTTTTTGAACCCCATCTACTCTTGGTCCCTGTGAACTGAATGAAGAGATGGACTCCTGCGGAGTTGTGGTAGAATAAGCAGCTGTACTATACCAGCTGGGTCTTCCCATATAAGAAGCTACTGTAATAGCATTAGAGGCATTCCCCGGAGACCCTACAATATATTCATTATCACCGTTTTGTAAAGTGGTTGCCACTCCCTGACTATACAACCAGCCATGGGTTGTGATCTGCTGTGCTCCGTTGTTGGTAATTTCTAATGTATAATTCCCCTGAGCATTCGTAGTTCCTGAAGTTCTGGTAATTATCAGCTGAACATATCGTTTGTTATTATCATTTCCCCAATAGTTATACATCGTGGCTGTAAGATCTCCTCCCAGTATACTGTGAGCAGTAGTAGTACTTATATTTTGGGTATACACCTGTCCATCGGGAGTTGTTAGCTTTGCTGTAACAGGAGTGTTATCATTGGCATACATAATGAATGAAAATACCGTTCCTGCAGAGGTGTTGCTTGCTACCGTAAAATTATAGGTCTGTGAACCATTAGCTTCGATATCAACTTTTCTGTGAAGATTGGCTCCATAATCGTTACCTGCAGAAATAACGACTACTCTTCCTGCTCCTGAAGTCGTAAAATTGTTAACCGCCACTTCATGGCTTGAAGTTCCGTCATGGGCAGTTCCCTGTCCGCCAATACTCATATTGACAACGATAGGTTTATTGAGAGCCGTAGCTACATTTTTGAAATAAGTTAAAGCATTAATGGTATTGGTTGTAGGAAAAGATCCGTTCCCACCTTTTACAAAAACAATATCTGCATCAGATGAAAATCCTTTATGTCTTTTATCGGTAAAAGCAGCTCCGTTTCCAGCAGCGGTACCCGAAACGTGTGTTCCATGTCCGTTGGTATCATTTTCACGAACGAAACCTGTTGGTGTTCCATCCAGTTCATCTTCAATCTGTGCTCTTGTATATTCTACACCAGTTCCAAACCCTACTGGAGCAATTTCTCCCGCTTGTGCAGTTAATGTCTGATCCCAGATGGAAACAATTCTACTTTTGGTCTGGTCATCCGCTTTTCTGAAGTCAGGATGTTTCCAGTCTATTCCACTGTCAAAAATTCCCACCAGAATGCCGGTACCGTTATAAGCTGTATTATTAAAAACTCCATCCTGCAAAAGACTTGCTCCGGACTGAGCTCTGCTCGTATCGTTATGAAGTTCATCAAATGTTGGCCCCATTACAGAGGTTACATAGGGAAGTTTCGTCAGTCTTTCAATATCTTCAATAGAAGCTAAAGCTGTAGAAAAAGTAGGTAACTGGCTCTGAACAAGAAATCCGTCAGCTTTCAGTTTTTCGGGTTCTTTCGTATAGATAATACATGAATACATTGTTTGTGCCCCCTTAGAAGTCACCACCAAATGCTGATCAAGTTTCATATCGGGGCGTTCCAGTTCTTTTACAGATCTTCCATTGGTGATACTCTCTTTATTTTTCAATAAAATATCAAACCGGGAATCCAATTTCTGTACCTGCCCGTAAAAAGCATAGGAATATAATCCCAAAAAGGCTGCTGTAGCATTTCGTAGAAGCTTCGCTCCTCCATGTGAAATGTGTACTTTTGTAAAAAATAATTTTTTAATATCCATTTTCATTTTTTTATCAATGCAATTATACAATTTTTATCCGACATGGAAATAACTCACATTATTGATAGTTATTTAACATAAAATACAATAAAAGACATAAAATTAAGTTTGTTTTCATAGAATATTCAAAACTCAACAATTTATCATTATAATGCAGGATTTTCTTTTTTATTTAAACCTTGGATGGGAACATATCATCTCTTTGGATGCCTTAGATCACCAGCTCTTTGTTCTGGCTTTGATCGCCGTATATTCATACAGTGACTGGAAGAAAATACTAATACTTGTCACCGCATTTACAATAGGGCATTCTATAACATTAGCCTTAAGTATACTGGATGTTTTCAGGGTTCCTTCAGATTGGGTTGAGTTTTTAATTCCTTTGACTATCGTTGTGACTTCTTTGGATAATATTATCATGAAGAACCAGAAGCAGACCTTGATGCGCGCCAATTACTATCTGGCATTGATTTTTGGCCTTGTTCATGGAATGGGATTCGCTAATACAGCCAGAGTAATGATTGCGAAAAGCCAGAGCATTGCTCTCCCTCTTCTTGGGTTTAATATCGGGCTGGAACTAGGACAAATTGTAATTGTTTTTGGTATTCTAATCACTTTATTTATTCTGCTGAACGTTTTTAAGGTCAATAAAAAAGACTGGATTCTGTTTGTATCTTCCGGAGTATTTGCTTTATCCTTAAAAATGACTTTGGAAAGAATTCCTTTTTAAAAGTTAAATATTTTTATTATTTCAACAGCTTATTATTATCTTTGATCATTAATAAATCATTTCGGTTATGAAACTAAAAGTTGTTATACTTTCACTTTCTGTATTTGCATATACAGGTTTCACCGCACAAAATATTCAGAATAACCCAGGCAGCAACCATGGCAATAAGTTTGAGCAGCTGGGAACTATTCTTCCAACACCTAACATTTACAGAACAGCTTCCGGAGCTCCCGGACACGGATACTGGCAAAACAGAGCTGACTACAACATTTCCGCTTATCTGGATGAGGATAAAAGAAATTTGAAAGGTTCAGAAACAGTTACCTATTACAACAATTCTCCTGATGAGCTGGATTATATCTGGTTGCAGCTTGATGAAAACGAGCATTCAAGTATCAGAAATGCAGGATATGATAATTCATCTGTTCTGCGCCCTTCAACGACTGATCAGCAGCTTAAAGTTTCTGAGCTGCCGGTAAAAGATAATGGGTATGGAGTCAGTCTTGAAAAAGTAACAGATGCTTCTGGTAATCCTCTGAAATATACAGTGAACAAAACCATGATGCGTATTGATCTTCCTAAAGTTCTGAAAAAGGGAGAAAAGTTTGTTTTCAAAGTAGACTGGAACTACAATATCTCCAACAGGATGAAAATGGGAGGCCGTGGAGGATATGAGAACTTCCCGGAAGATGGGAATGATCTTTATACTATGGCACAATGGTATCCAAGAATGTGTGTATACAGTGACTTTCAGGGATGGCAGAACCATCAGTTTACCGGAAGAGGTGAATTTGCCTTAGTATTTGGAGATTTTAAGGTAACCATGAATGTACCGTCCGACCATATTGTAGGTGGAACCGGAGAATGTAAAAATTATGATCAGGTATTAACGTCTGATCAATTATCAAGATATAGAAAAGCTGAGAACGCCTCTGAGCCCATCGAAATTGTAACATTGGATGAAGCTAAGAAGGTAGAAAAAAATCATTCAAAACAAAGAAAAACCTGGGTTTTTGAAGCGAAAGATGTTCGTGACTTTGCATGGACTTCTTCCAGAAAATTTGTCTGGGACGGAATGCGTGTAACGATTCCTGAAAACAATAATAAAGTAATGGCAATGAGCTTCTATCCAAAGGAGTCTTATGGTCTTTACAGAAAGTTTTCCACAAAAGCAGTTGCCCATACCGTTAAAACTTATTCAGAATTTACAATTCCTTACCCCTATCCGGTAGCTCAGTCTGTAGAGGCTGCCAATGGAATGGAATATCCAATGATCTGCTTCAATTTCGGAAGAACTGAAAAAGACGGAACGTATTCTGAAGGAACCAAAAATGGAATGCTCGGCGTGATTATTCATGAAGTGGGGCACAACTTCTTCCCGATGATCATCAATTCTGATGAAAGACAGTGGGCATGGATGGATGAAGGTCTTAATACCTTTACAGAATACCTTACGGAAGAAAAATGGGATAATAAATTCCCTTCGAAAAGAGGACCGGCATGGACGATTGTAGATTATATGAAACTTCCGAAAGACCAGCTGGAACCTATAATGAGCAACTCTGAAAATATTGTTCAGTATGGACCGAATGCCTATTCAAAACCTGCTACAGGGTTGAATATTCTTCGTGAAACGATCATGGGAAGGGAACTTTTCGACAAAGCATTTAAAACCTATGCCAAAAGATGGGCTTTTAAACATCCTGAACCTGCCGATTTATTCCGTACAATGGAAGATGCCAGCGGTGAAGATCTTGACTGGTTCTGGAGAGGCTGGTTCTACGGTACAGATCCTGTAGATATTGCCATTGATAAGGTAACGGTAGCAGTTCCTAATCTGGAAACGGATCCAAAAGCAGCTGCTGAAGTAAAATATCAGGTTGAAAAACCTTTGGTAAACAGTTTTGAGGACCTTTCGAAGATCAGAAACAGAGAAGACAAGAATATCAAATTCTATGTGGACGGAGACAAAGATGCCCAGGATTTCTATTACAGATATGACAGAGGGCAGGAAAAGGTTGACAATAATAAGGAATACGCTATTAAAACAGAAGCAGGTCTTCCTTTGGATGCTAAGGATAAAAATCAATTTAAAAATATTACAGCGTACCAAATTGACTTTGTGAACAAAGGCGGATTGGTAATGCCTATTATCCTTGAGTTCACTTTTGAAGATGGTTCAAAATTATATGACAAATCCGCAGCTCAGATCTGGAGGCTGAATGAACAAAAGGTTTCCAAAACGTATTATTTTGATAAGAAACTGAAATCAATTCAGCTTGATCCAATGCGAGAAACCGCTGATATTGATACTACAAATAATTTTTGGAGCAGTGCCGGATCCGGTACGGAAACTTCAAAATTCCAGCTTTTTAAACAAAAACAGGAAGCGGGTTCTGTAAGAGGCGGCGCCAGCGGGAAAGTAAATCCGATGCAGGCTGCAGGTAAGAAATCATAACATAAAAAAAACTGTCTACGGGCAGTTTTTTATGTTTAAACAATATCCCTCTTTACAATAGATTATAGTTTCAAACTAAATAACAACCCAAATTTCAATCCATTATAAACAATATAAATTTATTATCACTTCACCAGAGCCCCAAATAGACCTATGAGCAGTTTAGAAAAAAATAAAGAAACCGTGAGACGCTTCAACAAAGAAGTAATTGAGCAATGTAATTTAGAATCTTTCAGACAACTTATGGATGATGATTTTATTAACAGAACAGCACCTCCTGGTAGCAACGATGGTAATGGAATGTGGAATACATTTTTCAATATTTTAAAACCTGCATTTCCCGATCTGACTGTAGAGATCTATGATCAGATTGCCGAAGAGGATAAAGTAACAACAAGAAAAGCAATCATTGGAACCCATACAGGAGTTCTTATGGGAATAGAACCCACAGGAAAGCAGATTAAAATTGATGTGATAGATATTGTACGTCTAAAAAACGGAAAATATGTAGAACATTGGGGTATTAATACACTCCCGACTATTTTATCGGAACTCAGAAAAACAGAATAATACTTCCTTCAATTTAAATTTTCCCACCCGGGATTTCCAATTATTATTCGATCCTATCAATTGTGTTATTCTTCATTCCTGAAAAGATTGGGTAAAAATAAAATCTATCCCAATACCAACATCTGTATTTCATCTACACAAAACACAACAAACTGATATAAAAAGTATTATCTTTAAAAAACCATAAACACCAATGGTCAAAAACCTGATTGACTTTAAATGTTCAGGCTTTATAAAAATCAAAATATTACTTATGAAAAATGCCAAATTACTGAGCAGAAACGCTCAAAAAGCGGTCAAAGGTGGAACTGTCTCTGCCAGACTTGTATGCTGCGAACGCGATGATAACGGAAAATGTACTTTATGGATCGGGCCGGGACAAAATTGTCCTTAGTATGATCATCTCATAACAATTCAGAATAGAGCCGGAAATTTCCGGCTTTTTTTATTTTAGCTTAAATGTTCTTTTACATTCTTTTTATAGGTTCTTCCCAACGGAAGATGCTCTCCACTTTTCAGATACACATTCCCGGAATCATAAGAATTGATATGGTCTGATAACACAATATAGGATTTATGAATCCTGATAAATCCAAAATGCTGAAATTTTTCTTCAAAATTGGACATTCTTTCAAGGATCATATACTTTTTCAATGGGGTCATCAGCACAATATATTCTCCGAATCCCTGTATCCACAGAATATCTTTGAGAAAAACCTTATTCATCACATAGTTCGATTTGAACATAATATAATCTTCCTGATGACGGTTATTGGCTGGATTTTTAAATTGAAAAAAATCCTTTGCCTTATTGACAGCTTTTTTAAAAGTATCAAAATCTACTGGTTTTATAAGATAATGAACGACATCCAATTCAAATGCTTTCACTGCATATTTTGATTCCAGGGTAAGGAAAATACACAGCGGCGGATCGGGAAGCTGTTGTAATAGCTCTACTCCATTTATTTTAGGCATATTGATATCAAAAATAACCAGATCAACTTTGTTTGCTTTAAGAAAAACCAAGGCTTCTTCCGGATCCTGAAATGACCCCAGCAGCTCAACATCTTCCAGCTGGGCACAATATTGCTTGACAAGCTGTAAAGCAGGGTATTCATCATCAACATTTACTACAGTCAGATTAGCCATTTATTTTAATTTTTAAAACAATTTTATATTGATTATTTTCTTCCGGTCCTGAAAGGAACTCAAATTGACCGGCATACCATTTTTCTAATATATGAAGAACTGCATCATTTCCCAATCCGTGATAACCCGTTTCTACCTCACGAGCCTGATAAGCAGCTATAGAATTGGTAATTTCAAACAACAATTCCGAACCTTCTATGGTACAGGATAGGTTGATAAAGCTTCTCTCCTCTTCTCCTATGGCAGAATGTTTCAAAGCATTCTCAAACAATGTAAGGAGTATAGAAGGCGGGATTTCTGCAATATCAAACTCGTCCTGATCCTGAAGGTTTAAAGTGATATTAAGTAGGTTATTGTATTTTAACTGATACAGATCTGCAAGCGCTTTAAGCGAAGAAAGCTCCTGGGCAACACTTATTTTTTCTTTCCCGCTGTCATAGATAATATATTGTAATAGCTTACTCAACTGCAAAATAGAATCAGATGTCTTTTCTGTATGCGTAAAGCTGTTGGCATACATATTATTAAGGGTATTGAGTAAGAAATGAGGATTCAGTTTGGATTTCAATAAATCCAGATAAAGCTGTTCTTTTTCTTCTCCAAGATTGATCACATCCTGCTCTATAAGAAATTTATCTTTTGTAATTCCTAAAAACGAGGCAACAAGAATCACGATCCCCTGAGAGATATAGACATTATAAAGGAAACTTACGTAATACCCTTCTTTAGTAAAATTCATGCTAAAAACTGCCGGTTCCCAAAGAATCCTGAAAAGACTGGAAACCAAAAAGGCAATCAACGCATATAAGATAAACTCTGGATATTTGTTGGATAAATAGAAATAAGGAACAAGATAGTAGTATACCAGATAATA
This sequence comes from Chryseobacterium sp. KBW03, assembly GCF_003852415.1. NCBI lineage: Bacteria > Pseudomonadati > Bacteroidota > Flavobacteriia > Flavobacteriales > Weeksellaceae > Chryseobacterium > Chryseobacterium sp. KBW03. Next base: position 118,586 of record NZ_QAJO01000007.1, on the reverse strand, counting down.
GATCCCGACATTCAAAAATACATTCAAAATAATGCTCCAAATTAATTCAAAACCATTCAGGAAGTAGTTTTCGGTGAAATAAGTGATCAGAATGAAGATAAAAAAGAAAAAAATATGCTGAAACCTCAATAAAAATTTCCAGCGGTACTTCATAAGGCTTTCCAGAATCTTACCACTAAATAAAACCCTTATAATCAATAATATAATAATAAAATTTATGATTAAAAACATACTTCGAGCCTTATTTTCAGCTTTACCAAATATAATATCTTTTTATCTCAAAATGCAGTTCGTTGAGAAAAACTGTCATTGATTGAAAAAATCCAGGTCCGCTCTTCCTAATAAATATATTTGAGAAACTGCAATGTTAATCAAATATTACATGAAACTTAATATAAAATCAACGCTTCTTTTATCATTATTCTTATTGAATGGACTTTTATATAGTCAGAGTAAGGATAATTATAATATGTGGTTTCAGTACCTGATGTCGGCAAAGATTACCGATAAAAGTACCTTAACCGCCCTTACACAATACCGTTCTTTCGATTTGGCTTATGACACAAGACTTTTTCTTCTCAATGCCTACGTGGATTATGAAGTGGTGGAGAATATAAGACCTGCTGCAGGAGCGATGTTTTTGGTCCTTGAGTCATACAATGCGGATGATTCTAAAAAAATACGATATGAGAAAAGACCCTTTCAGCAAGTCACTGCCGAGTATTTTATCGGCAGAACTTCGATATCTAACCGTCTGAGAGTAGAAGAACGTTTTCTCAGCAATCCTGATGAATTCCAGGTAAGGCTCCGATATCTGATCTCAGTCAGAATTCCTTTCAATAAAAAAGGAGAAAAAGAAAAACTCTACGGCATTCTTAAAAATGAAATAAGAATGAATATTGAAAAAGAAGAACCTTTCGACAGCAACCGTATCACTGCCGGTCTCGGGATCAAAACCGGAAAAAATTCTGCACTGGAAATCGCTTTTATCAATCAGTTGGAAACCGGAAAGACCAGTAACTATGGATTCATAGGTTTCAGAAACACTTTTGACTGGAGAAAAAAACAAAAATAATCATATCATTAACAGATAACATACTATGCTTACATTTCTTGGATTTTTAATGATTTTTATATTCATGGTGCTCATCATGAATAAAAAAATGACTCCTCTTACCGCCCTTGTGCTCGTTCCTGTCCTCATTGCTGCAATAGCAGGTTTTGGACCGGAGCTGGGGAAAATGATGAAAGACGGGGTAAAAGAAATTGCTCTTACGGGAGTCATGCTGATCTTTGCCATCCTTTATTTCAGCTTAATGATTGATACCGGGCTTTTTGAACCGCTTGTGAACGCTATTCTAAAAGCCGTTGGAGATAATCCTGTAAAAACAACGATCGGAACTGCACTCCTTACAACGTTGGTTTCGCTGGATGGTGATGGATCTTCTACTTATATTATTGTAGTAGCAGCCATGCTGCCTCTTTATAAAAAACAGGGAATGAATCCCCTGGTCCTTACCTGCATCATCATGCTTGCCGGAGGAATTATGAATATTTTACCTTGGGGTGGCCCTACTGCCCGCGTAATGAGCTCACTGAAACTTGGACATACTGAAATATTTGTCCCGATGATTCCGGTTATGCTGATCGGTATTGTATGGGTATTTATAGTGGCATATATCCTTGGGGTAAAAGAGAGAAAAAGAATCGGTAAGCACGGAAAATACACAAAATACAGCCAACAGGATATTGTAGGAGAAAATGATCCGGCATTGCGTCGTCCCAAGCTCCTTATTGTCAATCTGATCCTTACTGTTGTACTTCTGTGCGTGATGATACTTGACATTATTCCTCTTGGAATTGCGTTTATGATTGCGTTTTGTATTGCTTCCGTCATCAATTATCCCAAACTTAAAGATCAGCAGAAAATTATTGCAAAACATTCCGGGAATGCGCTGTCTGTAGCGGGAATGATCTTTGGTGCAGGGATTTTCACAGGAATTCTTAACGGAACAGGGATTATGAATTCTATGGGAAACAGTATCATTGGTATTGTTCCGAAAGACTGGGGAAGCTATCTTAATGTCATCACTGCAATATTCAGTGTCCCCCTCACCTTTTTCTTAACTAATGATGCCTATTATTTCGGAATATTACCCGTGATCACTGCTACAGGCCATCAGATGGGTATTCCTCCTGATATTTTAGGACGTGCCAGCCTTGTGGGTCAGGCTTCCCATTTATTAAGTCCATTGGTTCCTTCTACCTATTTACTGGTCTCTTTAGCAGGAGTGGAATTTTCAGATCATTTAAAATTTACCCTGAAATGGGCGATAGGATCTTCTATTGTTATGTTACTGGCAGCGTTAGTCCTTCACATTATATAAGATTATATTTATAAATTCGTATTCTCATCCCACCTATAATGACAGCTCAATCCAGGCAAAAAACATTTACAGACTCCTATTTGAGAAATCTTAGTCTCTATGTATTCACAGCAATTATCTGTGGAGCATTGGCAGGCTATTACTTTCCTGAAATCGGGCGGCCGCTGGAAAAGGTGAGTCATTATTTTTTTATGCTTCTTGAGGTCCTTATTGTTCCGGTGATCTTCATCGCTGTGACGTATGGGGTAAGTTATATTTTCAGTATTGAAAATGCTTTTAAAATTACGTTACAGATGATTATTTATTTCCTGATCATCACTTCGGTAAGCATTGCATTGGGAATTGGGTTTGGTCTTCTTTTAAAACCGGGAGTGAATACGGAAATATCTCTTTCAATGGTTAATAAAAGTTTACCGAAACGTTTTTTAAGCTATTCAACCAATCCGCTTTATCTCAGTAATTATGTACTATTTCTTTTATTATCAATCTCTGCCGGGATAGCTATAGGCCTGTCTAAAGGAAAAAATAAGCTGCTCCGCATTTTAGATGAGGGGAAAGACCTGTTCTTTAAACTGATAAAATATGTATACATTTTCCTTCCCATCGTTATCTTCTGTAATATCGCTTACGGAATCTCAGTGTATGGGATTAATACTTTGCTGCCATTAAGCAAAGTGGTAGCCACAGTGTATCTTGCCTGTCTTGTTTTTATTTTTGGAATTCTGGGACCTGTAACACACTTGTTCAAAATCAATCTCTGGGATTTTTTAATCAGCATTAAAGAAGAGATTATCCTTGTGGTAGCTACTTCTTCTTCCAAAACAGCTTTCCCCATGATCTTTGAAAAAATGGAATCTCAGGGATATGATCTGAAAATTCTGCGGTTTGTCATCCCGCTCGGATATAATTTTAATCTCGCAGGAGCCTGTATTTATCTTTCTATTTCATGTATTTTTCTGGTTCAGCTGTATAATATCCCTCTTACAACACAGGATTATTTATGGCTTTTCATCATTATTTCGCTAGCTTCAAAAACGGCATCCGGTGTTCCAGGCTCAGGTTTTCTGGCACTTATGTTTACCCTAAGCAGATTCGGAAAAATTCCAGTTACAGATCTGGCATTACTGTATAGTGTAGACCGTTTTATGAATGAGGCGAGATCAGTAACCAATTTCATAGGAATTTCGGTTTCGGCTGCTATTATTTCAAAACTGAATCAGCAGCAGAAAGACAAAATTCAATCTTAGGGATCTTTTTTATTTTCAAAAAACTCTCATAGTTTCCCTGTAACTTTTTGAAAACCAATAGTACTTATTGGGTAAAAACTATGAGAACATTCATTTTTCTTTTACTGATAAGCTGTACCCATTTATTTTCCCAGAAACTTCTTACCCCGGCCCATTCCGGTATTGATTCAAAATTGATAAAAGATGAAACTTCTGAAGCAATATGGTATCTTGAAAATGCAGGTTCAAAAACAGAAATCGGAAGCATCATTACGGAACTTAAAAAGCTAAATAAAACAGACCTTCTTATCAAAACTACTGTAAAAATGAAGCAAGCTCCGGACGCTAAATGGACAGATTCGACTATTGTAAAAAAGGCTGATTTTGCTCCACAATATCATTCTTCCTACAATTCTATGAGAGATATGGTTCTTAGATTCGGGAAAAATAGGGTAACCGGATATTATCTGGATAAAAAGTCTCAGAAAAAAGATCTTATCGAAACAGATGCGGTGAATTATTTTGACAGCAGCAGCTATCCCATGCTGATAAGATTTTTACCTTTACAGGAAAACTACTCTTCTGAAATTTCTATTTTCGACTATAATCCAAAAGCCAACAAAAATGGGGTGATCAAAGCCTATGTAGTAGATGTTAAAAAAACTGAATACAATGGGAAACCGGTTTGGGCAGTAAAAACAAATGATGACATCAGCAGTAAAACAACAACAACAACTTATTTTATTGATAGAGAAACAAGGAACATTGTAAAACAGGAAGTAGATATGGCGGGAAGAAAAATGTCACTGGAATTTATTAAATAAACACAAAGCCTCTATCAATTGAAAATCAAAATATTATTCAAAAAAATAAGATCTAAATATATCACATATTAAGGAAAAATATTATCTTTGATATAACACGCAAAACACCAAATGTCAAAAACCTGATTGACTATAAAATGTTCAGGAATCATACACACAAAAAATTATTACTATGAAAAATGCTAAATTATTAAGCAGAGATGCTCAAAAATCTATCAATGGAGGAGCAGCTGGACGCTTTTGTTGTGAATACAATTACAAAGGCCAATGCATCCTTTGGATCGGACCGGGACAGTATTGCCCATAGTTCAGTTCTCTCATAACAATCATAAAAGTCGGAAAGTTTCCGGCTTTTTCTTTTTTCTGCCAAATTTTCACATTCGGATACAAAAGTCTGCCATTTCAGCCATCTCCCTCTCATGGCATACATTTAGAGAAATATTAACCAGAAATAATTAATAAATAAACATATTATGTCAGTAAACTTTAAACCATTAGCAGACAGAGTTCTAGTAGAGCCTATCGCTGCAGAAACTAAAACAGCTTCAGGTATTATCATCCCGGACACTGCAAAGGAAAAGCCGCAAGAAGGTACTGTAGTGGCAGTAGGTCCTGGTAAAAAAGATGAGCCTACAACTGTTCAGGTAGGGGACAAAGTTCTTTATGGAAAATATTCAGGTGCTGAATTGAAGCTGGAAGGTAAAGATTATTTAATCGTAAGAGAAGCTGATTTATTAGGAATTATTGGCTAAGATTTAAGATCACAGACATCAGATTTAAGATTAAAAAAATCAAATTAAAAAACTTTTGTTAGTTGTCTAATATCTGACATCTAACATCTAATATCTAATCAAAAATGGCAAAAGAAATAAAATTCGATATTGAATCAAGAGACGCTCTAAAGAGAGGAGTAGATGCATTGGCTAATGCAGTAAAAGTAACTTTAGGTCCTAAAGGAAGAAACGTAGTAATCGAAAAATCTTTCGGTGCTCCTCACGTAACTAAGGACGGTGTTTCTGTTGCAAAAGAAATCGAACTTGAAGACAGAGTAGAAAATATGGGAGCGCAGATGGTAAAAGAAGTGGCTTCCAAAACTAATGATATCGCAGGAGACGGTACTACTACCGCTACTGTTTTGGCACAAGCTATCGTAAGAGAAGGTCTTAAGAATGTAGCTGCTGGTGCTAACCCAATGGACTTAAAAAGAGGAATCGACAAAGCAGTAACTGCAGTTGTTGAAAACCTTAAAGCACAGTCTCAAACTGTTGGAGATTCTACAGAAATGGTAAAGCAAGTGGCTTCCGTATCTGCTAACAATGACGAAACGATCGGTGCTTTGATCGCTGAAGCTTTCGGAAAAGTAGGTAAAGAAGGAGTAATCACTGTAGAAGAAGCTAAAGGTATCGATACAACAGTAGATGTTGTAGAAGGTATGCAGTTCGACAGAGGATACCAGTCACCTTACTTCGTGACTAACCCTGAGAAAATGTTAACTGAACTAGAAAATCCATATATCCTTTTAGTAGAGAAAAAAATCTCTTCAATGAAAGAATTATTACCAGTTCTTGAGCCAATCGCACAAGGTGGTAAGTCTTTATTGATCATCTCTGAAGAAGTTGAAGGGGAAGCTTTAGCTACTTTGGTTGTCAACAAACTAAGAGGTTCTCTTAAAATTGCTGCTGTAAAAGCTCCAGGATTCGGAGACAGAAGAAAAGCAATGTTAGAAGATATCGCAATCCTTACAGGTGGTCAGGTGATTTCTGAAGAGCAAGGTTTCACTATGGAAAACATCTCTTTAGATATGCTTGGTACTGCTGAGAAAGTAACGATCGACAAAGACAACACAACTGTTGTAAACGGTGGTGGTGACGAAGCTAAAATCAAAGGAAGAGTAGCTCAGATCAAAGCTCAGATGGAAACATCTACTTCTGATTATGATAAAGAAAAACTTCAGGAAAGATTAGCTAAGTTAGCTGGCGGTGTTGCTGTATTGTACGTAGGAGCAGCTTCTGAAGTTGAAATGAAAGAGAAAAAAGACAGAGTTGACGATGCACTTCACGCTACAAGAGCAGCAGTTGAAGAAGGTATCGTAGCAGGTGGAGGTGTTGCTTTAGTAAGAGCAATCTCTGCTTTGGAAAACCTTACAGGAATCAATTCTGACGAAACTACAGGGATCAAAATCGTGAAAAGAGCGATCGAAGAGCCATTAAGACAAATCGTTGCTAACGCAGGTGGTGAAGGTTCTGTAATCGTTGCTAAAGTAGCAGAAGGATCAGGAGACTTCGGATACAATGCTAAAACTGACGAGTATGTACACATGCTTGAAGCAGGAATCATTGACCCAACTAAAGTAACAAGAGTTGCCCTTGAAAATGCAGCTTCTGTATCTGGAATGCTTCTTACTACTGAATGTGTTATCACTGAAGTGAAGAGCGCTGAACCAGCTATGCCAATGGGTGGTGGAATGCCAGGAATGATGTAGTAGCGTAAGCTAAGACAAATTAATATACTAACCGTTCTACTTTGTAGAGCGGTTTTTTTAACCAAATTATAAAAATATTAATATAAATAAAAACAGAACCAATGGAAGAAAGTCAAAAAGAAAACGAGAAACAAAAAATAAATGTATTTGTAACTTATAGTTGGGACAATGAAGAACATCAAGAAAAAGTCCATGCTTTCACAAATCTATTGCGTGACAATGGCTTTCATGCTGAAGTAGATAAAATGTTAATACAGAGTGAAACAGCAAAAGATTTTAAAGTAATGATGCATAAAGGTATTACCGATTATAACAAAGTAATAGTTGTACTTTCTGAAGGTTATAAAACAAAAGCAGAAAATTTTATAGGAGGAGTTGGAACAGAATACTCTCTCATACTAAAAGATTTAGAAGAGAATCCCAATAAGTATATTTTAGTATCATTTGATGGAAGAGAAAATTCTATAATTCCATTATTCTTTAAAGCGCGAGAAATAATTAATTTGAAAGAAAATAATGAGAGCGAGAAACAAAAACTATTTTCTAAATTATTAGATATTAACTTATATAAATTTAATGAAGTAGCATCTAAACTTCCAGAAATAAATACAAAAGAAGTTCCATCAATGTTCTTTAAAGAACAGAAAAAAAGTCAAGGTATAGAAATATTAGAGTTAAATATTTCTCAAGATGGTAGTTCATATTTCGCTAAATTGTTAAAAAATGTAGAATTCAATTTAAGTATTGGGTTTAGGAATTTAAACGAAGAAGCTCTTAATGATTATAGTATAGAGATTTATTATCCAAAGCAAGCTTTATCTTTTGAAGTGGATGGAAGAATTGAAGGAGATTATAAGGTTTGCTTAATTGAATCAGCAAATAGAATTTTCTCTCAACAAACTAAAGTAGTTAATTTAGAACAGATAACATTAAGAAATTATACTATCAAAGAATTAATTGATAAAAACATAATTGTTAAAATCTATACGGAAAATGGGGTTTTTGAAAGAGAATTCCCACTGAAAAATTTCTTAATTAAAAATCATTTCACCGATATAAATGAAAAGTTAAGTTTAGATTTATTTCTTGATGAAAATTATTAATTTAAAATCCCCGCTGCGCAAAGTTGGAAGACTTTGGATAGTGCGGAACGTCAGGAATGATGTAGTAGCGCAAGCTAAGACAATTTAATATACTAACCGTTCTATTTTTATAGAGCGGTTTTTTGTTAATAAGATATCGGATCATGAAAAGCTCCCGGAGGCTTAGTTCAGAAGCTATTTCATGCATTTGCGAATTTTATAGCGAATTCATATTTACGTCTCGCAAGAAGCTTTATCTTTAGCCCCAAATAAAAACTATCGAAGTTCATAGCTGCATAAAGCGATGACACGTTGTAATTCACTTTTGAGCAAGAGAAATAATTGATCAATATTTTGTGGCAATTTTGGAAAACAACAACGATAAAAAAACTAATAATAAACTAAAACAATGACTTTCATTAAAACAATTTTCACATTTCTAATTATCCTTTTATCAGTAACAACAACTTTTGGACAAGCATCTAAGCATAAAACCAAAATCCTCTTAATCGGGACTATTCACTTCGAGACCCCTCATTTAGATACGTTTGAATTAAAGACTGACAATTTTTTAGCTCCGAAAAGACAGAAGGAACTGGAAGAACTGACCGAAATTTTAAAACGAACAAATGCAGATAAAGTAATGATAGAAAGACCATTGAATCAACAAAAGCAATTTGATAGTTTATATAATGCCTATTCCCAAAACAAGTATACATTAACCGTTTCTGAGCGAGAGCAAATTGGTTTTAGATTAGCCAAAAAATTAAATTTAAAACATATCAATTGTGTAGATATTTTTTATGGAATGAAACATGACAGTTTGGTTTCTGTCACTGCTAAAGAAAAAAATCAGTTGAATATATTAAAAGAATTAGGGACTACTGGGAATAACTTTATGCGTGAAATAGATGGTGTAACAAAACAAAATTCAATAACCGGAATACTAAAATATATCAACACAAAAGAACTTTTGCAGAAAAATTTATCATTGTACTTGAAATATTATGCAAAAATTGGTGCTGGAGACAATTACATTGGTGCAGAATCAGTTTCTGATTGGTATTTGAGGAATTTAGCCATTTACGCTAATATCATTACTCAGGTCAATGCCAATGACAAATACGTTGTCCTCCTATTTGGACAAGGACATATTCCTATATTAAAACACCTGCTGCAAAACAATGACGACTTTGAAGTCGTTGAAGTAAATAGCGTACTAAAATAAAAATACTTACTTCTTTAAAACATACTCCAAAGTCCAGAGACTTCTTACAATAGAATGTGTTAGCACTAAAGTAAAGAGCACTGAACCAGCTATGCCAATGGATGCTGGAATGCCGCGCTAACGCGCGATTGTATCGCTCGGTTTGGGCTTTTTATATCATTGGAAGTTTAATTTATAATATTTAAACCACACGAAAGCATTCGTGCGGTAGCGTGGTAAATAGTATATTTAAATTTTACATTTAATAATTAATAAATAGATAGCTAAAACCAAAACAACATTAACGCAATTATATTTTATACTATCGCAATGCGTAAATTTGGATGTTGTACGATATTTTGACCGAAAAAAACGAAAAATGAAAAACATATTAATTTTTGCTCTAATTTTTAATCTTTTATCTTGTAAAGCACAAGAATTTGAAAAATTATCTGTTTCAAAAACAGATGATTCCGAACTGTACATTAATGATGAAAATTCTACAGAATTATTTTATTATAAATATGTACCAAAAATTAGTATCAAAGGTGTTTTAGTTATTATTCCTTCTGGTGGAGAACTCGTTGAAAATACTTTAAAACAAATCACTCTGCAAAAAATAGCAGTTGAAAAAGGAATTATGGTAATTGTTCCATCAATAAATTGGGGAACAGATAATCGAGAAGCAGAATTCAAATTACTTGATAAAATTTTCAGTGAAATTGTCGCAAAGCATAAAGTACCGAAAGATAAATTTATAATCGGGGGCCTTTCAAGTGGCGCAATGATTTCTTTAACTTACGCTGAAAAGGCAACTAAAAATCCGGAAAAGTTTTTTCTGATACCAAAAGGAGTTTTTGCATTAGACGCACCTTTAGACCAGGCAAGATTTTATAAATATTGCGAAAGAGAAATCGAAAGAAATATTTACAAGCCTGCAGTAGATGAAGCAAAATGGATAAAGGATAATTGGGACAGTATTTATGGAGGGTCTCCAGATAAATTTCCAGAAAAATATCTGGAAAATTCTATTTATTCTTATGGAGCAAAAGATGGCGGAAACGCAAAGTATTTAAAAAAAATGCCTCTTTTAATGTTTACTGATTTGGATACAGATTGGTTAATCAATCAAAGACATCGTGACTTACATGATTGGAATGGAATTGATATAATCTCAATGATAAACCAATTAAAAATAATGGGAAATGAAAACGCCAGAGTAATAGTTAGTCAAGGAAAAGGAGTTCGATTAGACGGAACGAAAAACCCACATTCCTGGTCAATTATGGATTCCGAAGTTTGCCTGAATTGGCTAATAGAAACATTGGAAAAATAAAAACATCGCACAACAGGCGTTGGGCAATATTGCGACGTTTGTAGTAAACTCACGTTTACAGTTCGCAAAAAAAAATTATCTTTTATAGATTACATTTTATGTGGGATAAGTTAAATTATATCCATCTCAATCCTGTAAGGACTGGATTTGTTGAAAAAGGATATCATTATCTTTATTCTTCAGCTGGTAATTATGTTTTTGGAAAAGGATTACTTGAGGTTGAAATTGCTGAGAATCCAGTCATAGATCCTACTAAGAAAAATGAATTTTGGAAATATAATAATTATGATGAATGAAAATAAGTGCTCAAAGTCGGGAGACTTTGCGCAACGGGTTTTTATTATTTCCTTTATACATCAACAAAACCTGAAATAATAAGCAACATTTGTGTAAATTTGCGCACTTTAAATAAAAACTAATTCTTTTAATTTATGAAGTATTTATTCTTTACACTTTTTTGCTTTTCAGTAAGCTTTGCTCAATCTTCTAAATACGGGCTTGACAAACTTGGACCTAATCCTGTAACTTTTATCGATAGTGTAAAGGTTAACAAACCGGAAATTTTTGCGCTTGACCCAAAATTGGTTTCCTTAATGTCTGTCTATGATCCTGCCGAAGCAAAAGATCTAATTGGAGAAGATGGAAAAGATGGGGCTATCTATGTAGAAACAAAAGATTTTAGTACAAAAAGATTCTTAAGATATTTCAGATCCAAATCTAAAGAATTTTCAAAACTGTTGGATTCTAAGGGTGATGATCATACTTTTCAGTACATTCTTAACGGAAAAATTCTTACAAGTAATTTTGAAGGAGATCTAGCACTTATAGATGATAAGGTTTTCAAAAAAATAAATATTGTAAAGAAAAAAGAATTATCTGCACAATATAATATTACGGATAAGGAGTATGGAATCATGATAGCCTCTACTATTCCTGAGGATCCAACTAAGAAATAATTAAAGCCCGATATCAATTGCTTAATATCTCCCGATTTTAAGCTTTAGCACATACATCCGAAGTCAATAGGCTTCGGATTTCTTATGATAACAAATCATCCAAAGTCATCAGATTTCGGCAGTAAAGCACCTCTACCCACTTCCATACTCCCTCTAGCCCCTTCTATAAGTACCTCTAGCCCCTTGAGTAAGTGGGTACCCCCCTTTAGGAACGGTCTCTACCCCCTTACCTAAGTGGGTAACTACATCTGAGAGTGGAATACAGAACACGAGTGAAGTAATAGTTTTTTAGAAAATTCTTTTCAACTTTTTCTTATCTTTAAACCACCATATTCAATTAAAGAAATTCAAATAAACACTAACAACACCATTGAAAACAAAATTATTATTCCTTTCATTTTTTGGCTCAGTGCTAACCCATGCACAAACACTTGAATTTAAAACTCTCGCCAATATGTCTGCAGGCAGAGGTGCTATGACCAGTGTAATTGTGAATGATAATATATATGTGATCAATGGGTATCAGGAAAAAGGAGGTAACACCAATTATATTGAGAAATATAATATTACTGATAACCGCTGGAGTGTTTTCAATTCTACTCTACTTACCAAAAAATTTGCTAATTCGGAGACTTATGATAATAAAATTTATGTTTTTAATGGTTGGGGAAACAGCCATCTTGAAATTATAGACCTTGCCACCAATACAATAACGAAGGGAGCTGTTAATCATTCTTATACAGGAAATGCAGGTTCTGCCATCTATAATGGCAAAATATATGTGTTTGGTGGCAGCGGATTAAACGGAGCCAAAAGCACTGCATTTTCCAATAGATTCCAGTATTATGATATTGCTTCAAATACATGGCATCCGTTACCCGATATGCCCACAGCCAGAGAAGCAAAAGGCAAAATTGTGAATGATAAATTGTATGTCATTGGTGGTTTTAATGGTACTTCATCCCGCCTGATCAATGTTTATGACCTCAACACTAATCTATGGACCAATCAATATACGATGCCTGCTGGGATATCCGGACACTCATTAGCGGTATCCGGTAATAAGATTTTTATTGCAGGGGGATATAATAATCAAACTTTTCTGGCTTATTTTGATACCACAACCAATAAGGTACATCAGTTATCCTCCAATATGATTCCCCGAAGACACGCTGTAGCGGAGGTATATAACAATAAATTATACATCATTGGTGGAAGCACAACGTCTCTCACCAGCTCAGCTATTAAAAGCGTACAAGTAGCAGATATCAGTGAAAATGTACTTGCTGCGAATGAAACCAGCGAAAACCGTGCATTGGAAACAATGGTTTATACCAGTTCATCCAGAGACGGTTTTGTAATCAGTAATGAAAATAATAGTAATCAATTTGAATACACCGTTTACTCAGCAGATGGAAAACAGGTCAATAAAGGTTTTGCGTACTATAATAAAACGATAGATTTATCTAAAGTACAGCGCGGGACTTATATTTTCATGTATAAAAATGAGAAAGGGGTTTTGCAACAGGTTAGAATTGTAAGATAACAATAAGCCCATTCTTTTTTAAAACGCTGTTTCAAATAATACTTGTATACCTAGAAAATTGAAACCAAAATCGACAGAGAATAAAAACAACACTGACAAACAATTTTAGAATTCAAATAAAAAAACAATGAGAAAATATATTATTTCAGGCCTTTTAGTTGTAATCTTTCAGGTCTTCTATGCACAAATAAATACGGATCTTATCAAAAAGAATGTCACCGAAAATCCACAGGAAAATTTTTATAAGCTTCTGGATGTATTCAAAGCAACCCCTTCTGAATTGACACAGGAGCAAATGAACCAATTGTATTACGGAAGTAAATTCGTGAAAATTGATTACACCATTGGAAATTATAATAGCGAATCTGGTACGTTCTGGAAGCCTGCTCAAAAAAAACTGTCAAAGAGTAAAGCAGAAAGAATGGTTACTGAAGCTGAATCAAAATATGCTATCAATCCCCTCAATAAAGATTTACTGGATGATATGATGAATATTTATCGTGCACTTGATAATAATGAAAAAAGAGAGTTGTGTTCCAGACAAAAGGATTTAATCATGGAAACGATAGAAAAAAGTGGGGATGGGAAAAGTGAAGAAACAGCTATTTGTGTTTTAACCCCTGGAGAAGTCTTACAGCAGCTTGATAGATTAGCAAAATCCGGACCCAGAGCTGAATTTAGTCAAAAAATGAAACAACTTTCAGACGGAAGTATATTGACGACATATAAAATCGGAGACAGAGAGGTATTTGTGAAATTAGTGGGTGGATATTTTTTTTAAAGCTCCTAAAAGACAAGAACTGACAACCGCACACTAAAAACAGCTAAAAATGATTGAAAATATTCAAGATTTAATTCCAAAAAATAAAGGTGATTTATCTACAGCTGAAAAACTAAAAAACTATTCCTACGAGGATCTCAAAGAAATTATTCCGAATTTACTTGAATGGCTGCAGGATTTGAACTGGCCCGTGGCAAAACCTGTTTCAGAATACTTAGAAAGCATCCATGATAAAATGACAACAGAGTTACTTGCCATTATAAAAAGCAACGAAGATGAAGTATGGAAATATTGGATTATTACTATTTTTGGTCCTATCACTGAAAGTCCTGTTATCAAAAATGAAATAATTCGGATTGCTATTTCTCCAACAAAAAATGAGAGGATTGAAGAAGTAGATGAAGTTGCGAAAGAAATTGTGACTCGTAGAAATTGGAAATAAAAAACTGTTGACACTCAACTCCACCCAGTCTCCGACTCTGTGCCGATAAAATAAAAACATTTCCTTTAAAATACGCTCTAAAGCCCTCTAACTTCAGAACTTATTTTTCTGATATACAACAACGATATTATTCTAATTCGTAGATTTGAAGACTATTTACCTATATTTGTTTCTATACCATACACAAATATGCTAAACAAAAATATATCAAAAGGAAATCTTCAATGATCAATTGCTGATTTATTTCAGCAGTCAACCATATACATAAAACCCGGTGACATTCAATTCATCGGGTTTTTAAATAAAAATAAAAAACACCATCCATGAAAAACCTCCAACGGGAAGACCTCCATATCATCAGCCACCACAGCAATGTGACAGAGCAGGGCATAGAAAGAGCTTTGAAAGAAAACATTTACCACGACAAAGAAATGTGGCAAAAATTCCTTCGTCTGTTTTTTATCACCCTCGGTATAGGGTTTACCACGGTGGGAATTATTTTCTTTTTTGCCTACAATTGGGCAGACCTGAATAAATTTGCTAAACTGGGGTTAACTGAAACCCTTGTCATCGCAACAACTATTATCGTTTTACTGCCCAAAACAAACAGTACCACCCGAAATATTATCCTTACCGGTTCATCATTCTTGGTTGGGGTTCTTTTTGCGGTCTTCGGGCAGATTTATCAAACGGGTGCCAATGCGTACGACTTCTTTTTGGCCTGGACTCTTTTTATAACCCTATGGGTTGTCGTTTCCAACTTTGCTCCGTTATGGTTGTTGTATATTATTTTACTCAATACTACATTTTTTCTATACACCGAACAGGTTGCCAAAGACTGGTCACCAATATTGGTCATTACGCTCCTTTTCCTGTTCAATACAACGATACTTCTTATCTTTCTCTTTTTGGAGAAGGATAAAAAAATTCAAAATGTCCCCAAGTGGCTTACTTATATTTTAGCTTTAGGCTGTGTAACCTTTGCAACTGCAGGGATAATTTTCGGAATTGTTGATGGATATGATCCCGTATTTTCTGTTCTCATCCCCATAGTTCTAGTGGTTTTTGCGTTTGGAATCTGGCACGGAATCCAATCGAAAAACGGATTTTATCTTTCGGTGATACCATTAAGTATCATCATCATTATTTCAGCCTTACTCCTCAAAATATCAGAAGGAGGAAATATGCTTTTATTAGTCAGCCTGTTTATCATCGTAAGTGTTACACTGGTGATTATGAACCTGATCAACCTTCAAAAAAAATGGAACCATGAGAAATAAAGAAGAAATAAAAGAACTGCTGGATTATTTCCGGACCATAGAAAATAAAGATTTCACCTATGATGAAAAAGCAATCCTCACAGCTTATGAAAAGAATGAGACTCATCAATCTTTAGCTATAAAAATCCTTTCTATTTTTGGAGGTATTTTAGCAAGTCTCTCTTTTTTGGGTTTCCTGTTCCTCATTGGATTATATGACTCTACTACAGGCATTTTGACATTGGCAATAATAGCAATTGCTGCCGGAGTATTCATTAATAAAGCCTATGATAAAATCATCATAGATACCATAAGTGTTTCATCTTATCTCATGGGATTTATCCTTTTGGCCGTGGGATTGTCTAAACTTGAAGTGAGTGAAAATGCAGTAAGCCTTATTTCTATTCTGATTGCCGCAGCCTCATTGGTGATGGTCAGAAGCTATATCATTGCCTTTATTTCTGTACTTATTATCAATGGGGGCATTCTAACCCTGATTGCATCGAATAAGGATTTTGATATGATTCATCTTTATACTTCTTTTCTGGCCATCATGCTCACTGCCGTTTTCCTGAAAGAAGCCAAAATAATTTCCAAGAATATCACTTTTTCAAAACTATATAATCCGGTGCGCATCGGGCTGGTTTTTTCATTCCTCGCAGGATTGATTTTTCTTGGTAACGATTTTATTGAAGTATCCAGGGATTATATTTGGATATCATCCGTCGTTATTATCCTGGCTATAATGTATGTTCTTTCGCAGATTTTTGAAGTTTTAAACATTTCTCAAACCACTCAAAAAGCAGGAATTTATATTGTAACGATCGCCCTGTTATTACCTACTATCCTATCTCCTGCTATATCCGGATCTATTTTAATTATTCTTTTAAGCTTTTTAGTGAATTACAAAACCAGCCTGGCCATTGGCATTATGGCATTTATTTATTTTGTTTCACGATATTATTATGACCTTCATTTTACCCTGCTCACCAAATCCATTCTTTTATTTTCGTCTGGTATCTTATTCCTGGGGCTTTATTTATTAACCCGTAAAAAACTGACATCGAATGAAAAAGTATAAATGGTTCATTATCCTAGCAAACCTTGTTATTTTGCTGGTGTATTTCAATTATTCCGTTTCTAAAAAAGAAGAACTTATAAAAGATGGAAAACTGATTCTTTTGCAGCTAGCTCCCGTGGATCCCCGTTCTCTGATGCAGGGTGATTACATGAGGTTACGATACAGCATATCTGAAAATATAAATGCTGAACATCTTCCTAAAAGAGGATATTGCGTGGTACGTCTGGACAATAAAGGTGTTGCAGAAAAAGTAAGATTCCAACAGGAAACAACTCCTTTGAATAAGGGGGAATATTTGATTAATTATACCTCGTCCAACCAATGGAATATCAATATCGGAGCAGAGTCTTTCTTCTTTCAGGAAGGACACGCTCAGAAATATGAAAAGGCAAAATACGGAGGTATAAAAATTGATAAAAACGGAAACAGTGTGTTGATTGGCCTTTACGATGAGCAACTGAAAAATATAAAATAAAAGCATCGTCCCGGATATACTCAGGCCTACAACTTCTAACATTCATTCAACAACATGAAAAAAGTATTTGAATTCCTCAATCATTTAAAAGAAAATAACAATCGCGAATGGTTTGCGAAGCACAAATCTGAATATGATCAGATTGTGAAAGAAAATAAAGTTTTTTTCAATCAGATCTATACCGAACTTCAGGAGCATGATCAGCTCAAAGGAATCCATATTTTCAGGATTTATAAGGACGTTCGTTTTTCCAAGGATCAGACACCCTATAAAAACAATTTTGGAGTTGGATATTCCCGTTCCAAGCCTATGCTGAGAGGCGGATATTATATTCAGCTGGAACCCGGAAACAGTTTTGTGGGAGGTGGGTTTTGGGGTCCAGAAGCAAAGGATTTACTCCGTATCCGTAAAGAATTTGAAATCAGCAGCACAGAAATTGAAAAGATTACTTCAGACAAAACCTTCGTAAAATATTTCGGAGAGCTCAAAGGCGATTCTGTAAAAACGGCACCAAGAGGTTTTGATAAAAATCATCCGGCTATAGATTTAATCAGAAAAAAGCAATTCCTGGTTATGCGGAGGTTTACTGATAAGGAAGTTTTATCTGACAATTTTCAAAAGGAAGTTATTCTCACCTTACTGGCAATGCGTCCTTTTTTTGATTATATGAGTGAGGTATTGTCGACAGATCTCAATGGGGAGCCTTTATTTTAATTCTGAACCAGTTATACTACTATCTAAAAACTAAAATAAAGTTTTGAATATGTAATAATTAGGAGGTTGAAATTGTTTTTAAGTAAATGCCCATATGAAAAATAAAAATTACATTCTTCTTTTTGTTTTAATGATTATTTTCTGCCAGGCACAGAAAAAACAGTCACCGGAATTCATCAGAACCCAAAAAGAATTAACAGATAAACTAACGAAAATTAGTAAGAATGCAAGCTTCAATGGATTTGGAGTGGCATTGGTGAATGATCGTGATGTTTTGTATCAAAACGGATTCGGTATTGCCTCCATAAACCCTCTTCAAAAATATGATGAAAACACCGTTCAAAATATAGCTTCAGTTTCAAAAACATTGATTGGTATTGCGATCCTCAAAGCTCAGGAATTGGGGAAACTAAAACTGGATGATCCCGTTAATCAATATCTCCCGTTTAAAGTAACCAATCCCTATCATCCGGAAATCCCAATAACAATATGGCAATTGACCACCCATACCTCTTCTATCAATGATAATAGTGCTTATTTGAATAATACAGTTGTTTTAAAAGATACGATAGATCTTGCAAGCCATTTACATATTGATATTTCACCCACCAAATTCAATCCACCTTCCGCAAAAATTTCAATTGAAGAATTTTTGATTCATACTCTCAGCGAAAAAGGAAAATGGTATTCTAAAGAGGTATTTACAGAAAACAAACCTGGTGAAGTTTTTAATTATTCCAATATTGGAGCAACGCTGGCAGCACTGGTTTTGGAAAAAGCAACAGGAATGCCTTACAATACATTTACCACGAAATATATTCTTGAACCATTACAAATGAACCATTCAGGTTGGAGCTTTACTACCATCAATTTTTCAAAATATACCCGGACATTCATCAATAAACAGTCACCCTACCCTTATTATTCACTCAATACGTATCCTGACGGAGGACTGCTGACCACTTCAAGCGATATGAGCAAATACCTTCTGGAACTCATGAAAGGGTATTATGGAAACGGAAGCATTCTTTCTAAAGAAAGTTATAAAGAATATTTTACTCCTCAGCTTCAAGCCAACAATTTCAAGGACAGAAGCACCAGTGAATATAGTGACGAATACAATATGGGGATCACAATGGGCTTTGGCTCTACCGGCAATTTTGGACACACTGGCGGTGATCCGGGAATGAATTCCGTGATCTGGTTTTTTAAGGATAAAAAGATGGGCAGGTACCTTATCGTAAATACAGATTGGGATAACAGGGTTTCGGGAAAAGACCAAAAAGCCATTTATGATCTGTTGGATGAGTATTTTATAAAACTGGATGCACTGAGCAGGTTAAAAAAATAATATTTTAAACAACAAACAATAAGTTGGCCTGCAGGGCTATTTTTATCTTTATAAAACACATATGAATTTGCTGTTTTTTTAATAGCAATCCCCTGTATAAGGGGTTCCCGTAAGGCAAACCTCACCACTTGTTTTACTTTTGGTTTTCAATTTTGAATATTAAAAATAAAACAATGAAAAGACTAGCCGTATTATTGACGCTCCTTATTTTTGGAATTTCTTACGCTCAAAGCACCCCCAAATTTGAAAATGATACCCTTACCATCTCAACCGGTTTTAAAGTATATGAAGGATTAGACCTGAAAATCGGGACAGGCTCGATGAATGATGGGGATTTTAAATTTATCCGAACCAATGCCTCCTCGTTATTCAACTATTCTTCAACTACGGGATACCAAGGACTTGCCAATCAGGCCAATTCTTTTAAAAGAAGTAATTCCGGACTGACATTCAAAGTCAAGAAAATAATGCCTAGAGGCAGCAAAAAAAATGGTTTTGTCTATTATGCTAAAATTGGAAGCGGCCTCATGAACTATGAAATTGATCTGGAAAATGCCATCCGATCTGGTGAACTGATTATTCCCGATGAATTCTTACCGAAAGAAAAATCCCAACATCTCAACTCGGAAACTAAATATGACAGATTGAAAAAAATTAAAGAACTGCAAGATTCAGGAGTCTTATCCGAAGAAGAATTTCAGAAGGAGAAAGATAAAATAATGGCTGAAAAATAGATATCATTCATAACCGCTCTGAAAACAGAGCGGTTTTTATTTTTTGCACAATTATATATGTTTAATATGAGTATAATACATAAATTTGAGGCTCTGTAGCCATGTCCTTATGAAAATTATAACATTATACTTTACTGTTTTCTTTATTATATTAAGCTGTTCTGAGAATTCTCAAAAGACAAAATCAATGGATTTTGGCAGTTTTAAAATTCAGACTCCAAAAACCTGGAACAAATTAAAAACGGATGCTTACGATAGCAATGCCGGAATCATCGTCACCAAAAATAACGATTCAATTTTTTATGATTACGGACCTTATTCAAGCTCATTGGAAGAACCTACAGATGCAATTATTAGCAGAAAAGATTTGAACGAGCTTTTAAAAGTAAATCCAGAAGCTGACACTACCGCATTTATGATCCTCAATGCAAATGCAAATCAGGAGGATTTCATCAAAAGTAAAATAACCTATAAAAAAATTGATGGATACAAGGCAAAAATATTAGAGCCAAAACAAGTTGGAAAAGGGATGGCAGGAGTTTATATTGACAGCATTAAGACTGGATCCTTAGGAAAAATCAGATTCAACCTATACGGAACAAACCTAACGAAAGAAAGTCAGAATGAGCTTTTAAAAGCGATTCATACTTTACGGTTTACAAAATAGTTTTCCTTTCTTTTTTGTAATTTAGCTGACCTAAAAAACTAATAAAAACCATGAAATTCTCTATTTTATTTTGTCTACTTTTTATTTTCAACATAGCAACCGGACAGGAAAAAGAGTATCAATCCATCAGAAAAGGAGATTTTCCAGAAGGTATTTATATGACCTTAGAAGATGTGCTAAATAAAAAACCTTCATCAACCGAGGAACTTTACGTCAAAACTTGTCAAAAGTGCGATTCTATTGATCTGCCGGAAAAAGCATTCTTTTACTTTAAAGAAAAAAATAAAAGAGTGAGAATCCCCTTAGCCGTTTCGCATAAAGGGGAAATGTATTTTCAGACCTATCGAAAATACACCAACAAGAAAGACAATGGATATGATCCCGACCAATATTCAAGGTTTTGTAGAGTTTTGAACTATGGGAGATTTATTTATTTTGAAGAAAACATGAAAGGTTTATGGTCGAAGGCATTTTTAGGAGCATTAAGTCCTCTTACTTATTCCATTAATGGAAAAACCAAAGGAATTGTTTTAGATTTAGAAAACAAAGAATTTAATATTCTGCAAAACTGTGATGATTTAAATGATTTCCTATCGGCCCATAATATTCCTGAAATTCAATGCAACCCAGAAGCCTATACCATTGGAGATTTGAGAGCAAAAATTGAAGAAATCAATATGCCTTACCGCTAAGTGTACGTTAACAATATATGTAAAGCCGTTCCGTTATAAGGACGGTTTTATTATTTTACAAAAAAACTTTTAACCGAATGAAAAGATGTATAACCGTTTGTCTTGTTTTTTTCTCCTGTTTTTTATGGTCACAGGAAATAATCTTTCCTAAATATATTTACGAAAAAGATCTAAATAACATTACGATAGAAAAAACTGAAGACATCAATTTTTTCAGATATAAGCAAATACAGTATATAGGTCATCCTCAAAAAAATATTAAACTCAAGTATACTGATAATGAATTATATAGTAAAATTTTAGAAAGAAATTACAGGAATAAGGATTTCATAGCTCTTAATAAAGAATTTAATGAGCGTCAGTATAAAGATCTCCGAATTTTTGTAGATACCTCCCAAAAAACACCGTTAACTATAACCGATATTGATACTACAAAAATATCAACCGCAGCCTATAATGCTAAAATAGATAGTTTATCTGTAGGTTTAAAGCCTTCAACGGATATTCCAATCATTATGACTTATTATGATGGATTTCCTGTTACCATTTATAACATGGAAGGGAAGGAGCGTGTAATTGGTTTTGGTAACAATGTGATATTAGAGCTGGAAGCTTTAGATAAAAATTATCAATGGAAAAAAATATATAATTTCAGAAAATATACTTGTGGAACAGGTATTAAATTTTTCGTTTTAAAGCCAAAAGAAATGGCAACTGTATTTGAGCCTCGATTAAGTGGTAATTTTAAAACAAAATTCAGATACAAGTTAGGGAATATCATTTCTAATGAATTTGATGGGAGTATCAATGATACCTATTTAGAAAATAAAAATTAATTCACCCTTTCCTTCAATCAAGAAAAAAAATATTTCCATGAAATTCAGACTTTTTTTATTCTCTCTGTTATTATTTTCTGTGAAGATTCTTGCCTGCAAATGTAATGGTGACCCCACTCTGAAGTCTTCGTTTGAAAACGCAGATTTTGTTTTTATCGGTGAAGTATATGATGTCACAGAAGTTCCTTCGGGATTCAAAACTGCCCAAAATATTCTAAGCAAAGTAAAAATCAATAAGATCTACAAGTCAGATTACTACGATGAATTTTATACACAGAGTGCTACTCTTTTCGGGTCTCCTCTGCATTCTTGTGATGTTCTTTTCACAGAAAAAGGGAAATATTTAATTTTCGCTTATGATGAAAAAGATACCGGACTCCTCTACTCCAGTCAATGTTTTGTACAAAAAAGGCTGGATCAGCTTTCTCCGGAAGAATTAAAGGAACTGGGATCTCTAAGTGCTGAATATAAAAAATTAGCCGAAAGCTCCAATGCATCCAATCATGCTGAACTTACGGATTGGGTTGTGGACGATTTTAATCAATCCGATCGAAAAATCAATGAACAGAACAAAGAAATAGTAACGCTTACCCAACAAAATAGCAGGTACAAAATAATCATTTATATTTCAACATTTGTGATCGTCATGCTTCTGATTGCTTTAATTATTTTACGCAAGAAACATCAACACTGAAATACCACAAAACGGTCTTAATGAATAAGCAGAAAGCAATATATTTGTTTTGAAAACTACATTATGACCAAGACTCTCGAAATAAAAAACAAGAGATGTAATATAAAATCAATCCGTTACTTTCTCCTTTCACTGCTGCTCTTCTCTAGCTTTTGTTGTAAAGAAAAAGTAAAGGATGATCATCGTTTTATTACTTATCAGGTGAATCCTGAGAAACACAATATACAATTGTATTGGAAAAATGATAAAGGTGAACTCCTGAAAAGCATTGATCATCTTAATCTTGATGTTCAGTCTAGAAAAGAAAAATTAGTGTTCGCTATGAACGGAGGAATGTTTGAGACCGACAACGCTCCGAAAGGTCTGTATATTGAAAATTGTAAAACCCTGAAACCTATAGACACCCTGCAAGGCAACGGAAACTTTTATCTTCAGCCTAACGGAATATTTTATTTAACCCAAAACAAACGGGCAGGAATTGTTGAAACTAAAAAATACAGGCAAAGTAAAAACATCAGATACGCTACCCAATCCGGGCCTATGCTTCTAATAGATGGAAAAATCAATCCCATTTTTCAGAAAAATTCTAAAAATCTGAACATCAGAAACGGCGTAGGAATTCTGGAAAACGGAGAACTCATTTTTGCGATGTCTAAGAAAGAAGTCAGTTTTTATACCCTAGCACAGTTTTTCAAAAATTTAGGCTGTAAAGATGCTCTTTATCTTGATGGCTACGTTTCAAGAACCTATCTTCCTGAAAAAAACTGGACTCAGAAAGACGGAAATTTCGGGGTAATGATAGGAGTTACAGAGTCTGAAAAATAAAACAAAGTGATCTCATTTTGCCATAAAAAAGGAGAAATTTCCCTATCTTTCATGGTATTTCAAAATATTCAACACGTATTATAAAATGAAAAAAGTAATATTAGATCTTGCCACTACTTTAGACGGTTTTATAGAAGGTCCCAATGGAGAAACAGACTGGTGCATAATGGATGATGATATGAACTTTGATGGATTTCTTTCAGGGATAGACACCATCTTTTACGGAAGGGTAAGTTATGATGCATGGGGAAATTATCAGCCTGAGGAAAATGCAGGTCCGGAAGAGCAAAAACTATGGGAATCCGTTCATTCAAAAAATAAATTTGTGTTTTCCAGTCAAAACAGGGAAAATGAAAAGGCTGTTTTTATCAGTTCTGATATTGCGGAAAAAGTTTCAGAAATAAAAAATCAGGGTGGAAAAGACATCTGGCTGTACGGAGGGGCAAGTCTTATTAAAACCTTTATTCAGTATAATCTTATTGACACTTACAGAATATCTGTACATCCGGTTGCTTTAGGAAAAGGGAAACCTCTTTTTGAAGATATAAAGGAAAAATTAAATTTAAAGCTGATTACAACGAATGTTTTCAGATCTGGTGTAGTACAGCTTATCTACGAAGCCTAACCTAAAAATTGATACAACATGAATGCTCAGCTTAGTACCATCATTCTCTATGTAAAAGATGTACCATTGCTCAAAAATTTCTACGTGGAAAACTTTAGTCTGAAAGTGATTGAAGAAGATCCGATCTGGGCTTTGCTTGATGCAGGAGCTGCGCAGATAGGGTTGCACAAAATCGGAGATCAATATCTTGAGAAAATAGAACCCGGGTATATCTTTGATAGCAATACCAAAATCGTTTTTGAAATTGATAGCCATATAGAATTGGCGAGAAATGAACTGATCTCAAAAAATATCCAGATGAGAGAAATCAAAACTTTTGACAACTATCCCTTCTGGATGTGTGACGGAACCGATCCTGAGGGAAATGTATTCCAATTAAAAAGCAAAAAATAACACGAAACAAACACTAATAAACCATGAAAAAAACAGCTGGAATTTTATTCTTTCTGCTTTTGTCTAATATCGTATCCGGACAAAGTATAGCTGCTATTGAAAAAGAGCTGGATCTTTCTTTTCAGAAAATCAGTCACTGGTATGCTGATCTCGATCATAATACAAACGCTTATGACTCGCTTACGGTAGCCAATAATCAATTCGAAAAGCTACTGTTAAAGCACACCTCCAATCCCCAAACGATGAGACATGATTTTAAATCGCTCAGAAAAAATGGGCTGCAGGTTTCTTCTTCAGAAGATGGCAAGTTCAGGATTTACTCCTGGGATACATGGAACGGAGGAACCATGCACTTCTTTAGAAATATATTCCAGTATGAATCTGATCAGAAGGTATATTCTAAAATAATAGGTGATAACAGTGAAATGGATCCACAAACATTTTATTATCAGATCAACGATGTTGTATCACAGGATAAAAAATATTACCTCGCTCAAAATACAGCGGTATACAGTTCTGCCCTCACTTCCCACAGTATAAAAGTCTTTTCCATTGATGGCGGCCAACTCAACAGTAATGCCCAACTTATTAAAACGAAAACCGGCATCAGAAACCAACTTGGTTACGAAATTGATCTTTCGGCAAAATCTAACCGGGATAATGAGATCAGAAATTACGATATTGAATACGATGCTAAAAAGAAAATCATCAGCATTCCACTAATCCTTGATGATTATAAAGTTACGGACAAAAAAATACGGTATCAGTTTACTGGTAAGTATTTTGAAAAAATATAGCATGAAAAAAATAATTGCAGCCAGTAGTCTGGTCTTACTTCTGACCCTTTTTTATTATCCCATTTTGGATGACGAAAAAATTTCCTTTGCTGTTATTTTTCTGTGTTTTGTAGTTCTTATATTTTCAGTGGCAAAACTCTATTCTCCTGACGAAAAAGAAGACTATAATTCCGTTGAAAAAGAAATGGACAAATTACATGAAGATGATGGAATCTTTCAATATACAAACAGTGGATTTTACTTCAAGCAGAATAAAGAAACTGAATTTGTAAAATGGGATGAAATCGTTTCCGTATATACATTTACTATTCCTTCTCCGTTTGATAAAAAACAATCCGGACTGGAAATCATTACAAATGAAAAAAGTTATGAATTTGATGATAAGGTAACCCCAGGAATCATAAAATTAAAAGATCACCTTTCCTCGAATCTTCCTGTTTGGGAGCTGGATTCACCAACAGTTAGGATGAACAATTTCGGGCTTGAGAAGACAAAGCTGTATGAAAGAAAACTTTACAGTAAACCTACTTAATATGCCCATAACCCATACCATAAAAAATAAAACCAATTGGGCAGTAACCATTATAATGGGTTTAGGCTTACTCATGGCCTCTTTTATTATTCTGATTATTATCCCTTTAAGCATTCAAGCGGATGGTTTTTATTTTATTTTAAACTATATTTCATCCGTTATTCCTTTTGCAGCCTTTTTTATGCTTTTCCTGTATATCTGGTTATGGAATACTTTCGGAAAAACAATTCTCAAGATAGAACCCGAAAAAATAACAGTCCGATATAAAAACAAATTATTTACAGCTCCCAAAACTTATCTAAAAAAAGAAATTGATCAGATTCTGGTAAAAAATTTTGAAGTAGAAAAGTATAAGTTTGGGGTCCGTTATCACTTTTCGTTGAGTGGTTCAACGTATTCTGTTGTTCTGGTACAAAAAAATAACGAAACAAGAATCGTTAACTGGATCACTGAAAGCAAAGCAAATGAAACTGCAGATGAAATAAAAAAAATGTGGTATTAAAGATGTATAATCCAACCCGAAGAAATAGAAATATCGGTACTAAAAATCAAGGTCATAGCCAAAATAATAAACTGAGCATTTCCTCTCCTTATGGAGATCTGAAATCTTTTTATGAAAAGCTTACCGATTATAAAAAAGAAATCCGAATCATCAACAACCACGAGTTTGTATTTGTGGTTGAAAAGACTCGTGAAAATTCGATCCATTCTTGTTCCATAGACGATATTCAAAAAATTATAGAGAACATTTCCGTAAAAGATTATGGAGAATTGAAGTTTATTATTTTACGAC
This sequence comes from Chryseobacterium sp. KBW03, assembly GCF_003852415.1. Classification (NCBI taxonomy): domain Bacteria; kingdom Pseudomonadati; phylum Bacteroidota; class Flavobacteriia; order Flavobacteriales; family Weeksellaceae; genus Chryseobacterium; species Chryseobacterium sp. KBW03. The sequence continues at coordinate 91,849 of NZ_QAJO01000007.1, read as the reverse complement.
AGCCTAAACGAAAGGAAGAAATTCTTTCACCTGTTTGGGGAAGGTTAATTTATAGTTATGATTTTGAGGATGAATATTATCCAGCCATCATACTAGATGCAATTGATATAGAAAAGCAATTATTCTGGCCTAAAAAACAAACGATTGAAGATCAGCAGGAATTTGAAAGGTTAAAAGCCGATGGTCATGTCTTTGCCGAAAGTAAAAGAAGCTTTATCGCAGAATTTATCCCTGAAAATATCAGAAATACACAACTTTACAGAACTTTACCTCATGAATTCGGACATTACGTTCATTATCTGGAAGTTGTTGAGAAGCCAGGATATAAAAACAAAGATGAAGATGAAGATATAGACTATGATGAAAAAGAAAAGAGAATGGATTTTTATTTCCGGATTTCAAAAAGTGAAAAAGAAAAATTTGCTCATACCTATGCTCAGAAATTTAAAAACAAACTCATCGATGAGCATATCATTCCTTTTGAATCTACAGATACAGAAACTATTAAAAAATAATTGAAAATAAAAAGATCAATACAGATTTAACTCTCCAATTTTTCATCATTAAAATATTTTTTGAAATCACATGTAATATTATCACACTTAAAAGTGTCTTATTTAAAAAAAATACATGAAATCCATTGTAACCTGCATTATTGTAATGCTTGCAGCCAGTCCTCTTTTTTCTCAAAAATCCAAACAGTTGGAACAATTATTCACCACCTATGAAAAGGCGGGTTTGTTTAGTGGTTCTGTTCTGATTGCTGAAAAAGGAAAAATTATTTTTGAAAAAAGCTACGGATACAGAAATGCTCCCAAAAAACAGAAAAATACCAATAACAGCCTTTACCGGGTTTTCTCCACTACAAAAATGTTTACCGCAACAGTGATTCTTCAGCTGGAAGAACAGGGAAAATTATCTTTGAACGACAAACTTTCAAAGTATTATCCGGATTTTCCAAAAGGAGACAGCATCACTCTTGCTAATCTGCTTTCCCATACATCAGGAATTCCCAATGATACAAACTCTGAGTACACTGTAGATGAGGAAACCTTTATAAAATATATTTCTGCAAAGCCTTTGAGTTTTTCTCCTGGTAAAGATTGGGATTATTCCAATTCCGGGTATTATATTCTCAGTTATATTATTAAAAAAGTTTCAGGCCTGAACTATGACCAAGCTATAGAAAATTATATTCTGAAGCCTTTGAAAATGGATCACAGTGGCTTTCACTTCAATATTGTTACCGATGAAAACAAAGCATTAGGATATGAATTTCTATCTGATAAAAGATCTAACGAAGCATTACGTTTCAAAACTGATCACCCTTTTGGTGCAGGAGCTATGTATTCAACGGTCGGCGATCTGTTCAAATTCAACGAAGCACTCAAGAACTATACAATCCTGAAAAAAGAAACCCTAGAGAAAGCTTTTACCCCTTACCTCAAAGATCACTATGGATTAGGTTTTCAGATTTCGTCTGTTTTTGGTAAAAAAAGAGTGGGTCATGACGGTGGTGGACCAGGTTACAGAAGCAGATATTATAGGGTTTTAGAGGATGACATCTGCCTTATCGTAATATCCAACTCAGAATTATCACACACTCATTTTATCATTCCTCAAGTTGAAAACATAGTATATAATAAACCTTATACAATTCCACCAGTTGTAAAAGTGAGTCAAGAAGACTTAAAAAAGCTGGAAGGCGTTTATTCTACGGAAAATTCAAACTTCTATATAACCGCTACTGATGGCCAGCTGATCTTCAAAGAAGGAGGCTATTCAAGAAATTCCTTATTACCGGTAAGCAATACATCATTTCAACTGGATGATAAATTCACCTGCACTTTTCAACCAGATCAAAACGGAAAAATAAACACTGTTGTCATTCATTTCTGGGATGGAACTGTGAAAACAGCCAAAAGAAATACCAATACCTCTTCCTGGGGAATCATAGGAAATGCTACTCCTATCGGCTGGGATGGAAAAGACAAAGACATCCCTTTACAGACAGATCCTAAAAATCCAACTATTTATTTTCTGAAAAATTATAAACTGAATAAAGGCAACTTTAAATTCAGGTATAATAACGACTGGGGATATAATTTAGGACTGAATAATGATGGCAAAAGCGTTGCCTTTGATGCCTATGATTTTCCAATACCTGAAGATGGAGTTTATGATATCGTTCTTGACATGACCAACACAGTACAACCACAATACAGCATCAAAAAATCTATTCAATAAAACTGACGCCTGTAAAGTAAAAAATATACATTTCCTAACCGTCCTGAAAACAGGACGGTTTTTATTTTGAATTTCCGTTGATATTTTTTATTATTTTTATGTCACACAAAATCAAACTACAAAATATAATCTATGCCTCATTTTATTATAGATTGTTCACAGGATATTCTTCAGCTGAAATCACCAGATGAGCTAATGGATGCTGTATATGAAGTGGCTGATGAAACAGGTCTGTTTGCTCCCAATGACATCAAAGTAAGGCTTCAGCCTTATCAATATTACCGATTGGGGACTCATAAGAAAAACTTTCTGCATGTGTTCGGATATATTATGGAAGGACGCACCACAGAACAAAAAGCCCATCTTTCAAATAAAATCAGTATCCGCCTTTCCGAGCTATTGACTGATATTTCTTTCCTTTCTGTAAACATTAGTGATTTTGAAGCCGCCACCTACAGCAACAAAGCAATCATCAATCCTGAAAACACAGATAAAAACCGGCATTTCGGATTATAATACTTTCCATGTAAACCACTAAATAGTAATAATATGAGCTTAAAAACATTAGTCAGCAAAAGTGCACAGTACAACAATTGGGTAGTCAACAAATACATCGACTGGTTATCCACAAAGTCCGACGAGCAACTTAACCAGGAAACAATTTCAAGTTTTCCTACTATTTTAAAAACCTTACACCATATCTGGCAGAGCCAGGAATACTGGTGGAGCCAGATTTCTGAAAGCAATGATTTTGATTTTACTAAAACTACAGAAACCACCAGTAAAGAAGATATTTTTAATGCTATAAAAAACAACTCACAAAAGCTGGTAGATTATGTGGAAAGCCTGTCTGAAGAAGATCTTTCAAAAAATGTGAAGATAGAATCCCAATGGTTTCAGTGTGATTTTTCCAAATATGAATACATCCAGCACGCCATTCTTCACGGAACATACCACAGAGGACAGATTGTAACTATGGGAAGAAATGTTGGGATAACAGATGCTCCCATGACTGATTTTAACTTTTGGAATATTTATAAGGATCAGCAATAGGAACCCTAATTTTATTATTCCCCAACTAACAACAATATTCTGCAGACTGGCAAATGAATTAAAGATTGGTAGACTTAATTATGACGACTAAAACCATTGAACTCAACTTATTTCAGGAAAACATCAAATACCTTTCAACAGGTGACCTTGGGAATTTTATTGCTGTAACCTCCCAAAACAGAATCGTTACCCTTGGTATAAAAACCCCATTAGAATTAGGGGTTGATATTGTAATGGCTAAAATCATTAATGAAGAAAAAATTTTAATTGTATTTCATCATCCAAACTCAGTAGAAAATGCTTTAATCATTGACTATGAGGGAAACTGTAAAGTAAAATTTAATATTGGGAACTCAATTAATGATATCAAAATAAATGGCAAAAAAATCATTGTCTCCTATTTTGACGAAGGCGTTTTAAAAGGTTACAAACCGGATTATGATGCTTTGGCTGTATTCAATCTTAATGGAAAACAAGTCTTTGGTTTTAATTCAAGCACTTTAAATGATAAATTGATAGACTGTTATTGTGTTGCCAATCAAGGGAATGGAAAAGTCATTTTTAATGGCTATGGAAATTTTTCATTGCAGGAACTGGACCTGAACAATTTGAATCTTATCAGCCATAAAGTCCCTACCGGTTGTATAGGTGCACAATCTGTATCCACAAAATCTGGCAATATTATATTTCATTCTACCTATAAAGACAAAACAAGTTTTTTTATTTGGAATCTAAAATCAGATGAATTTCATCAAATAAATTCTGAATTTAAAAATCTCCGATCTACAGAAAATGGAGTATTTTATAAAGTGGATAAAAAATCATTCACGCTTATCAGTCCTCTTGAATAAATGACTTTGTGGATAAATCAATCTAAATTTTTTATATATGAAAAGAAGCCTTCTGTTTTTATTACCTCTTACTTTTCTATTATTCTCAACACGGCCATTGATTGCTCAAAGCATCGATTTGAAAAAAATAGAGCAGATTCCCGACAGTGTAAAAATTGAGAATATTGTAATCCTTAATTTATTTAAACATCAGCTTCTTGCTCATAAAAACAATAAATATGACTCTACAAGGATTGTTAATAATGTTTATCTACCCCATAAAAAACTTTGGGACAGTTGCTATGGGGTAATCTTTGGTGAAGAAAATGGACGGCTTTTCAACAATCCAAAGGGCATGATCTCCTGGAATAAAACATTGTACAGAGACAATAAAAAACAGTTTGAAGAAAAAACCCATCTTCTTTTAGGTATTAATGTTGAAAAAACATTTAAGAAAACACTCACAAAATTCAGAACATTGGTTCCTTTTCAGCCAAAAGCTAAAATAAGTTTGCTGTTTACTCCTTTGACAGGAATTGCTTTTGGCGGCTGTAATGATGAGCAGTTTGCATTAGAGCTCAACAATAAAGGACTAGACATTCTCTATGCGCTTGAAAAAGGTCTTCCTCATGAGCTGAACCACATCGTATATGAACATTTCCGAAAAGCTGATCTGGATGGAGAATCTGCTTTGAGCCAAACCATCGATGAAGGTTTTGCCTGCTATTTTGCGTATGTATTTTTCGACAGGAAGATAGGAAAATATGAAGCTGTTGAAAATATGACTCAGGAAAACTGGGCCTGGTATATTAAAAATGAAAAAGAAATTTTCACAAAGCTGAAACCCTATTTTTCCGATACCTCCGGTAATAATCCCTTACTTCGAAATGATCAGCTTAAATTATTTCCGGAAGCTCCGAAATCTATAAACTATTGGCTTGGATTCAGAATTATTGAAAAATATGTAGAAAAACACGGTTCAGATTCATGGAAAGATGTTTATAACATGACTCCAAAAGACCTCTTGGAAAAGAGTGGCTATGAAAAATATATCGAAAGCTTATAGTTATCCACAATACTATCATCATTATAAAAAAATCAACTTCACAGAAAGACTATAATTTATTGATTTAATGATCACTTGAGCTCAAAACAGCTATCTATCCACCTATTATTAAAATATGTGGATAACTTTTCACATACCTATTACCCCTTGTGGATAAAGTATGGATAACTTTTTAATTACTGCAGAAAATGGATATAATCAACTTATATTTAAAAACTTACAATACATATCGGTTTTTGCAGGATTTCCACAATATAAAATCATGTGGATAAGTTTTGTGGATAAGTTATCCACCTTTTTTTTACATAATTTTCATAATAACGAACATTGATCCATCATTATTTTTGAATTGTTTTTTGTAAATTGCATTAGAAAAACAATTCACCTATAATAGAAATAAATTATTTAAATCAAAATTAAAATACTGATTTAAAGAAAAATATACTTAAAAATAAACCAAATGACAATAATTTAACATTCCCACTCAGTCGAAAAAACATTAGAATTGATCAGATAAAAAATAAAACACATTTCAAATTTTAAATAAGCTGATTACCCACAAGAAAAAAAGTTATCCACAAATGAAAAATAAATTTAGTAACCTAATAACCCCTCATTCACATGACAACAACCGACATCCAAAAAAACATCATTCCCTATCTTGGAGAAGCAGCACCGTACATCATTATTCCTGAAAACATTAGTTTCAGAGACCATAAGATTGAAACAGAAATAAAAAACTGGAATTTTGAAAACGAAAATTTCTCTCACCTGGTAAAGCTATTATTTTCACTAGGAAGCCTTGGTCTGTATAAGCTTCTTAATGATAACAGCAGGGAGAAAATTTATTTCCTGGGAGAAAAAGTAAGAATCAGAAAATTATCTTTCAAAGAACCCCAAGCGGCTACTATCACCAACGAAAGCATTCTTGAATCTGACAGAAAAGGGAAATCTTATATTCATATAAGAGACAGCCAATCCGATGAACTTCTATATACCGGTGAATTAGATTATTATATTGTAGCTCAGGAAGCATTTGAGCTTTTTTATAAAGATCTGCACACTACAGCTCCGGTGGAGTATCATGACAAGAACCTCCCTCAAAGTAAAATAATCAATACGGAAGTTCCCCATCATTTTACTATTTCAACAGAACCTTTTACCTCCAACCAGTGTAAAGGACATTTTGAAAATTATCCTATTGTCCCTTTTGCATTTATAGCCAATTGTATTTTAAAGGAGATATTTAACTTCCTCAACAGGGAAATGTCCTACGAAATAGAAAGCCTTGAAGGATATGCCTCAAATGCACTTCCAACAGGGATTACTTTCCTGACTGAAGTTTTCCACCAAAAATATTTGAAAAACCTGATTTACTTCAAATGTGAGATAAAAGATACTTCCGGAAATTCATACGGAGTGCTTATTTTCAGTATTAAATCAAAAAAATAAAAACAAACACTGCCATGATGCAGTGTTTATTTTTTTATATTAGAACGATATTAACACAAAATTAAACCAGAAAAGTTCATAAATAAAAATACAATTCAATGTATAACACTACAATCCAAAAACAATGGTTCTCGGAAGGGGAACACTATGCAAAAGAAATCAATGAAATGATTGAGTTTGGTGAAAAAAACGGATGGGAAAACTGGAAAGGTAAAGAACCTGAAGACAAAAGATCAGAAATTGTCCGCGAAGTTTTTGAATTACTTAAGACTGCCAATAAAAATGGAGAAACAGAAGTTTTCAGAGTGCATTTTCCTCCTGCTCATACCCCTATCATTCCGTTAATGGAAAATAAAGCTCAGAATATTGAACATCTACACTTTATTTCTGATGAAAAAATAGTTTTCATGACAGGCAGTTCTTATGAAAAAAGGCAGGCTTATCTTCTTGATCAGGAGATGATCACTAAGCTTGATGAAAACATCCATGCTATCGGGAAATCCAAGCAGGGAGATGTTTTTGCAATCGCAGATTCACATAGAATTTCCTTATACAAAGGTTGGAACGGAGACCTCATCAATGAATTTGAATTGGATGAAAACCCCGATTTTGGAATTACTGATATATACCCTTTCAATGACGGAAGCAAAGTCGTTGTTGTTTCCTCAGACGGGATTTTCCTGATTTCAAACAGGGAGAAAAAACTCATCCACCCAATCAATGAAGATGAAGAAGAAGACTGGAGTTCTCAGATCGATATGGAAAATGCAGCATTATCCAACGACAACGCTTATATCGTAGTCGGAGACCAGGGTTATGATCACAGAATATTGGATCATGAAGGCAATACATTAGGAGCTATAGGACCACAATCGTCTTATCCTCATTTCTGCCTGTTTGCAAAAGATGACAGCCAGTTGATTACCAATTCATGTCATTTCTACAATGGGATTACTATTGGCATCAATGCTGATCAATATGTAGGGGCAGATATTGAAGCGTACACAGAAAGTGATGACTTCACAGTCATTGATGAAGAAATGAGAGTATACGAAGGGGTTGCTGCAAAAGATTATTATATTCTGGGAGATGCCTATGGCTACATCAAAGCATTTGATAAAAACGGGAAACAGCTTTGGAGACACTTTTTAGGCTCTACCATTACCGGAATGGCCCTTTCTGACGATGAAGAAACACTATGGGTAGCCGCCCACTCAGGTATTCTGCACAAACTAAAATTAGGAAAAGGACACAGGGATACCCATACCATTGGCAACGGAAAACTTTATGAAGAATTCAGATTGCTGATCTGGAAAGATGAGCCACAGATCTGGAAATGGTAAATAACTGACTAAAAATGACTGCATCAGTACTCAACTCAACATTAGCGTGCAGTCATTCCCCCCCCCTTTCAAATTAAATAATAGATTCAGCTTTAAGAGTCTTTTTGTAAATTAGGCTTACAAACATAACACACCAATTCAACAGTTTTACATGGAAAAATATGCAATATCCTCAGACGGTCTGAAAGTCCATTATAAAGAATCCGGAAACGGAAATACAACATTGATCTTCATCCACGGATGGCTTGGCAACACCGAATGGTGGACCGACTCTCAGAAATTTTTCAGCAATCAATATCATATTGTACAGATGGATCTTGCGGGACACGGAAAATCTGATTCATCAAGACAGGAATGGACAAGTTCCGGATATGCGGATGACATTAAAGCTGTTGCTGATGCTCTCAATTCAAATGAAATTATTCTTGTAGGACATTCTATGTCCGGAGCTTACGTACTTGAGGCTTCATTAAAAATCCCACAGGTACAAGCTTTAATTCTGGTTGATACCCTAAAAAATCTGGATGAAGCTTTTACGGAACAGCAGGCTGAAGAAATTTTATTTACTCAGTACATGAAAGATTTTAAATATGCTGTGGAAAACTTCCTGCCTCAATATTTATTCGTTGAGCAAACTCCTGCTGATGTAAAAGAAAGATTGCAGCACGAATTTCTTCAGAATGCTCCTGAACTGGCAATTAATCTACTCAGACCTTTATATAAAACTGATTTCAATACCATTGCAAAACAGGTTCAGGTCCCTGTAATAGCCATCAATTCTGATGCTTCTCCTACGAATCTGGAAGCCAACCGCAAATATTTGAAAAACTATGATTACGTAATCATTGAAGGAGTTGGCCATTATCCTATGCTGGAAAAGCCTGAAGAATTCAATACGATCTTAGACAATGTATTAAAAACAGTTTGAAAGCAGAACACGACACAGGAAGGGATTATTAAACAATTTACAGATCTGTCAGAAGGGAAGCTCGCTGCTGAAGAGTGGGCTGAATGGTTTAATGCCTATAAAGATGATATAGAAAAAATCTGTGGCAGAAGAGCTTTTCTTAGTATAAAACCTAAAGAAAGCTTCAGTGGTATCAGAAACCTATACATAGGACAATTAGGAGCTTTTGAATGGTTAAAATCCCAAAATAGAACTCCTCATTTATCAGACCTTTATCAAAAAGGATGGGAAAAGGAATTTGAGGATTTTTGTCAACAAGAAAAACAAAAAGAAAAGCAGCTTCAGAAAGCCGTTGAAGATAAGTTTGGCTACTTGAAATATATATATCCTAAGTTTTTCAAACAGCTCACAAAATCATACAGTGATTCTGATTGTATTGAGATGGGTGTACAACCCGATATGATTAAAGCCAAAGAAAAAGAACTCTCTATACAACTTACAGATGAGCTGTCCATTTTTTTTCAAAATATTTCAAAGCTTATACTGGAAGGAGTAGAAATTAACTTTACAGAGCTGGCTGATGAAACAATTCAAAAAAAACAGTATTTGACCTTAGGTGAATTTTGGCTGTATGGTGATGGAGATCAGTTGCTTTACAATTTAGAGAATCACCACATTTATATTTTTGCCCACGAAAACCAACCTCCTAAAGCAATAAAAGTTGCCAATTCATTCACCGACTTTATTGAGAAAAAACTGGTAACTTATTTAAAAGAATATGAATAACTATGGCTAAACCCAATAAAACCAACGAAACAGACGTAAACGTAACCGATTTCATTAACTCATTTGTAGAAAAAGAGCAAAAAAAAGCAGACAGCTTTCAATTAATAGAACTGATGAGCGAATGGTCTGGATTTGAGCCTAAAATGTGGGGACCAACCATTATAGGGTTTGGCAGTTATCATTATAAATATGCAAGCGGACATGAAGGCGATATGCCTCTCATTGGGTTTTCACCACGTAAAGCAGAATTTTCCCTCTATGTGTATTCCCCAACTGAAGAAAGTAAGCTTTTGTTAGATGACTTTGGAACATTTAAAATGGGAAAAGCCTGCATCTACATCAAAAAGCTTTCTGATATCAACATTAGCACCTTAGAAAAAATGTGCAAAGCAACCATTGCTTATTTAAATGAAAATCATGAATGTGCCTGTAGAGAAAAATAAGGCAAGCTAATTAATAATAAATCTCTTCTCCAATTCAAAAAACTTCCCGAAATTAGCGGTCTGTGCGTTAAATATAATTCAATGAAATAAAAATTTAAATTACAACATACAACAAAACTTAGTATAAGTTTTCTTCGGGGCAGGGTGAGATTCCCTACCGGCGGTTACAGTCCGCGACTCCTTTCTTCGGAAAGGACTGATCTGGTGAAATTCCGGAACCGACAGTTAAAGTCTGGATGGGAGAAGAAAATGAGATGACCAATAAGATTCCTTATGGACTCTTGCTGTGTCGTATTTCATTTCCATGTACCGAAGACTATTTTAACTTTTAAAAGTAAAATAACATGGAAAAATTATTAGAACAATTCGGAGCTACCTCCAAAGAACGTGTAGAAAAAGCACTTCAAACATTACAAAAGGGAAAAGGTATTCTTTTAGTGGATGATGAAAACCGCGAAAACGAAGGTGATATCATCTTTCCCGCTTCTACAATTACAGAACAGGACATGGCACTTCTGATCCGCGAATGCAGCGGTATCGTCTGCTTATGCATTTCTGAGGAAAAAAGCCGCCACCTCAACCTTCGTCCGATGGTGGAAAACAACAATTCAAAAAATCAAACTGCATTTACTATTTCTATTGAAGCCAGAGAAGGCGTGGAATCAGGGGTTTCAGCTAAAGACCGTGTAACAACGATCAGAACAGCTGTAGCGGGAGATGCTCAGGCAGAACATATTGCGAGCCCGGGACACGTTTTTCCTCTGATCGCCAGAGAAGGGGGTGTATTTGAAAGACGCGGCCATACCGAAGGCAGTGTAGATCTTGTAAAAATGGCCAATCTGGGCAACGATGCCGTACTTTGTGAACTGACAAATGAAGATGGTTCTATGGCAAGGCTTCCGGAAATCGTAGACTTCGCCCTCAAAAAAGGGATGTGCGTCGTGACCATCGAAGATATTTATGCATACCGTAAAATGGTGATGAGCAACTAAACTTAAATATATTTAACGTACAGAACCGCCGGATGATATGATCGTTCGGCGGTTTCTTTAAATATTTAACCAAAAACAAGTTAAATTAAAATTCGAATTGTGTTTTTAATTAACTTTAACAAAAAAATTACTATGAAAAAATCTATACTCATTCTATTGGGAACTTCTGCCATGCTTTCTGCGCAGATTACGCTGACAAAAGCAGCCAATGACCCTATTTCGGGAGATATTGTTAACTACAATCAATTAAACGGAACTGTAAACAACTCTGCAACAGGTGCTAATGTTACGTTTTCAAACGGAAGCCTTACGATGGGTGCTTCTTCACAAACTACCTATTCTGCTCCTACTTCTCCTGAACTCACAACATTTCCGGGTTCTACAATTAAAATGGTAGATGGAACAACAACTATTTATTATAAAGCATCTGCAACTAAGCTGGAAATTACAGGAATTGTAAATCCACAGGCTACTTTAAACTTCAGTGTAGATAACGGTACTTATAATAATTATCCGACAGCCTATGGACCGGCTCAGAATGACACTGCTAAAGGAACCTTCACTTCATCTGTTGCCAACGGATTGTTCAGCGGTACTCTGGCAACTCAGGCAGATGCATACGGAACATTGATTGTAGGAAATCAGACATACAGTAACGTTCTTAGAGTAAAGTATACTCAGAACTTTAATTTATATGCATCTTTTGATGTTATTTATGCCAACCCGATCGGAACAGTTACCAATACAGCATATGCTTATTATGACGCTTCTCACAGATATGCCTTATTGAGCAATACAAGTGGAAATATCAGTGTACCATTGCTAGGGATCAACCAGTCGACTTCAAGTGCACAGGCTTTAAGCGAAACATTCCTGTCTATCAGCAATGCGGCAAAGAAGGAGAATTTAATCGTTTATCCTAACCCGGCACAGGATTTTATTGGCTTTAAAGGAAATACCGATAATTATTCAAAAGCAAATATTTACAGCCTGGATGGAAAATTGGTTAAAACTTCAGATGTAAAATCAGGAAACATACAAATCTCAGACCTTCCGCCAGCTTCTTATTTTATTGAGATCAGCGGAAAAAATACGGCTGATAAAAAGAATACAAAATTCATTAAGAAATAAAAAAAAAATCCCGTTCAACAGATTGAACGGGATTTTTTTGGTAGGGAAGCTGGAGGTTGGAGGATGGAAGCTATTTCAGCCTAAGAACAGATAGAGCTCAGTCTTTATTCTTTTCTAGCAAAATAATAATCTGCAGTAATGGTCTGCACTATATGAACTCCCCTCTTCCAGCTACCCACCTCCATCCTATTTTCAAAATTATTTCTAAAAAGTAGCTGCAGGAGCAGTTTCATTATTAAGCTTTCGCTGAATCTCTGTCTTTTTACCTTTTGAAAAATCATAACTTAGTCCTAGAACAAACATTGATTTATTGTTCATAATCTGGGTATGAACTTTATAGTCTACTAAACTTTCCGGCAAACTTTTCGTTTTATATTCCGATGGCATTCCTATCCAGTACATTCCTGTAGAAAATGTCCAGTTTTTGTGTTTATAGCTGATAAAAATATTATTCTGATTTTCGTTGGTATTAAGAAAGGCTCCACTAAGATTATATACAGGAATATTGAACTGGTATTGAACAGAAAATGATTTATATTCCGAGGAAAGCGAAAAATAATTTCCTAAATAATCATTTTTGATCAAAGCCCCTTTACTTGTCCTCACGGTCTCAGAAGTCGGTGTGATCACAGCTTTTATAACAAGCAGGCTATTTCCGAAAGGTTTATAAGACCCCGTCAGCTGTACTCCATATCGCTGTCCATTTTTTCCGTTTTCATACGTCAGCGCGTAGCCTCCCAATACATCATCCTGAACGTAATATTGATTGATCACCCTGTTGGTATACCGGTAAAATAGGCCTGCATTAAAATCAAAATATTTATTATTAAAAGAATATGTCAGGTTATTAGAAAAGACCTGCTGAGATTCTAAAAAAGGATTTCCTCTTTGAACAATATTAGGCGCCAGCTGCGCAACGTTGCTACTCAAAGCATTACTCCATGGGCTTACAGGATTATAACTTGCTGTAAACCGAAGATTCTGATTTCCTTTAATCTGATATGCCAGAATAACCTTTGGAGTAAAGGTCCATTCATCAAAAGTATTCTCTGCACTTTTGTTGTGAATATTTGTAAGTCCGGCTCCAATACGATAACTGAATTTATCTATTTTTCCTGCAAACTCAGTGTACAAATACTGCTCCAGATAGGTAACATTGTATTGAGAATATCCGGCAAGATTATTCAGGTCATTGGAAATAGACGATCTTGAAATACGATATCCGGATGAAAGTTTTCCTGCTTTGAAATCATGGGTATGAGCCAGCTCTCCCACCAGACTCGTCTGTTTTGCTTTCAGAACCATATCATTGTCATATACTGAAAGTCCTGACCCAACCACCCATTCTTTGGCTGTTTCCGATGTATTGGTTGTATAATGAGACCCCACCACATTAATGCTCAGCTCATCTTTTTCACCCATCTTTTTAGAATAATAAAGATCCAGCTTGGGAATCACATAATCTGAATTATTATTTTTAAACATCTCGTGTTCTTCTTTCAGATTGTCCTCTGTAAAGACACTCTGCCCTACTCCTTTTGAAAATCTGCTGAAAATATCCATATTCAGTTTTGCCTGAAAAGCATAATCATCAGGAACAAGCCTGGTATAACGCAAGGCAACATTCTGGAATGTATATCCAAAATGATCGGTTCTGTTTTCATCAGAACGGTAATGATTTCCGTTCAGCTGATAATCATAGACACTATTTACCCTTCTGTCATTATAATCTCTCAAATTCAGGGAATATTCAAGTCCGAAATTATTTTTCCCTTTGGTATAATTGGCGTAGGCAGAACCATTCACGAATCCGGTATTGGGAGCAGTAGAAATATCAGCTCCGAAAACATACCCCGTTTCCGTAGATCTTGTCAGAATATTGACCACAGTATCTGCCCGTGTTGCCCATCTTGCAGGCGGAATATCATAATATTCTACTTTGACAACCTCACTGGGAGCAACGCTTCGGATCTGCATGTCTGTAGCTTCAATTCCGTTGATAAGAAATAGTGTAGTTCCTCCTTTGGTACTGGTAATTGTATTGGCTACCGGATCCAGTTGTAATTCGGGAAGTGTACGAAGCAGATCCTTTGCATAGCGTGCTCTTTCCAGGGCTTCTTTATCAAAAGTATAAACGGCTTTATCGGCAAACTGTTTTTTACGTTGTGATTTCAAAATAACTTCCTGAATTTCTTTGGTTGCTGAAGCATCAGCCGTATCATTTTTTTTCTCCTGGGAAAAAATAAAAGTTCCGCAAAGAAAGAATATGGTATAAATAGTTTTTTTCATGTCTGATGATGAATTATACTATTAGGACAATTAATCACCGATGTATATTACATTTACAATCATAACCTAATAAAATTATCAATAAATTTTCTTTAAATTCTAATTATTATGTTAAATTCAGCCCGTTTTTTGCTGGTATTTTTTTACATCACAAAATATAGAGTCATGAAAAAAGCATTCATATTAATTCCGTGCTTCCTGTTTTCTGCGTTGGAAGCTCAGGAAATTGAAAACAGTTCGGCAGAAAAGATGAATATCGTCAAGACCAATGTCACGGCTTACGCATTCAGAAATATCAATCTGTCTTATGAGCGGGCCATCAACCAATGGTTTTCAGTGAACATCGGCTTCGGAACGATGCCGGAAGGAAAAGTGCCTTTCATCAATGCCTTTCTGAAAGATGAAGACGAGAAAAGATTCCAGAATCTTAGAGTAAAAGCTACGAATTTCACCATAGAACCAAGGTTTTACATTGGAAAAGGCTATGGAAAAGGATTTTATTTTGCACCGTATTACAGATATTCAAGTGTTACTTCCAATACTTTTGATTTTTATTATGATTACAATGGTCCTAATTCAATTACCTATCAAATCCCGCTTAAAGGTCAGGGAGACACTAATGGAAACAGCGGAGGATTAATGGTCGGAGTTCAGTTCTTTCTGACCAGAAGTCAGAATCTTGTACTGGATTTCTGGATCGCGGGAGCTCACTATGGAAGCGGAAAAGGAGACTTTACGATGACCTCCGATTATGTACTGACTCCTGATATGCAGGCTCAGCTTAAAAAAGAAATTGAAAACCTGGACATTCCATTTGTAAAGTATTCGGTAGAAACCAATGCCAATGGAGCCAGAATAAAAGTGGACGGACCATGGGCTGGTTTCAGAAGCGGGCTTTCTATAGGATATAGGTTTTAAAATATACAACCCCGTAATATTCAAACCGTTCTTTTTCAGAGCGGTTTATTTTTTTATGAAATTTGTATCTTGGATGCCATTATTACAAAACTTGCCTGAAAATAATATCTATGAACCCGACCTCTATTACCACCGCTCAAAGAATCAAAGCCATCATAGGCGGATCTATCGGAAATCTTGTCGAATGGTATGACTGGTATGCCTATGCAGCCTTTGCCATTTATTTTTCACATTCTTTTTTCCCGGACTCTGACCTTAATGCACAACTGATGAATACCGCAGGAATATTTGCTGTAGGTTTTCTTATGCGTCCTATTGGCGGATGGATGTTCGGGAGTATTGCAGATAAGGTGGGAAGAAAGAAAGCGATGACCCTTTCGGTGTTGCTTATGTCTTTCGGATCTCTGCTTATTGCGCTTACCCCAACTTATCAATCAATCGGTATTCTGGCTCCCTTATTACTTTTGCTTGCAAGATTGCTTCAGGGATTGAGTGTAGGCGGAGAATATGGTGTTTCGGCAACGTACCTCAGCGAAATGGCTACACAGGAGAGAAGAGGGTTTTATTCAAGTTTTCAATACGTCACTCTGATTGGCGGACAGCTTATCGCTTTGGGAATTCAGCTTATTTTACAGAAATTACTGCTGACTGAAGCTCAACTGGAAGATTGGGGATGGAGAATTCCTTTTGTGATTGGGGCTATGCTTTCTATCATTGCATTGTACCTTCGGGCTAATCTTCATGAAACGGAAGCTTTTGAGAATAAAAAAGAGGTGAGTGAAAAGAAAAAAGGAACTGTGAAGGAACTCCTGAAACACCCGAAAGCCTTGCTTACCGTTATAGGACTAACTTTAGGGGGAACATTAGCATTTTATACCTATACGACTTATATGCAGAAATTCCTGGTAAATACGGTACATCTTACGAAGGAAGAATCTACCCTAGTCTCTTTTATTTCATTATTTATATTTGCCTGTCTTCAGCCCGTATTTGGAGCATTATCCGACAAGATCGGAAGAAGACCTCTTCTTTTAGGCTTTGGTATCCTGGGAACTTTATGTACTGTTCCGCTTCTTACAGCACTCAGTACAACGACTTCAATGTGGGCTGCATTTTCACTGATTATGGCCGCTTTAATTATTGTAAGCGGATACACTTCTATCAATGCCGTAGTAAAGGCTGAGCTTTTCCCTTCCGAAATCAGGGCACTTGGTGTAGGATTACCTTATGCAGTTACAGTAGCGGTATTTGGGGGAACTGCAGAATATATCGCTCTTTGGTTTAAAAAGATTGGTTCTGAAGAATACTTTTACTGGTACATTACCGGATGTATTCTTTTTTCTCTGGTGGTGTATATCGGAATGAAAGATACCAGAAAGACCTCAACACTGGATAAAGATTAATATTATATACCCTTATAAAAAACATGCGCCACAGAGGATCTGTGGCGCATGTTCTATTTTTTAATGATAGGCTTGCTTAAATTTTTCAATCATACTGTCCAGATTATGACGCTGAACATATATACTTTTTACCTCCTCATACCTCGGCGATTTGTAGAAAACCTCATGGAAATCCATACTACCGTTTCCTACTTTTACAACTTTCTGTACTTCGATATTCAACTTTCTCAATTCGTCTTTAAAGACTTTAAATTCATCTTGTATACTACTACTCATTAATATTTTTTGGTTTTTTAGTTAAAAATTACATTTACCCCTCTCAATGTTAGGGGTAACCTCTCAAATTCCGAATAAAGTTAGTAAATTTATCAACACAAAATAACACTTTGATAATATTTTATTGTATTTTTTACAAATTGTCAGAGAATATCATTCAATTGATACATATTTTGTATTTTTAACTCTTCGAAAAATTGTAACAACGCTATACAATCCATGAATATCAAAGCATTCTTCTTATTATTCTTTTTAATACAGCTTAGCTTTTTACAAGCTCAGAAGCTGGAATTCAAAGCACCGGATTATGCTTTAATTCAAAAAAATATTGAGAATAAAAACTCAGAATTCTATTATCCGGAACTTTTAAAAAGTTTAAAAAAGAATGATACGCTTCTTACAAGCAATCAATACCGTCATCTTTACTTCGGCTATACCTTCCAAAAAGAATATAAACCTTATAAAATAGGGAAGAAAGCGGAAGAAGTAGCCAAATATTATCGTGGCGAAGGTATTTCACAAAAAGATCTTTCGAAAGGAATCCGGCTGTTTCTGGATGCTTTGGATGAAAACCCACTGGATCTGCGTGCCATGAATTATCTCGCTTATTTGTACCATTTGAATAATGACGATAACACTGCCAAAAAAATTGCAGGAAACTTCCACGGGTTATTAGGAGCAATTCTTACTTCCGGTGATGGTTTGACATGTGAAACAGGTTTTCATATCATTTCCGTTACTGATGAATATGTACTTTTGAACAGATTTCAAATGGAAACCAAAGCACAAAGCCACAATGGAAAATGTGATTATCAGGAATTCGAAAAAGGCAAATATAAAATCCCGGGGTTTTATTTTGATATCAGCAGATTCTATGGAAGAATATTAGATTAATAGTCCTGTGTTTTTTATACCATTTCATCTATTACAAATAGCACCTATCAATTTTTATAAAAATAAATTTCATATGATTTCGCCCTAATGATAAGGGTTTCGGAGAAGGGAAAATATTTTTTTTCAAAAAAAATAAATTTTTGTGTAACATTTTTTAACGGTTCGTCTCTAAAAGACAAATAAACCTTAAAACTTTAGAAATCATGAAAAAATTCACATTCCTTCTTATCATCATGTTATTTTTTTTAGCAGTATGCAATATATTCGGACAGGAAACAGCATATCCTTTTGACGTAAAGAAAACCGGAAAAGGAACTCAGTCTTTACTATTTATTCCGGGGTTTGCTTCCTCAGGAGAGGTATGGAACGAAACAACTGCAAAATTTGAAAAAGACTTTACCTGTTACACCTTAACAATGGCCGGGTTTGCAGGAACAAAACCACAGGCAGATGTCAGCTTTAAAGGGTGGGAAAAAGCAATTGCCACTTATATAAAGACTCATAAAATTGACAAACCTATTATCATCGGACACAGCATGGGAGGAGGCCTTGCTCTGGCAATTGCAGCAGACTATCCGGAGCTTGTAGGTAAGATCGTCATTGTAGATACTCTTCCTTGTCTGGCAGCATTATCTGATCCTAATTTCACTTCTAAGGAAAATAACGACTGTAGCTCTACCATCGAGAAATTAACAGCGATGAATGATGAGCAGTTCCGTAAAATGCAGACCCAGACTATCCCGCGCCTATTGGCTGATTCTTCTATGCAGGAAACAGTGATCGGTTGGAGTATGAAATCAGACCGTAAAACATTTGCCAAAATGTACTGTGATTTTTCCAATACCGATCTCAGAGAAAAAATAAAAAATGTACAGTGTCCTTCGCTTATTCTTTTGGAGTCATTTTTCGTAAATTTAAAACCTTCAATCGAAGAGCAATATAAAAACCTGAAAAACACCAATATGCAGTATGCTTCAAAAGGTTTACATTTCATTATGTATGATGATAAAGATTGGTATTTTAATCAGCTTACTCACTTTTTATCTGCGAAATAATGGTTTTTGAGGAGATATACGAACTCTACTGGCAAAGGATATTCCGTCTATGCATGGGATATGTGAATGATACTGACCTCGCTCAGGATCTTGCTCAGGAAACATTTATCATTGTGTGGCAGCAGCTCCCGAAATTCAGGAATGAATCCAGTGTAGGAACATGGATCTTCAGAATTGCTTCTAATAACTGTCTCCGGCAGATTGAAAAGGAAAAGAAATTTACCAAAACTGATTTACCCATCAACCTGGAAGAGAAAAAGCAGGAATCCATGGAACCTCAGATACAATTGCTGTATCAATTTATCTCAGAATTGCCTGAAACGGACAGAATCATCATTTCATTGGAACTGGAAGAGGTAAAGCAGGCTGAAATAGCCCACATTGTTGGACTTTCAGAATCTAATATCCGGGTAAAAATTCACAGGATAAAAGAAAAATTAACGCAAAAGTTTAAAGAAAATGGCTACTAATATAGATTTAAAAAATATATGGAAGCAGCAGACTTCCAGCAAACCTAATCTGGAAGAGCTTCTCGGAAAGCTGAAAAAATTCAGAAACCAAAATCTACGCAGATTGATCTTTGCCAACATTGGATTAATCACCACTTCATTATTAATTCTTTTCATCTGGTACCGTTACCAGCCTCAAATGATTACTACAAAGATCGGTATCGTACTGGTTATTCTGGCCATGGTCATGTTCCTGTTTGTCTATAACAAAATGTTTATGGTGTTTTACAAAATTGATCAGACGCAGTCCAATAATGAGTATCTCCAAAGTTTATATGTGGTAAAAAGCAAACAGAAGTTTATGCAGACAACGATACTCAACTTGTATTTCATCATGCTGTTTCTGGGAATTTGCTTTTATATGTATGAATACACTTCAAGAATGACTCTTGGCTCAGGTATTCTGACCTATGCCGTAACATTTGCTTGGATTGCTTTCAACTGGTTTTATCTGAGACCAAGAACCATAAAGAAGCAACAAGGGAAACTTAACGAATTAATCGATAAATTTGAAGAGATCAATAATCAATTAAAAAACTCATGAGTTCTTCTGACAACAAAAAACACTGGGAAAACGTATACGAAACCAAAAATCCTGATCAGGTAAGCTGGACCCAGAAAAAACCACAGACCTCGCTTGACTTTATCAAGTCATCAGGATTGGAAAAAGGAGCCCGCATCATTGATATTGGCGGCGGAGATAGCAGTCTCGTTGATTTTCTCCTTGAAGAAGGCTATGAAAATATCACAGTCCTTGACATCTCCGCCAAAGCTTTGGAAAAAGCGAAAGAAAGACTGGGAGATACAGCCGCTAAAGTAAAATGGATCGCCACAGATATTACTGCATTTGAACCGATGGAAACCTATGACATCTGGCATGACAGGGCAGCTTTTCATTTTCTGACCACTCAGGAACAGGTTTCAAAATATATTGATATTGCAGAGAAGAACGTGAATACCTTTATGATCCTCGGAACTTTTTCTAAAAACGGTCCCACGAAATGCAGCGGATTGGATATTCAGCAGTATGATGAAGAGTCATTATCGGGAAAATTTGAAGCAGGTTTTGACAAGATAAAATGTATTACTGAAGATCATATGACTCCTTTTGGAACCACTCAGAATTTTGTTTTCTGTAGTTTTAAAAAGCGTTAATTATTTATAAGTATTTTTTATTTATTTTTAGATTCACAACTCTTAAATGAAAAATACTATGAAAAAATTATTATTTCTGCTTATTTCAGGAGCATTCTGCTCTCATTTTTATTCACAAAGTTTGGAATTTCAGGAATGCGGGACCGATGAATTAATGAAAAAACATTATGAAAGGTATCCTGAGGAGAAAGCACAGGATGATGCTTTCAACCTGAAATTATCAAAAATGATCAAAAGCGGAAAACTCGCTTCCAAGCTCAACAACCAGGTGTATGAAATTCCTGTTGTTGTACATGTTGTAGGGGATGGAAGTGCTGTAGGTACGACCAATAATAAGTCTGATGCCGATATCATTGCTTGGGTAAATTATACCAACGGGGTTTTTGCCGGCAACTCTACCAGTGGAATGTCCGGAACAAGTGCTGTTCTTCCTGTGAAATTTGTTTTCGCAACCAAGGATCCCAGCTGTAATGCGACCAATGGAATCAACAGAATCAATGCATCCACACTTCCAAAATATGTAAGCGGAGGGGTAAATAACGATAATACCACCAATGCTGTAACGGCTTCTGAGATTACCGCAATGGGAATGTGGGATACTTCAAAATATTACAATATCTATGTTGTTAAAAAACTGACATCCAACTCCGGAGGCCTGAATGGTTTTGCGTATTATCCCGGAGGAAGCAATGACTATGCTTTTATGGCTACTAGTGCTTCTGCCGTGAATGCTCAGACTTTAGCCCATGAATTCGGACATGCTTTAGGTCTCAGACATACGCATCAGGGATATAATGAAACGACAGGAGACTGCCCTGTAAACAACGACTGTACATTGGATGGAGATCTTGTTTGTGATACAGAGCCTATGAAAAGTCTTTATCACTCTACTGTTCCTCATACCTGCCAGACAGGACAGATTAATCCTTGTACCAATCAGTTATACAGTGGAGGGGAAAGAAATGTGATGGCATATACATACTGTTTCAGAAATTTATTTACCCAGGGGCAAACCGACAGAGCAACGGCACAGCTTTTACAATACAGACTGTCATTAATCAATTCACCGGTAGCCTCTACAACTACTATTAATAACAGTGCAACATTAACGAATGCGTGTACTCCTGCTTCAATCACGAATCCTGGGGGATACAATGTAGGGATTACTTCAGTAAAATTCGGCAGCATCAACAATTACTCCAGTAATTTTAAACAGGCTGCCAATAATTTTTATGAAAACTTTACCGGCACTTATTGCTCAGGTATCTCAAAAACCACTATTCCTCAAAACTCCGCTACAACCCTTACTGTAGCTCCGGGAACAAACAATGCTCACGTTATCAAAGCGTATATTGATTATAATAATGACGGTCAGTTTAGTGAATCTACAGAATTGGTTCTTAACCAAACCGGGGTGAGTAACGGCTCATTTGCAACTGCTCAGGTAACCCCTCCAGCTAATGCGGTCCTCAATACTCCTTTAAGGATGAGAGTGATTGGTGAATTCAATGGTACGGCTGTAACAGCCTGCTATACTCCAAAATACGGACAGGTGGAAGATTATTCTGTAATTATTGAATCTCAGGGCTTATTAGCAGTAGAAAATGCAGGATTGAAAAATGCACCTTCTATTTTTAAAGATGAAAATTCTGTATCGGTAAGAAGTCATACGAAAATCTCTTCAGTGCATATTTATGATGCTTCAGGAAGGTTATTGATGAGAAAAACGGATGTCAAATCTTCAGAATTCAAATATACGGTTGATCAGAAGAATCTGGTTATTACTGTAACTGCAGTCCTGGAAGATGGAAAAGTGATCACTAAAAAATTAAAATTCTAACATTCATTCATAAAAACAGTCTCAACTTTATAAAGCCACAAAAGTCACAAAAGCTTTCGTTTTAAAATTCTTTAGTCCACATTAAGTAAGTTTAAAAGATGTCACAGGAAAGCTCACATAAGATGAATATCAAAGATTTTTACAAAACTTAGGTGTACTTATGATGCATAAAGCTTGGTTCTAAAAAAACTTAAGCGTTTAAAAATTTGTGTCTTTTGTGGTTAAAATAATCAATGTAATGGTTGTTCTGCTTCATAAAAAAAAGAGAGTCATTGATGGCTCTCTTTTTTGTTTATTTAATTTCTCAGGAATGATTTCTTCCTGGATTATGATTCTTTTTCTTCCTCCACTTCTACTTCGTGACGCAGCTGAGCTTTGTACAGAGTAGAGTAATATCCGTTTTTATCAAGAAGCTCAAGATGCTTGCCTTCTTCCACAATTTTCCCATGCTCCATTACAATGATCTTATCGGCCTTTTCAATCGTAGAAAGTCTGTGGGCAATAATAATGGACGTTCTGTTTTTGGTAATTTTTTCTGTTGCTCGCTGAATCAGCTTTTCACTTTCATGGTCTATGGAAGACGTTGCTTCATCCAGAATTAAAATTTTAGGATCGGATAAATAAGCTCTCAGGAAAGACAGTAATTGTCTCTGACCTAATGAGATGGATGAACCTCTTTCACTTACTACATAATCATATCCGCCTGGAAGCTGCTCGATAAACTGATCTACTTCAATTTCTCTGGCCCCAGCTTTTATTTTATCAAGCGTTATGCTGTCATCCCCGAACGCAAGGTTTTCAAAAATACTTCCATGGAAAAGGAAAACATCCTGCAATACCACTCCGATATGGCTTCTCAGATTATAAAGCTCATAATCTTTTAAATCAATATCATCAATCAGAATATTCCCGGAATTGATATCATATAATCTTGTGATCAAGCTGATAATAGTAGATTTTCCGGCACCTGTCGCCCCTACAATCGCTACCGTTTCGCCCGGATTTACTTTAAAATCAATTCCTTTCAGAACTTCCTGTTTCTCATCATAGGCAAAATGCACTTTCTGGAATTCAATTTTTCCGGCAAAATGATCTTTCTTCACCGTTCCGTGGTTCGGCATTGAATTTTCTTCATCCATTAATCCCAACACTCTTTCTGCTCCTACAATTCCTCTCTGGATATTATTGAAACGGTCTGCAATCTGCCTCAAAGGACGGATCAACATTGAAATATACTGAATAAAGGCAATTACTACTCCGGCACTGATCGTAATATAACCGCCGTAGAAAAGGATAAATCCTATGAATAATGAAGAGATAAGCTCCACTACAGGAAAGAATAGTGAGAAAATAAATACTGTTCTCAACAATGCTCCTTTCAATGTAATATTGATGTCATCAAATTTCTTAAACTCAGATTCCTGTCTGTTGAATACTTGAATAATCGACATTCCGGCCAGCCTTTCCTGAACAAAAGAGTTTTGATTGGACGTCCAGTTTCTTTCATCCCCAAAAGCTTTTTTAAGTCTTTTCTGGAAGAATCTTGTAATAAGCACCATTAAAGGTAAAATAGCCAGCGTAATATAACTCAGGTGAACATTGGTACTGAACATCATCACCAATACAAACAGAATTCTCAGAATATCCCCGAATACCATCAGGAAACCATCTGTATACACTGTAGCAATTGTTTCCACATCTCCTACAGCACGCGTTACTAACTGCCCGATAGGTGTTTTATCAAAAAATGAGGTCTTGAAATAAATTAGCTTGGCATATAATCTTTCTCTTATATCTCTGATTACATTCTGCGAGATAAAATTTGAGAAATAAACCAAGAAAAAGTTTAAAATCGTTTCTGCAAATACCAACCCTACAAGGATATAGATATGTTTCATCATCAAAGCTTTATCATGCAGCTTTGTAATATCGTTATCCACCACCTGCATAGTAAGATAAGGTCTATAAGTAGAAACTATTGAAAGGATGATGGAAATTACAAGAGTAAGGATGAACCATGAACGAAATTTCATTCCGATAAAGAACAGCCTTTTTATAATCTCCCAGGTATCTTGTTTTTTCATTGTACGAATCGAAAGAAAGAATTAAAATAAAATTCTATGCAAAAATAAGACTTTATAAATTGCCAGCCTTTACAACTTCAACAAATCGTCATAGAAAATTTCAGATACCTATGATTTACAATATGAATATATTAAGCATGCTTTTGTATCCAGCCCAAAACATATCCTGCTACTTCTTCCCAATTTTTTTCTCCACAAATGAAATGACTTCTGCCTGCAAACTCTTTGAAACCAACAATACTATTGGAATCTTAATTTCTGATACTAAAAAGAGAAATGTTCCGGTCCTTACTGATCAATAGTCTTCCCTATTTCTTCAATTTCAATTGTTTTTGTTGGTCTTTCTCTTATAAATTTGTTTTCAAGAAGTTTATAAACTCCCCAAACTGCCACAATAGAGATTAGCCAACTTAGGATGTTAATTCCTGAAAAACCTGTATAATTTACATTATCTAAAGATTCAGGATCTGTTGAAGCTAAATAAACACCATAGCTGAGTCCTAAAATAATCTGGGTTCCCAAATAAATACCTATTGCCAAAAGACCGTAGTGCCATTTTGTTTTCCCAAATCTTTCTGCTAGCTGTGCATAATATCGGTAGGCACCGATAAGAATGAAAATTGATAACATGATTATTATTTTGTTTTTAGTTTTTTATTTAAAATTCATATCCCACATCCACCAGATACAATCCATGTCCCGGTGCTGAAGTTCCTGCTGCATTTCGGTTTTTATCTTCAATTACTTGACGAAGATCTTCAGGCTGCAGTTTTCCGGTTCCTATTTCTACCATGGTACCGACAATAGCACGAACCATGTTTCTGAGAAAACGGTTGGCCGAAACGGTGAATTTCAGTTCCGTTCCATTCTGTTCCCATTCTGCTTTATACATTTTGCAGATATTGGTTTTGTTGTCGGTCTTTAATTTTGCAAAACTGGTAAAATCCTCATATTCAAAAAGAATTTTGCAGGCCTCATTCATTTTATCAATATCAAGAGTTCTTTTCCAGTGCTGCCAGGCAGATTCTTGTGTGAATGGATTTTTTTCCAGTGAGATATAATACTCATACGTTCTGTAAGTAGCATCAAAACGGGCGTGAAAATCATCTTTTACCGGAAAAATCCTTTTGATGGATATATCAGGCGGCAGAAAACCATTCAGCCTTCGTGGAAACTGATCGTTCAATTCCTGCTCCGTATCAAAATGGGCAAATATTTTTTTGGCATGAACACCCGTATCCGTTCTACCCGCTCCTGTAGTTTTAATCTCTTCCCTTAAAATAGTGGAAAGTGCTTTTTCCAGTTCTTCCTGTACAGAAATAGCATCCGGCTGTATCTGGTAGCCAAAATAATTCTTTCCGTTGTAAGAAAATTCTATAAAGTATCTCAATGTATTATAATAACTCCACAAAAATACTTTAATTTAATGAAATATTTATTGAAAAGTCTTTGAGAATATTGCTCAAAATGCCTGTGAAAATTCCTATTTTTGCAATCGTATGAAAAGATGGTACCTTTATCCTTTTTCCCTTGGTTATCATTTGGTAACGGGTATCCGGAACACGATGTATGATCTGGGAATTTTTAAGTCGACAAAATTCAAGACACCGATAATCAATGTCGGAAACCTTTCTGTGGGCGGAAGCGGAAAGTCACCCATGGTGATGTATCTTGCCCAGTATTTATCCAAACATTACAGAACCGGTGTACTTTCACGGGGTTACGGAAGACTGACCAAAGGTTATGAGGTAACCAATTACGAAAGCAACTACAAAGTGGTAGGTGATGAAGCCATGCAGCTTTTTGAACGTTTTAAAAACCGTTTTGTCATTGCCGTTTCAGAAGAACGTGTTCCCGGAGCTAAAAAAGTAATTGATGATATGGATCTTCAGGTTCTTGTACTGGATGATGCCATGCAGCATAGGGCTATTAAGGCTGGATTCAATATTCTGATGACTGATTTTAATGATCCTTTTTTTAAAGATTATGTGCTTCCCGCAGGAGATCTCAGAGAATCAAGATCCGGCTACAAAAGAGCAGACATCATTATGGTCAGTAAATGTCCTGATGAGCTTACTGAGGAAACAAAAAGATATTACATCTCAAGAATCAGACCTTCTTACGGGCAGAAAGTTTTCTTTTCATCCATTGGTTATGACGAAAATGTATACGGAAAAGATAAAATGCTTCCGGATAACAACCTGAATTATTATGATATTTTACTGATCACCGGAATTGCCAATCCTAAACCGCTTCTGGAACATCTTGCTAAATTTTCAAAAAGGGTAAAACATTTAAAGTTCAGAGATCATCATAATTTCACCGATGACGATATTAAAAAAATCGTTGCTGAGTATAAAAAATTAGGAGAATATAAACTGATATTAACCACAGAGAAAGATTATGTACGTCTGAAAACTTTTGATTATCTTAGAGATATTGTTTACTACTGGCCTATCAATGTACTTATTGATAAGAAAGAAGAATTCAATCAAATCATCTTAGATTATGTTAGAAAAAATTAAAGAGACTGCAGATTTTATTAAAAATATTATTCAGGAAACCCCTGATTTTGCAGTCGTTTTAGGATCCGGGCTGGGGAAATTACAGAATGAAATAGAACCTATCCATTCTTTAGACTACAAAGACATCCCCCATTTTCCACAAACCACGGTAGCCGGTCATACCGGAAAGCTCATTTATGGACTCCTGGAAGGAAAAAAAGTAATGATAATGAGTGGCCGTTTCCATTATTACGAAGGGCACTCAATGGAGACTGTGACTTTCCCTGTAAGAGTTTTTCATCTGCTGGGAATTCAAAATCTTATTCTTTCCAATGCCTGTGGCGGAGTGAATCCTGCTTACAGCGTTGCCGATATCGTTATTCTGAAAGATCACATCAACATTATGCCTGAGCATCCGCTTCGTGGAAAAAATATTGATGAGCTCGGACCTCGTTTTGTGGATATGAGCGAGCCTTATAACAAAAAAATGATTGCTACAGCAGAACAGGCTGCCGCTGACCATCATATTAAAATCTATCAAGGAGTTTATGTAGCATTACAGGGACCAACTTTTGAAACTCCGGCCGAATATGGTATGATCAAAGCCATTGGTGGCGATATGGTAGGAATGAGCACCGTTCCCGAAGTAATCGTTGCCAGACATATGGGAATGGATGTATTCTGTATTTCCGTGATCACAGACCTTGGCGGACCAGATGTAGCTTTTGCCGTTTCTCACGAAGAAGTTTTGAATGCCGCTAACAAAGCAATGCCTAACGTAATTGCCGTTGTAAAAGGTTTGATTAAAAACTATCAGTAAAAATATTTCACAAATATTACAACCGAAGACACAATATTCCCCTCCGTGGAAGAGGTGGCAAAAATTCTTTGAATTTTTGCCGGGGTGGTTTACACACTCCTACTCTCATACCCCATAGAATCCATCAATATTATAAATTTTTCCTAATTCAACAGAAATCAATCTCAGATTGCAATTCATTGTTTAGATTTGTACAAATGAAATTGTCGAGATGAAAAAGTTGATATTAATTTTTATGATGGGTATTTTTGGGATAAGCTATTCACAAAAGGTACCTGCCACTCTTAAAACAGGATTTTCAAAGGAAGCGTTACAACAGAAACTGGAAGATGAAGATGGAAAAACCATTAGCATCCAGCAGATTCTTGATCAGCATAAAGGAAAAGTTCTGGTTATCGATTTTTGGGCAGGATGGTGTAGAGATTGCTTAAATGCACTTCCCAAAGCGAAGGAACTGGAAGAAAATAACAAGAATATTGATTTTGTATTTCTATCATTAGACCGTTCAAAAGAAGGGTTTGAAAAAAGTCTGGAAAGATTTGATATGAAAAACAAAGAAAATTATTGGTTTGCTTCCGGATGGAAAAATGATTTCAATAACTATGTAGATCTTAACTGGATCCCAAGATACATGGTGATTGATCAGAAATCATCTATTGCAAAATATTATGCAATATCACCTGAAGACCCTGAACTTCAGCAAACCATAGACAAACTTTTAAAATAACCGTCATTTATTTTAATCCGAAAAACATAAAAACTCATTGAAAATCATCAGATTTCAATGAGTTTTAAAATTTTATTTATTGAACACCATGATCACAAGAGAAGCCAAAGAACAGGATTTAGAAATTCTTTTAGAATTCGAACAGGGAGTTGTTACTGCAGAAAGACCATTCAATAGTACACTTATTGAAGGAGAGATTCATTATTATGATTTAAAGTCTCTGATACAGTCTCCGGATGCAACTGTAATCGTTGCTGAAGAAAATAACGAAATTATTGCATCAGGATATGCCCTGATCAGAAAATCGGAAAAATATTACAATCAATTTGAAAAGTATTCTTATCTGGGGTTTATGTATGTAAAGCCGGAACACAGAGGAAAAGGAATCAATAAAGTGATTACTGATGAACTTATTTCATGGTCAAAGTCAAGAGGAATCAGTGAAATAAGACTGGATGTATATGCTCAAAACGAATCTGCGATAAAAGCTTATGAAAAAGCAGGTTTCGAGCCCCACCTTCTCACCATGAGACTGAAATAGTAAAAGGCTGAAAGCAGGAAGATAGAAGTAGTTATAGTGCAATAAATAATCGGGTATTCTTTTAATTAATTTTCAATAAGTCGGGTTATAAATTTCTCTATCGACCACATTAACTTCAAGCCTCCAGCTTCAAACTTCCCTTCTATAAAAAGTTACCATAAATAAAGGAATCCATATCTTTGTATATGGATTTTTCTTTGCCTCTTCGTAAAATTATTCATGTAGATATGGATGCATTCTATGCTTCTGTGGAGCAGCATGATAATCCTACATTGAAAGGCAAGCCTATTGCGGTTGGAGGACAACATCGTGGTGTAGTTGCAGCAGCAAGCTATGAAGCCAGAAAATATGGAGTACGCTCTGCAATGCCCAGTAAGACAGCCAAAGAAAAATGTCCGCATCTTATTTTTGTTCCTCCCCGATTTGCCAGATATAAAGAGATCTCAAAAAAAATCCGGGAAATTTTCTATGAATATACTGACCTAGTAGAACCCCTATCACTGGATGAAGCCTATCTGGATGTCACGGAAAATAAAAAAGGGATGGAATCTGCCAACCTCATCGCCAAAGAAATCCGTCAGAAAATTTTTGAACAGACTGGCCTTACAGCTTCTGCAGGTATTTCAGTTAATAAGTTTTTGGCTAAAGTAGCTTCTGACATCAATAAACCGAATGGCCAGAAAACGATTCATCCTGATAAAATGGAGCATTTTCTGGAAGAGTTGCCTGTAGAAAAATTTTATGGTGTTGGAAAAGTGACAGCTAACAAAATGTTTAGTTTAGGAATTTATAAAGGAAAAGATTTAAAAAAGAGATCACTCGAAGATCTGGTAAGGCTTTTCGGAAAGTCCGGCCAGCATTATTACAATGTGGTACGCGGTATTCATACTTCTGAGGTAAAACCTCATCGGATTCAGAAAAGTGTGGCTGTGGAAAGAACTTTCTTTGAAGATCTTCTGGATGAACAGCAGATCAACGAAAAACTGGAAAGTCTTGGAGAAGAACTTCACCAAAGGTTACAGAAAAATAATATTCTTGGAAGGACTTTAACCCTAAAGATAAAATATAAAGATTTCTCGCTTTTCACAAGAAGTATAACTAGGGAAGATTATTTTTCCTCTCCGGAACAATATTTCAGTACCGGAAAAAAACTTTGGGAACTTCGACCTTTTGACAAAGCGGTACGCCTGCTCGGATTATCTCTCTCTCAACTAAATACAGAAGAAAAAAAGCAGGTTTCCGTTCAACTAAAAATCCCGTTTGAAGAATTCGAAAATGAATAGGTCATATTTTTTCGCTACCTTGTATGAACCAAATCAGCAAATTTATGAACCCAACCATGATTCAGTTTTTCCATTGGTATTCTGAAGGCGACGGAAAATTGTGGAAAGAAGCCGAAAAACAGGCCGGATACTTAGCAAAACTTGGAATTACTTCTGTATGGTTTCCTCCCGCCTATAAAGGCACCAATGGCGGTTATTCTATCGGATATGATGCCTACGACCTTTATGATCTTGGAGAATTTGATCAAAAAGGAACCCTTCCTACCAAATACGGTACTAAAAACGATTATACAAAAGCAATTAAAGCCCTAAAGAAACAAAATATACAAGTCATTGTAGACATTGTGCTGGGGCATAAAGCCGGCGGTGATGAACTGGAAAAATTCAAAGTCGTAAAAGTAGATGAAGAGAACAGAGAAAAAGTAATTTCCGATGTCATCGAAATAGAGTCTTATACCAAATTTACCTTTCCCGGAAGAGGAAAAAAATATTCTGATTTTGAATGGAACTTCAACTGTTTCAGTGGCGTAGATTACGCTGAAGGTATGGATCCCCATATCTTCAAAATACAGTCAGAATACGGAAATGACTGGGAGGAAATGATAGATGATGAAAAAGGAAATTATGACTATCTGATGTATAATGATATTGAGCACCGGAATCCTTTTGTACGGGAAGAGCTCAATAATTGGGCAAAATGGTATTTTGACCAGACCGATTTTGATGGGGTAAGACTGGATGCTTTAAAACATATTTCTTTTGATTTTTATAAAGAATGGCTTATGCTGCTCCGTTCCAATTCCGGAAAAGATATTTTCGCTGTTGGAGAGTACTGGGCTCCCGGCTATCTTCATCTTCTTCAAAAATATATTGAGGTGACGGAAGGCTGTATGAGCCTTTTTGACAGTTCATTACAGAATAATTTCCATACAGCGTCCAGAGAAGGAGATTCTTATGATCTCAGACGAATTTTTGATGAAACCCTTACCCAGGCAGATCCTATGCATTCTGTAAGTTTGGTGGCCAATCATGATACACAGCCTTTACAAGATCTTGAAGCTCCTGTAGAACCATGGTTCAAGCCAATTGCCTATGCTTTGATTTTATTGAGAAAAGAGGGCTATCCCTGTGTATTTTATCCTGATCTTTATGGAGCACATTATGTGGATAAAGACAGAGAAGGCAATGATCAGGAAATATTTATGCCCAAAGTAGATGGTATTGAAGAGTTATTAAAAGCAAGGAAAGACCATGCGTATGGTGAACAGCAGGATTATTTTGAGGATGCGAACTGTCTCGGATGGGTACGGATGGGCGATGATGAGCATAGCGGATGTGCTGTTGTTCTGAGCAATAAAGATTCTTACAACAAGCCTATGGAAGTAGGAATACTGTATGCTGGAAAAAAATTCAAAGATCTATTGAAAAGATCCAAAGATAAAGTAATCATTGATGAAAACGGATGGGGAGATTTCCCTGCTCCGGCAGGAAATGTGAGCGTTTGGATTCCTGAATAAGATTAAATTTTAATACCCCTTGTCAAGGTTTGAAACCTTGACAAGGGGTATCGCCCATTAGAACCCCTCTTTCAATTACTTAAAGTGGGTTAAGTTTAAATTTTTCTGAATTAAATTAGTTCAAACTGCTGGAAGTGGTGAGTAAAATATAATGAAGAATCTCAAACAACTGACTATTATTAATAAGATTCTTCCTTCATCAGAAATTGAAGATTCGACGCAGTCAATGACAAAAGGCATACATGATGATCATATATGCCTTATATTGTATTAGAATACTCTATTTTAGCAATAGATATATTGACAGTTCCAAACATCTATCGCCCATTCACAGCATTGTCCATCTTCGTTGGAAGTACAGCATACTTTACCCCAATTTAAATCTCCGGCTTTTAAACTCTTCAATTCCTGACGGTTCAATTTTCTTACTTTAACATCTTTTTTTGTTTTCATAATGACTGTTTTTATGGTTTAGTAATTAAATATACATTAAAAATATCAATTATGAATATATATTCAATACCAATTACATGATTAAACATACATAATTTACATTAAAACAAGTGAGTATTGAAGATATGGCTGACCATCCCGTCAAAAATTCTTTGAATTTTCGCCACACCTCCAGAAAAGGAGAATGTTTACGTCTTCAGTTGAGGAATTTGTTAAGTTGATAGATTTTATAAGTTTTGATGTGTGGTTACATTTTTCTGAGTTCCAGGATTTCCGGTCTTTCTGAGGTATCAGATATCTTTCCGGTGCGAGAAAATTCAGCCCAGAGTGCCCTCAGCTTTTTACCATTCTCATGAATACGGCTCCAGGGAATATCTTTCAGCAGTTCGGAAGATTTCCAGGCTGACTCATTCCCAAAGATCAAAGGAAGATCAATGCAGTGCGGTGCTCCGATAGGATTGTCTTTCAATTTTGAATGAATTCTGAAAAGATAGACATTTCCACCGGCTTCGGCCAGATTCTGGGCAAACTTTCTTGCCGGATTCCCATAGATAAGTGCTGTAGTTTTTTCTACAGCTTTATCCATAATTGTTAATCCCAGCCCTTTCCCGAAATATTTATTTAAGGCCTCTGAGGTTTTAAGATAAAAAGCCGTTTCGTCATTATTGAAACCAATCAGCACATCATATTTCTGAGCATTCTTTCTCCACATTTCCACCGACTCCTCTTCTTTGCATAAAGGAAAGTATCCGTATTGAGTACCAAAAGGCATTACTGCTTTCAGACCATATTTTATTACAGATGGTAAAAAATTTCTGTACCCATCCATCATTTTTAAAACATCGGTTTCATCTTTCAATATTTCTGTTTTTGTCAGAAATTCCGCAGACATTTTTTGTCTTTTATGACGTAGTCCCAAAGGAGCACTTTGAATAATCACACGCTGAAATAAATTTTCCACTCCTTCTGAAATCATTAAGTGTGCAATGGCATCACCTCCTGAAGACTGTCCGAGAAGGGTTATATTATTTTCATCACCTCCAAGATCTGCAATATTGATTTTTATCCACTTCAATGCTTCAATCATATCCAAGAGCCCAAGATTAGCAGGTCTACCCTCTTCGCCACCTAAGAAGCCAAACAATCCTAGGCGATATGAAACAGCAACCACGATAATATGCTGTTCTTTGACCCATTCGGCAGAATCGGCAGTGGCGAGATCGCCACACCCTATCTCATGAGAACCTCCGTGAATCCAGACTACAACAGGAAGTTTTTCGTTTTCAGAAATTATTTCCGGACGGGTTATGGAAAGGTATTGTGTAGCTTCATCGACCTCGAAATTTTCGACAGGTGTTACTCCGATCATTTTTTCCACAAGCGGGCTTAAAGCCTGCGGACATACCGGAGTTTTTTCCGGAGAAATAATCATCGAAAATAATGAGGGCTCTACAGAAACAGGTTTTTTAAATCTTTCAGAATGGGCATAACGAATACTTCTAGCCCTGATAATTCCTTCTTCTTTTAGTGCTAAAATTCTTCCGAAACGGGTTTCAAAAATAGGAGTGTCTTGCTGATTTGGTGTCATCTTTAAAACTGTGAAACTTTTCTCTTTATAAATTTAATTATTTAAACACAAATCTCACAAATGAAAACACAAATATTCACAAACCATCATTGTGTTATTCGTGAAAAGATTAGTGTCCTTAGTGTTAAAAAAAATCTAAACACAAATCTCACAAATAAGAGCACAAATATTCACTAATTATAATGGTGCTATTTTCGAAAAAAATTAGTGTTATTAGTGTTGAAAAAAAACTTAAACACAAATTGCACAAATGAAAGCACAAATGTCCACTAACTATAATGGTGTTATTAGTGTTGAAAAAACTAGTTCAGCATTTTGTATTCGCTTGGAGAAATTCCTACTTTGGTTTTGAACAGTCTTGTAAAATGCTGTGGATATTTGAATCCCAAATCATAGGAAATTTCGCTGATTGTTTTTGCCTGATCCAGAATTTGTTCTTTGGCAATATCAATAAGCTTATTGTGAATAAATTCCTGCGCAGAAATTCCCAGTTCTTTTTTAATCAGGTCTCCGAAATAATTGGCAGAAAGATTCAGTTTCTCTGCAAAGTAATTGACCATGGGAAAACCTATATTTTTTGGATTCTCCGATTTTAAATAATCATCTACCAGATTTTCAAATTTTCCGATAACTCCCTGGTTGATATGATCTCTTGTAATAAACTGACGGTCATAAAACCGCATGCAGTAATTCAGGAACAGTTCAATATTATTAACAATTAAAGATTTGCTGTGTTTATCAATAGCCTGTTCCAGCTCCAGTTTAATATTTTTAAAGCAGTCCAGCACCACTTCTCTTTCTTTTTCAGAGAGATGGAGCGCTTCATGTACATCATAAGAGAAAAATGAATAGTCTTTGATGTTTTTCCCTAGGTTGGTTCCTTTTATTAAATCCGGATGAAAAATTAAGGCAAAACCTGCAGGCTGAACAAATCTGTCTTTATTATAAATTCCATAGGTCTGCCCGGGAGCAATAAAAACTAAAGTTCCTTCCTGATAATCGTAGCTGTGTTTTCCATACTGCATGTCTCCACACATTACATCTTTCAGAAAAACGGTATAAAACCCAAATGTTCTTTTATACTGGCAAATAGGATCGGATTTGGAAAAATCTATGATACTTACCAGCGGATGCAGGGTTTCATGATTTGCCATTTTATTATATTCCGAGACCGTATTATAGATTTCAACCTCCTGATTTTCCATGAAGTATATTTTTATTACTATTCAAAATTACCACTTTCATTTGTAATTGAAATGATGTCTGTAAAATTGGTAAGTAATTCGGTAATCTGTATAAGTATGGTTTACGGGAAAGTTTCGACTTTTGTATCGTTATGGAAACTTTTAATACAACTATCTTTCCGAAAGGGGAAAAAGCTCCTTCGGATTATTTCTCCGGAGGAACAGCGTGGGTTCATATCCTTAAACCCAATGAAGATAACCTGAACTGTCAGATCGGAAATGTCTTGTTCGAACCGGGATGCAGAAATAACTGGCACTCTCATGGCGGTGGACAGATTTTAATCGTAACTTCAGGAACAGGATTCTATCAGGAAAAGGGACAATCGGCTCAGGTTTTACATGCCGGAGATATTGTCAACATTCTTCCAGATGTCATCCACTGGCATGGGGCTGCTCCGAACAGTGAGTTTACCCATATTGCCATCAATCCCAATACCCAAAACGGAATTGTGGAATGGCTGGAACCTGTAACAGACGAAGAATATAATAAATTATCAACCTAAACTAAATATAAAAAATGAGTACAATCACAGTAAAAGCTTATGGTGCAGAGTCTACCACAGCAGATCTGAAAGAAATGAATATTGAAAGAAGAGAAGTAACCTCAAAAGATGTAGAAATTGAAATTCTATACTGTGGGGTATGCCACTCTGATCTTCATACCGCAAGAAACGACTGGGGCGGATCTTTGTATCCTGCAGTTCCGGGGCATGAAATCGTGGGAAGAATTACTAAAGTAGGAAGCGAAGTTTCCAAATTTAAAGTAGGTGATCTTGCAGGAGTAGGATGTATTGTAGATTCTTGCGGACATTGCGAAAGCTGCAAGCATGATCTGGAGCAATATTGTCTGAATGGTTTCACAGGGACATACAACGGAAAGGACAAGCATTTGGGAGGTCATACTTTTGGAGGATATTCTCAAAAAGTAGTTGTAGATTCTCACCACGTTTTAAAAGTACCTGAAAATCTTGATCTTGCAGCTGTAGCTCCACTTCTTTGTGCAGGTATTACAACATGGTCCCCTTTAAAGCACTGGAATGTAGGTCCTGGCTCTAAAGTAGCTGTTGTAGGGCTGGGTGGTTTGGGCCACATGGCTATCAAACTGGCAAAAGGATTGGGAGCTGAAGTTACCCTGTTCTCAAGAACTCCGGGAAAAACAGATGATGCCAAACAGCTGGGTGCTGATCATGTTATCATTTCTACAGATGATGCACAAATGGATTCTGTAAAAGGAAAATTCGATGTGATCATTGATACGGTTCCGTATGTACATGATGTAAATCCATATGTTTCCACGTTAAATATTAATGGAACGCATGTTCTTGTAGGATATTTGGGAGGTTTAGAACCTATTCTGAATACTGTTCCTATGATATTGGGAAGAAAGTCTGTAGCCGGTTCAGTAATTGGTGGTATCGCGGAAACTCAGGAATTGCTGGATTTCTGTGGTGAACATAATATTGTTTCAGAAATTGAAATGATCAAAATGCAGGACATCAACGAAGCTTATGAAAGAATGTTGAAAAGTGATGTAAGATACCGTTTCGTCATTGACATGCAATCTTTGTAATTCTTCTATAGAATAATAAAAACAGGCTCTTCGGATTGAAGAGCCTGTTTTATTTTTTAAGGTTTTGGCTAAAGGCATTCTGATCGTTATTCAGCATATATTTGTTTTCTTCAGCATATTGACTGTTATTTCTTTCCATATCCTGAAAAGCCCATGCTGCCATAGCATCAATAACAGGAGCCAGTTTATTGCCTGCTTCACTCAGTTTATAAGTCACATGAGGCGGCACTACAGGTCTTGCCATTCTGATAATTAATCCATCTGCTTCCAGTTGTTTCAAGTGTTGAATGAGCATTTTTTCTGTTACGGCGGGAATTGCTTTTTTCAATTCACTGTATCTTTTTTCTCCTGTGGAAAGATTGAACAGGATAATGGGTTTCCAGAATCCTCCAATTCTTTCCATGACGTACATTACAGGACAATCCTGTACTGTTTTTTTATTTTCCTGGATAGTTGAACTCTCTTTGATCGCTGTCATAGTTACATACTTTAGGGTAAGTACTTGTATAAAAGTAAGTACAAATATAACTTTGTTCTCAGAAATAAAAAAATATTTTACCTATGAAAATTATAATCACAGGATCATTAGGAAATGTAGCTAAACCATTAGCACAACGATTAGTTGCAGAAGGACATGATATTACCGTTATAAGCAGCAGCAATGCAAGAAAACAGGATATTGAATCTCTGGGAGCAACTCCGGCCATAGGGTCTATCACAGACGTTCAGTTTTTAACCCGAACATTTGAAGGAGCAGATGCTGTTTTTGTAATGACTCCTCCAGCGATCAGTCCGGATAAAATTGTGGAAAACACTACTAATGCAGGAAAAAATTATGCTGAAGCTTTAAAAAATGCCCATGTAAAAAGAGCGGTTATGCTTAGCAGCGTAGGTGCTGAATCTCCAGTTGAAAACGGTCCGATTGCCGGTCTTCATAATATTGAAAAAATATACAATGAAGTAGAAAATACCGCTTTTACTTTTTTAAGAGCCGGGTATTTCTATAATAACTTTTTCAATGATATTCCATTAATTCAGAATGCGGGTATCCTCGGAAGTAATTATCCAGCAGGTATTGAAGTACCGGTAGTACACCCTACTGATATTGCGAAAGCTGCTGCTGAAGAGCTTGTGAAAGCCGAAAATAATAACAGCATAAGATATATCGTGAGTGATGTACGAAAAGCTTCTGATTTTGCTAAAGTTTTAGGAACCTCAGTCAATAAACCGGAACTTCCATGGGTGGAATTTTCTGATGAAGAAGCCCTAAACGGAATGCTGCAGGCCGGACTTCCAAAAGATATGGCAGAACTGTATGTTGAAATGGGTAGAGGGATAAGAACCGGAGTGGTACAAAAGGATTTTATTGACCATGGCTCTCCTGTTGCAGGAAATGTTAAATTAGAAGATTTTGCGAAGGAATTTTCTTCTCAGTTTTAATTTCTTTTGTCTTGAAACAAAAGAATCAAAAGTTCAAGACTGGAATTAAAATGCTAAAAATAATTTTTGTTCTCTAAAAATTCTAAACTCGCGCGGATTTACTATTAATTTATTATCAAATTTGAACCCCGCGCTTCAAACAGTAGAATTTTCTTAACGTTCACAAAACTTATTTTTTTAACGCTTTTAATTCCTAAGTCAGTTATAAAAACAGTTTCGGCGCACCTTTGGTGCGCCGAAACTTATATTACCATATTATCTTTTTACTCTTCGGACTATTTCTGTTCTTTCAGAGTTTCTTTTAATACTTTCAGTTTTCCATCAATAGGCTGATCAATTTTTAATCCTAAAACTTCTGCAACCAAAGGATAAACATTAATATTAGCGAATTCACTGATGACAAGATTATTTTTAAACTCAGGTCCCCAGGCAAAGAAAGTAGCTTTCATTTCTGGAACAACTTTAGGATTGTACCCATGTTTTCCAACGGATGACTTTTTACCTTTTTCCAGGAATATTTTCGGAGCTTTCGGAATGAGAAGAATCTGCCCTATTCTGTTGTATTGATCGTCTCTTGTTGCAAAATGCAGATATTTAGGAAGCTTTTTATCCAGATATACTTCGTAATCATCTGTTTTATTCGCTTTCAGTTGTTTGTAAACCGCCTTTACCTCATCAGGGTTTTTAACGTAAACTCTTAATAAGGTCTGGGAATTGTAAAAGTCAAATCTGTTTTTATCCAAAAGAACAGCCGGGATTTCCAAAGGTGTACCTCCGTCTACTTTGATCATTCCGTGGTCGGAAACAAAAATAAAGTTGACATTTTTTAAGCCTAATCCATCTACTTTCTGAACAAGATCCCCTATTGCCTGGTCGATCAGATGAACAGCGGTTTCAGTTTCTTTCGTATCCGGGCCATAATGATGCCCGCTTCCATCCACTTCCGGGAAATATAATGTAATAAAATGCGGTCTTTTATCTTCCGGTAATTTCAACCAGTTGACTACTTTTTCTACTTTTTCGGAAGGTTTGAATTTTTCGTGATAAGGATAATAATAAGTAGGTCTCATTCCTCCGGCATCACTGGCAGATCCTACCCACATTAAAGAAGCTGATACCATTCCTTGTTTTTCAGCGAGCCCCCAAAGTGGAGTTCCCCCATACCAGCTGCCATCTTCAGCATTTTTCTTGCTGCTCATCGCATAAGTTTCCTTTCTCTTGTAATCATAGAAAAAGTTATCAATCAAACCATGATGAGAAGGATAAAGCCCGGTGATCAGGCTCCAGTGATTGGGAAACGTAATACTTGGATAACTGGGAATCATTGCTTCTGCTTTTACTCCACCATTAGCAAGCTTCAGCAGGTTTTCAGCATTATATTTTTGAGCATAATCATAACGGAACCCGTCTGTAGATATCATAATCACATAAGGTTTTGACTGTGCTTCAATACTGTTTTGTCTACCCGGTATAACAACCTGGGCTGTATCAATATTTACCTGTTGCGCAAAAGCCGTAAAGGAAATGAGCAGCAGTAAAAAATGGATTCCTCGCTTCATTATTTAAAAATTTTCAGCAAAGTTACATCCTATACTTCTCCCTGAAAAGTTTAAGAGATTAAAAGTATATTAAAACCTCTTATTTTTTTCGAATCAAAATTAATATTTGTTAAATAGGTCTTTTCATTTCAAATTGTGACAGCCAATTGTTGAGGCCAATCTTTTCACTGAGAAACTTACTGATATTTTCTGAGGAGTCATCCACATTGTTCAGGGCTATAGGCTGTCCGTTATTTTTTTGTAAGAGAGCATTGAAAAGCATGGTGCCAACTCCTTGATTTCTATAATTTTTATCAACAGCAATCTGATATACTTTTTTTGATGCAGGACCGTAGATGATATAACCAACCAATCTTTCACCATCATAAGCTCCCAGCGTTACATAATGTTCGGGCATGGGTTCCAATACAAAAACAGATCCCTGCCAGGAAGGTTCAATATCCCAGAATGAACATAATTTCTCCCATTGAAAGTCTTTCAGCTCCTGGATAGAAACCTCAGCATTTTCTTTTCCTTTCTTAATATTTCCGTTAAAGCAAAGCAGTCTTCGAACAATCGTGAAGCCCAGATTTTCATAGGCTCTGATTGCATTTTGATTTCCTTCAATCACTTCAAGCAGTAATATATTGGCATTTCTTTCTTTCAATACAGGAATGATAAAGTCATACATTTTCCTCACCAATCCTTTGCCTCTGCTTTCCGGAACGACACCAGTACCTCCATTATAGATTGTTTTCTCGCCATTTTCAACTTTTTCAGCCTGAAGAATAAAGCTTACCAACCGCCCCTCCTCAAATGCTCCGACAGAGATATTCATATCCAGTTTTTCAGCTGCAATTTTTGAAATAAGCACCTCTTTTGTTAAATGAAAAGGAACAATATAATCAGAAAATGAATGGTTGAACACTGATAAAATTTCATCTATACTTGTATTTGCTAATGTTTTGAACTCCATTGATATTTTAAATTATCAGATTAAAAATCATCATCCTATAACACGATCTTCTTTCCAATCCGGGTATACACAAATATATGGATTTTACAGCAATCCCCCTAGAATGGGTACTTTAAGAAAAAATGATACCCCTGAAAAATCAGAGGTATTCATTGCTAAATATTTAAGGTGTATTAAAAAAATTACTCTTTAATCAATTTTTCGTAAGATGTAGTTCCATCTTTAAGCTGAATTTCAAGATAATAGCTTCCTGTCTTCAGATCTTCGACACTGATATTTTCTCCATCCGGTCTTACTGACTTCACTTTTCTTCCAGTGGCTTCGTAGATATCAATGGATTTTATCTTATCAGCATTTTTGAAATTTACTGTTGTTTTCGCAGGATTTGGGTAAAGACTTACCTTCTTGCTATTGGCAGCAATTTCATTGGTTGATAAAGTAGCGGCAGCCATTGTTAATGATGCATATCCTCTTCCTATATCATGATAACCGATCCCGGTCCCTGTTTTTCTTGAATAAAAAATGTTGATTGTTCCTGCTGCGTTCGCAATAGCAAAATCTCCCGCTCCTCCGGAAAGTGATCTTGTTGCCACCACAGTTCTTGTAGATCCAGATATGGTATTGGAGGTTTCCGTCCAGTCTTGAGAACCATCAACGTTAGGTGTTGTCATTCCAATAAATGTATAATCTCTGTTAGTTGATGAATTATAAATAAATCCGTCTGAACCTGAAGCCATCCCCCCTGTGTTTACACCATTTCCTCCAAAACCTATTCCCAACATAGAGTTACTATCTCCTGTTACTGTAAGGGTTACTCCTGTTGGAGTTGTGTCTAATTTCACCGTCATGGCTGTTGCCGGTAAATTTACCGTTCCTGACGAAAACTGTGCCCAGGCAAAATTTGCAAGTGCTAAACTGAGTGCTAGTAGAGTTTTTTTCATATCAATTTTTTAAAAGATTAATAATTTCTTTGTTGTTGGTTTGTAATGCATATTCAAAAGGAGTCATTCCCATTGAGTCTTTTTTTGTTTTATCTGCTTTATATTTAAGCAGCTGTTCTATCAGTTCCTTATTTCCAGATTTTACAGCCCAGAATAAAGGGGTGTATCCTGTGGCATCTGCAATATTGGGATCTGCTTTTTTCTTCAATAGATGTTCTACCAGATCTTTGTTGTATTTTATGGCAAGACCTGCCAGTGCCGTTCCTTCACGGCTTTTATAGTTCACATCTTTCACGTTGTCGATCAAAAAATCAGCAACACTTGTGTTTCCTCTGTAGCAGGCTAAAATAAGTGGTGAAAAACCGTTTTCATTAACCTGATTAATGACGTCTGGGTTTTGTTTCATCAGTTCCTGTACTTCAGTAACTGTTCCGCTTCTGGCAACATCAAATATTGATTTCGCCTTTTCCTGACCCAATAGCAATGAGCTCAGAAATAGTCCTAATACCAAGATTATGTTTTTCATTGTTTTCCCATTACGTAGTTGTATTCAATATTGACATTTTCAGCTACTTTCTTGGTTACCATTTTAGGGATGGTCACTTTATAATCTACAGGTCTCGCTACAAAACCACCCTGCATATAGATTTTACCATCTTTTGCATATAGAGTTGCTGCAGAAGTAATGGCTTTGTCTACTCCGTGAAAATTAAGAGTTCCCTGAACTGTATATTTTTGAGGGCTTGTGCTCAGCTTTGCTTTATCAAAGTTGATAATTTTCCCTTTGAAAGTTGTTTTCGGATATTTTGCAGATTCGGCATAACTTTCATTAAAATGTTCTTCCATTAGTTTTGTTTTAAAATGAAAGTTTTTAACAGTTGACACCGATGCCATTTCACCGTTGTCTGCATTTAAAATCACTACATTCGTGTCATCCTGAGCAAAAATATTATCAAACAGGGGCACCGAAGCTTCGAAAGTAAGTTTCCCTGTTTTAGAGCTGTATTTCTGTGCTGAAGCGTACCCTGCAGAAAGAAGTAATACGCTTAATAATGTTAATTTTTTCATATCAATTTTTTTAATTTTCATTTAATCCGTCAGCTTTCCATTTGATGAAAATATTGATCTGGGCTGCAGACAGCGATCCTCCCTGCGGCATTTTCCCGGGATCACCATTAGGTCTTTGGATGCGGTCCAGAATTCCGTCTATGTTATTTTTTACCTGATTGTAAGTAACCAGAGGTTTGAAGCTTCCTGCAGAATGACAGCCTATACAGCTGTTATCTATAATTGGTTTCACCTCTGCAGTGTAATTTACAGGTGTAGTGATTGGTGTATTATCAGAAATCTCTTCATAAGTTCTGCTATCACAAGCCGTCAGTATGATTACTGACGATACTATTAATAAGGATGTTAGCTTTTTCATATTAAAAAACTCTATAAAGATTAAACCCAAAGAAAATATGCCCTTTTCCCCATGCTCCTGTGGCATTGGTAAGATATCCGATATCGGAGTTTATCTGGGAGTTCGTCAGTAAAAGCTGGAAAACGTGTCCTCCAGTTTCTATATCCATCCCCAATGACAGAGGGTTTTTATAAAAGCTGTGATCATCAAAATTCACAAAGTATTCTGCATTCAGAGAAACTCTTTTTGAAATTTTATACCGTCCTCCCAAACCTGCCAAAAACTGGTTTTTGTTTTCAATC
This sequence comes from Chryseobacterium sp. KBW03, assembly GCF_003852415.1. Lineage (NCBI taxonomy): Bacteria > Pseudomonadati > Bacteroidota > Flavobacteriia > Flavobacteriales > Weeksellaceae > Chryseobacterium > Chryseobacterium sp. KBW03. The sequence continues at coordinate 48,327 of NZ_QAJO01000007.1, read as the reverse complement.
GTGGGTTCGTAAAGGTTTTTATGAACAAAGGAAGGGGTAAGCTGTAACGAGAACTTATCACTGAATCTTCTTGAGATTAATGCCTGTGTAAGATAAGACAGCCTGTCACTGAACTTAAGGTGTGGATAAGTATCTTTATCCAATTCTGTATTGGCAGCCATTACATTATAGCCTACAATGTCTACAGGAAAGTTTTCGTTTTGTTTTACCAGTCTGTATTTCACTGCTCCTTCAAACGTTTTCATATTCGTTTCTCTGGAAAGGCTTACAGATACTGCATCTGAAATACCGTAGATAACACCTAATTTGGTTGAGGCATGATCCAGACCGAAAAAGTCTTTAAATCCTGCGCTTATGTCTCCAAATCTATGGGCTACGATGATGTACCATTCCTTTTTGGCGGCCAGTTTTGTAGATTGTCCCGTAACAATCTGAAGGGCTTTGAAAGCGGGTTGTGAGGTTTCTGTGTTGGTTTTCACCGTGTCAATATCTTTCAACAGATCTTCCTGTGCAAAGGCAAGACCTGAAGAAAATATTGACAAAAATAAGAGAGTTTTTGTCATATACAATTTAGATTAAATTATTGCTATGACAAACTTATTGAGTTCTCAATTCATAAACAGGTGATAAAAGTCACCAAAGAAATTGTTTTTATCAATTAGAGAGATAAACTTTCCAAACAAATAAAATTAGTCAACTCTAACATTTTCATTTACAGGAACTTTTATTCCTTCTTTCGTCTGAATAATTTCACCTTCGCTTTCAATTTTTTTCAAAACTCGGCTTACCACTTCTCTGGAAGTTCCCAAACTGCTGGCAATTTCACGATGAGTTATCTTAATAGGATTGTTTCCCGTAGATGAAATCTGCTGGTTAATATAATTCAGAACCCTTTTATCCAATCTGTGGAAAACGGCATCATTCACCATACTCATGACCTCTGAAAATCTCCGGTCATATTCATGGTAAAACACTTTATTGATCTCAGGAAATTTTATCAGCCATTCATGTATTATAGAAACAGGAATCAAAACAGCTTCTGAGTCTTCTTCTGCAACCGCGTATACTCTGCTGATATAATCTGTCAGAATGGACGAAAAGGTCATAAGACAGCTGTCTTTCGGCTTAATATAATAGTAGATGAGTTCTCTTCCATCATTAAGTGTAAAAACCTTGATAGAGCCTTTTATTAAGAAGGGTACAAATTTATTTTTCTGCCCCTCTCTTATGATTTCAGTTTTTGCTTTTATATCTATTGCAACCGCATGCTTTTCCAGTTCAGATAAAAAATCAGAACCTAAAAAGCCAAATTTACTTACAGCGAACGAGTTATCAATCATATCTTACTTTTTCTACTTTTTCTAAAACAAAGATATAAAATTGCTATATCGTTATTATATATTTTTATTTTATTAAAGAAAATTAACAATTAGATAAATTCAATCTTTATTTCATTATTGCAGCGTTGAGGATATAAAAAATGCCCTGGTAAAAACCAGGGCATTCTTATTTTATTGTAAAAAGAAATCTTACGCTTGAACGTTGTTCCCTCCTAATACGAAAGGCTCAACTTCTTTGATTTCTCCGAACTGCTGCTCGTAATTAGCGATGTTCTGCTGAAGAGCGTTTAATACTCTTTTAGCGTGAAGTGGAGCAAGAATAACTCTTGATCTTACTTTAGCTTGCTGAACACCTGGCATCAACTGAATAAAGTCTACTACAAATTCAGATGGAGAGTGGTTTACTAAAGCTAAGTTAGCATAGATACCAGCAGCTACCATTTCGTTTAATTCGATGTTGATGTTTCCGTCTTGTGGATTTTGATTGTTGTCCATTGTTATAAATTATGTTTTTAAAATTCGAAATTTGAGATTGTGAAAATATAAAAATAAATTCAAACCCCAAATTTCAAATCATTAATTTTAGTTAAGGTCTTCGAATTCTTTCTTAGAACCTACAATAACATTCTGATATTCTTTAAGACCTGTACCTGCAGGAATTCTGTGTCCTACAATTACATTTTCTTTAAGACCACCTAGGGCATCTACCTTACCAGCAACTGCTGCTTCGTTAAGAACCTTAGTTGTTTCCTGGAATGATGCTGCAGACATGAATGACTTAGTCTGAAGAGCTGCTCTTGTAATACCTTGTAGTACAGGCGTTGCTGTAGCAGGTAAAGCTTCTCTTACTTCAACTAAAGCCTGATCTTCACGCTTCAACTTAGAGTTTTCGTCTCTTAATTCTCTTGCAGTAATCATCTGACCTGGTTTGAATTCTTTAGAATCACCAGCTTCTACTACTACTTTAAGACCGAATACTCTGTTGTTTTCTTCTAGGAAGTCATATTTATGTTCAAGAGCTCCTTCAAGGAATTGAGTATCACCTCCATCTACGATAGATACTTTCGTCATCATCTGTCTTACGATAATTTCGAAGTGCTTGTCGTCGATTTTTACCCCCTGTAGACGGTAAACTTCCTGAATCTCATTTACTAAGTATTCCTGAACCGCAGTTGGTCCTTTGATCTTCAGGATGTCGTCCGGAGTCACTGAACCGTCAGAAAGTGGAGAACCAGCTCTTACGAAGTCATTCTCCTGAACCAAGATCTGGTTAGAAAGTTTTACCAAGTAAATTTTTCTTTCTCCAGTTTTAGCTTCTACGATCAATTCACGGTTACCTCTCTTAATTTTTCCGTAAGAAACTACCCCGTCGATTTCAGTAACAACCGCTGGGTTTGAAGGGTTTCTTGCTTCGAATAATTCGGTAACTCTCGGAAGACCTCCGGTGATATCCCCTGTCTTTGCAGCTTTTCTTGGGATCTTGATTAAAACTTTACCTGCTTTAATTTTTTCACCATCGTTTACCATTAAGTGGGCTCCTACCGGTAAGTTGTAAGCTTTCTGCTCAACTCCTTTAGAGTCTACCACTTTCAGGGTAGGTACGGCTTTCTTATTTCTAGATTCAGAGATTACTTTCTCTTCGAATCCTGTTTGTTCGTCAATTTCCAGTTGGAATGAAATACCCTGGATGATATCTTCATATTCTACTTTACCAGCAGTTTCTGCAATGATAACCGCGTTATACGGATCCCACTTACAGATGACATCTCCTTTTTTCACTTTATCACCTGGTTTTACAGATAATATAGCACCATAAGGTACGTTAGCGATCATTAATGGAGTTTTAGTCTCATTCTCAGCTACCAATCTGAATTCCGTTGTACGTGAAACCACTACTTCTGCAGTGTTACCGTTTTCGTCTTCAGAAGTAATTGTTCTTACTTCATCCAATTCAACGATACCGTCTCTTCTAGCAACAATAGATGGGTTTTCGGAAACGTTTGTTGAAACCCCTCCCTGGTGGAAAGTTCTCAATGTTAACTGAGTTCCCGGTTCACCAATTGACTGCGCGGCAATTACCCCTACAGCTTCACCCATATGGATCACTTTACCTGTTGCCAAGTTTCTACCGTAACATTTTGCACAGATTCCTTTCTTAGCCTCACAAGTTAACGGTGAACGAACTTCAACCGCTTCTAGTCCAGCTTCTTCAATTCTCTTAGCTAATGCTTCGATGATTACCTGATCTGCAGTAGCAATTAGCTCATCAGTTTCAGGATCATAGATATTATGAAGAGATACTCTACCTAAGATTCTTTCAGAAATCTTTTCAACGATCTCGTCATTTTTCTTAAGTGCAGTAACTTCTGTACCTCTTAGAGTTCCACAGTCGTCTTCTGTAACGATAACGTCCTGTGCAACGTCTACCAATCTTCTCGTTAAGTAACCAGCATCGGCTGTCTTAAGAGCGGTATCCGCAAGACCCTTACGAGCACCGTGGGTAGAGATAAAGTACTCTAGAATCGAAAGACCTTCCTTAAAGTTTGCAAGGATCGGGTTTTCGATAATTTCCGCTCCGGTAGAACCGGCTTTTTGCGGTTTTGCCATCAAACCTCTCATCCCTGATAACTGACGGATCTGTTCTTTAGAACCCCTCGCCCCAGAGTCAAGCATCATGTATACAGAATTGAATCCACCTTGGTCAACTTTCATTCTGCTCATGATCATTTCAGTTAATCCAGCGTTGGTGTTTGTCCAAACGTCGATTACCTGGTTATAACGTTCTGTATCTGTAATTAGACCCATGTTATAGTTGGCTCTAATTTCGTCTACTGTTTCAATAGAAGTAGCAATCATTTGCTTTTTCTCAACAGGAACTACAATATCCCCAAGTGAGAAAGAAAGACCTCCTTTGAATGCGTTTGAATACCCTAGGTCTTTCATTGCATCCAAGAACTTCACAGTTGTAGGGAAATCCGTATCAGCAAGAATCTTACCGATAACGTTTCTCAATGATTTCTTCGTAAGAAGTTCATTGATATATCCTGACTGCTTAGGAACGATTTGGTTAAATAAGATTCTACCAACAGAAGTTTCGATTAATTTCGTAGTGATTTCACCGTTTTCTTTGATTGGAAGTCTACATCTTACCTTAGCATTTAAAGAAACTCTACCTTCAGCATAAGCGATTTCCGCTTCCTCAGGAGAATAGAATGCAAGACCTTCCCCTTTTACTTTCATATCTTCTGTAGAGCTCAATTCTTTAGTCATGAAATAAAGACCAAGAACCATGTCCTGAGAAGGTACCGTAATTGGAGAACCGTTTGCAGGGTTCAAGATATTTTGAGAACCTAACATCAATAACTGCGCTTCAAGGATCGCTTCTGGTCCTAACGGTAAGTGTACCGCCATCTGGTCACCATCGAAATCGGCGTTGAATGCTGTTGTTACTAACGGGTGCAGCTGGATTGCCTTACCTTCGATCATCTTAGGTTGGAAAGCCTGAATACCCAGTCTGTGAAGCGTAGGTGCTCTGTTCAGTAGAACAGGGTGACCTTTCATCACGTTTTCAAGGATATCATATACTACAGGTTCTTTTCTGTCGATAATTCTCTTTGCAGATTTCACAGTTTTTACAATCCCTCTTTCAATTAGTTTTCTAATGATAAATGGTTTGTACAATTCAGCTGCCATATCTTTAGGAATACCACATTCGTGAAGCTGTAAGTTTGGACCTACAACAATTACGGAACGCGCCGAGTAATCTACCCTTTTCCCTAGTAAGTTCTGACGGAAACGACCTTGCTTACCTTTCAATGAATCTGAAAGTGATTTCAATGGTCTGTTTGATTCAGATTTTACTGCAGAAGATTTTCTTGTGTTATCGAATAATGAATCTACTGATTCCTGAAGCATACGCTTCTCGTTTCTCAAGATTACTTCAGGAGCTTTGATCTCCAATAATCTCTTCAAACGGTTATTTCTGATAATAACTCTTCTATAAAGGTCATTCAAGTCGGAAGTTGCGAAACGTCCTCCATCCAATGGAACTAATGGTCTTAGTTCTGGTGGGATAACAGGAAGTACACGCATGATCATCCACTCTGGTCTGTTGATCATTCTTGTATTAGCACCTCTTAATGCTTCTACAACGTTCAATCTTTTTAGAGCTTCTGTTCTTCTTTGCTTAGAACCTTCGTTGTGAGCTTTGTGTCTCAAGTCGAAAGACAATGCATCAAGATCGATTCTTTTTAATAGATCTTCAACAGCCTCAGCACCCATTCTGGCGATGAATTTGTTTGGATCAGAATCATCAAGATATTGGTTTTCTACAGGAAGGGTATCCATGATGTCAAGGTACTCTTCTTCTGTAAGGAATTCCATATTTTCAAAATCAGAACCGTCTAATTTTTTAGCAATACCCTGCTGAATCACTACATATCTTTCGTAGTAGATGATCATGTCTAATTTCTTAGAAGGAATTCCTAAAAGGTAACCGATTTTGTTTGGTAAAGAACGGAAATACCAGATATGAGCAATAGGAACAACCAAACCAATATGTCCGATTCTTTCTCTTCTTACTTTTTTCTCGGTAACTTCTACACCACAACGGTCACAAACGATCCCTTTGTAACGAATTCTCTTGTATTTACCACAAGCACATTCGTAATCCTTTACAGGACCAAAGATTTTCTCACAGAATAGCCCGTCTCTTTCCGGTTTGTGAGTTCTGTAGTTAATAGTTTCCGGTTTTAAAACCTCCCCTCTTGAGTCTTGCAAAATAGACTCCGGTGAAGCTAAACCGATGGTTATTTTATTAAATCTACTTGATTTATTTTTATTTGACATTATTTAGATTTTGGATTATAAATTTTGGATTATAGAATTCTGAACTGATTCAAAATTCAACATTCAAAATTTAAAATTATTCCTCAAGTCTTACGTCAAGTCCAAGTCCTTGTAACTCGTGAAGTAATACATTGAATGATTCTGGAATACCTGGTTCAGGCATAGATTCACCTTTTGCAATTGCTTCATAAGTTTTTGCTCTACCAATCACGTCATCAGACTTCACAGTCAGGATTTCTCTAAGGATATTCGATGCACCGAATGCTTCAAGTGCCCAAACCTCCATCTCTCCGAATCTCTGACCTCCGAACTGAGCTTTACCTCCTAACGGCTGTTGAGTAATCAATGAGTAAGGACCGATAGAACGTGCGTGCATCTTATCATCAACCATGTGCCCTAGTTTCAGCATGTAGATAATACCTACTGTAGCGGCCTGAGTAAATCTTTCTCCGGTACCTCCATCATAAAGGTGAGTGTGACCGAATTTAGGAACTCCTGCTTTCTCAGTATATTCAGTGATCTGATCAAGAGTAGCTCCGTCAAAGATCGGCGTAGCGAACTTCATACCCAGCTTCTGGCCAGCCCATCCAAGAACTGTTTCATAAATCTGACCGATGTTCATACGAGAAGGTACCCCTAGTGGATTCAATACGATATCTACTGGTGTTCCGTCTTCAAGGAATGGCATATCTTCTTCACGAACGATTCTTGAAACGATACCTTTGTTACCGTGACGTCCTGCCATTTTATCTCCTACATTCAGTTTACGTTTCTTAGCGATGTAAACTTTAGCCAACTTCATGATTCCTGCAGGAAGCTCATCTCCGATTGAAATTGCAAATTTCTCACGGTTTTTAACTCCTTGGATATCGTTATATTTGATTTTGTAATTGTGAATCAATTGTTTGATCAATTCATTCTTGTCAGCGTCAACTGTCCAGTCTGCACCACTAACGTTTACATAATCTTCAACTGAAGTCAATAATTTGTGAGTGAATTTTACTCCTTTACCGATAATTTCCTCATCAAGGTCGTTTTGTACCCCTTGAGAAGTTTTACCGCTTACCAGTGTATTTAATTTTTCAATTAAAGTATTTCTTAACTCATCAAATTTAGCCTTGTAAGTGTTTTCAATTTCTTCAAGTCTAAGTTTTTCTTCAGTTCTTTTCTTTTTGTCTTTGATGTTTCTTGAGAACAATTTCTTGTTGATCACAACCCCTCTTAATGAAGAGTCTGCTTTCAATGAAGCATCTTTCACATCACCAGCTTTATCACCGAAGATTGCTCTAAGAAGTTTTTCTTCAGGAGTCGGGTCAGATTCACCTTTTGGAGTAATTTTACCAATCATGATATCTCCAGGCTTCACTTCAGCACCGATTCTGATCATACCGTTCTCGTCAAGATCTTTAGTAGCTTCTTCAGAAACGTTTGGAATATCTGCTGTAAGCTCTTCCATACCTAGTTTGGTATCACGAACTTCAAGAGAATACTCATCTACGTGGATTGAAGTAAACCAGTCTTCACGTACAACTTTTTCATTGATTACGATTGCATCCTCAAAGTTGTATCCTTTCCAAGGCATGAACGCTACCACTAAGTTTCTACCAAGAGCCAATTCTCCTTTTTCAGTAGCATAACCATCGCAAAGTACTTGTCCTTTCTCTACTACATCACCTACTCTTACGTTTGGTCTTAGTGTGATCGTTGTACTCTGGTTAGTTTTTCTAAACTTAGTAAGTTTATATGTTTTAGTAGCAGACTCGAATTGTACTAAATCTTCGTCTTCACTTCTTTCATATTTAATAACGATTCTGTCAGCATCTACGTACTCTACAGTACCTGTACCTTCAGCGTTAATTAAGATTCTTGAATCTCTTGCAACTTGCTGCTCAAGCCCAGTACCAACGATTGGAGCCTGTGGCTTCAATAGAGGAACGGCCTGACGCATCATGTTAGATCCCATCAATGCACGGTTCGCATCATCATGCTCCAAGAATGGAATTAATGAAGCGGAAATACCAGAGATCTGGTTTGGTGCAACATCGATAAGGTTAACCTGAGCTGGTTCAACTACCGGGTAGTCACCATCTAATCTTGCAATAATTCTATCTGTTAAGAAATCACCGTTATCGCTCAATTCAACGTTTGCCTGAGCAATTACTTTGTCTTCTTCGTCTTCTGCATTCAGATAGATAGGATCTGCATTAAGCTCAATCTTACCACCTTCTACTTTTCTATACGGAGTTTCGATGAAACCTAGTCTGTTGATTTTAGCATAGATCCCTAGAGATGAAATCAAACCGATGTTTGGTCCTTCCGGAGTTTCAATCGGACAAATTCTTCCGTAGTGAGTATGGTGAACGTCACGAACCTCGAAACCTGCTCTTTCTCTTGATAAACCACCAGGCCCTAGTGCAGATAATCTTCTCTTGTGAGTGATCTCTGATAGAGGGTTGGTTTGGTCCATGAACTGAGAAAGCTGGTTGGTACCAAAGAACGAGTTGATAACAGATGTTAAAGTCTTAGCGTTTACAAGATCAAGTGGAGTAAAGATTTCGTTATCTCTAACGTTCATTCTTTCCTTGATTGTTCTTGCAATTCTTGAAAGACCTACCCCGAACTGTCCTGCTAATTGCTCACCAACAGTTTTAATTCTTCTGTTTGATAAGTGGTCAATATCATCAACATCAGTTTTTGAGTTTACTAACTCAATTAAGTGTCTTACAATCGCAATGATATCTTCTTTTGTAAGAACTTCAGTTGTAGTTGGGATGTTTAGGCTTAACTTTTTGTTTAGTCTGTAACGTCCTACTTCACCTAAAGAGTATCTCTGCTCGGAGAAGAATAATTTTTCAATGATTCCTCTTGCAGTTTCCTCATCGGGTGGATCTGCATTTCTTAACTGACGATAAATGTACTCTACCGCTTCTTTTTCAGAGTTAGTAGGGTCTTTTTGTAATGTATTCTGGATGATAGAGAATTCGTTGCTGTTTTCTTTGTGAATCAGGATTGATTTCACACCAGCATCCAAGATAAGATCTAAATGTTCTTTTTCAAGAATAGTTTCTCTATCCAAGATGATTTCGTTTCTTTCGATAGAAACTACTTCACCTGTATCTTCGTCTACGAAATCTTCGAACCAAGTGTTCAATACTCTCGCAGCCAATGTTCTCCCTTCTACTTTTTTCAGGGCAGCTTTAGAAACTTTCACTTCTTCAGCAAGGTCAAAGATCTGAAGGATGTCCTTGTCAGATTCGTACCCGATTGCTCTTAATAAAGTTGTTAATGGTAATTTTTTCTTACGGTCGATATACGCGTACATTACGCTGTTGATATCCGTTGTAAATTCCATCCAAGATCCTTTGAAAGGGATAATTCTTGAATAGTATAGTTTGGTTCCATTCGCGTGATAAGTTTGTCCGAAGAATACACCAGGTGAACGGTGAAGCTGCGTAACAATAACTCTCTCTGCACCATTGATGATGAAAGAACCACTTGGCGTCATGTAAGGAACCGGACCTAAATATACGTCCTGAACCACAGTTTGGAAATCTTCGTGTTCCGGGTCAGTACAATACAACTTAAGTCTAGCTTTTAGAGGAACTGAATAAGTAAGTCCTCTTTCCACACACTCATCGATTGAATAACGTGGAGAATCTACCAGATAGTCTAAGAATTCTAATACGAATTGGTTTCTTGAATCCGTAATTGGGAAATTCTCTTGGAAAGTCTTGTAAAGAGCTTCTGTCTTTCTGGCTTCAGGAAGTGTATCAAGCTGGAAAAATTCTCTGAAAGACTGGATTTGGATATCCAAAAAGTCAGGAGTGATAATTTTTCCTTTCGCTGATGAGAAATTAATTCTCGGATTTCCTTGAGTTGTTGATTTTGTTTTACTCATAAAACTTTTAAGAAAGGGTTAAAAAATATTTTGATTTATTAAAAAAATATCAGGAGAGAAAAAGTGAAAAGAGGCTGTAAAAAAGAAAAAGTAAAGAAAATTTTGGCGCAATTATCGGTCTTTGTTCTTTATTCTAAGTTCTTTAGATCTTTTGTCTGATTCCTAACTGCAACACTGGTATATCTTTTCACAGTGTAATGCAAAATATTTTTACTACTTTTGAGGCTGTATCACCGCAATATCTATATATACGAAATCCCCTTCATGTTTTCACAATGAAAGAGTTGATTTTCAATATTTTATAAATTTACAAACAATTTTCCGCGCCAAAAGAGGGGCAAAGATACAAAAATTCATCCACAATAACAAATAAATCATCTCATTTTGAGGCTCTTAAAATAAGAGAGACTGCTCAAACATGAGCAGCCTCTCCACAACACAAGCTAATCTTATGATTATTTTACAATAACCTTATAAGATTGTATTTTTGATTTAGTTTCTATTTTAATAATATACACCCCTGTTGGAAGTGAAGAAGTATCAATCCCTGTATTGGCATTAAACTTATCGGTCTTCACGACCTGTCCCTGTGCTGAGAACAATGTATACACCCCTTCTTCCGCTGATGTAATTCTAAGATTGTCTCCCGCTTTTACCGGATTCGGATATACTTTTATATCGTTAGCCGCATTATTAATTTCCGTTGCATTAATTCTTGCAGCAGCATTAGATGCATTTTTCAGCAATGAAGCATACGGTGAAAGTGGAGAATTTGGAGATCCTCTCTTTACAAGGTCTGTATCTACAACTGCCTGAATACCGTCTCTGTCCTTATCATCAATCGTAGAAATGAATCCACCACCCAATGTATCAAGATTTCCTTTTCCGATTTTATAAAGGTCAAGATCTGAACCATCGGAAGTAATATCCAGGAAGTCAGGCTTATCATCCCCATCTGTATTTTTGATTGGGTATTTCAAGATTCCTGAATCAGGTGAAGTTTCCAGAATATCTGCAATACCATTTTTACCTACCGGAACATTACTGTCGATCACTCCATTCTGGTCTGCATCAATCTGATTGATTACTGCCACCGGAATTCCGGATTCGAAAAGATCTAAAATACCATCGTTATCAGAATCAAGATCAAGATAATTAGGAACTGAATCTCCTAATACAGGTGTTAGAAGAATATCCCCTTCATCATCGTCATCCTGGAACTTACCGTTTTTATCAAAATCTTCAATAGCATCAGGAATCCCATCATTATCAGAATCCATATCACATGCATCTACAATACCATCACCATCGGTATCCAATGCTGGAGATTTATCATTTACAGCTGTACATCCTTCTGCACAGTCTGGAATTCCATTTCCATTATTATCTATGCTGTCATCTCCTCCCGAGCACTGATCGAAACAGTTCGGTACTCCATCATTATCATCATCCCTGCTTGCAAATGCATTGTAGATATAATAATTCTGCGGAATACGAATTGCCGTTCCGCTATTGAACGTAATCTTCATACGGTTGAAAGGTTTTGTAGCCTTTCCTCCAACATAGAACTTATTTGAATTTGTAGTGAAGAAGTTTCCACTGATAAGACTTCCTGAACTCGTAAAAGTATCAGTTAATGTATTTCCATTGTATAATGTTACCGTGATATTTTCCAGCACGCTTACCCCGAGAAGATTTCCTGCTTTTTCTACCGTGAATCCAGCCATCGTATTGACAGGAAGCACAGCATTACTGCTTACAGTAGCAAATGCTGAGAAAAGACTAAGGATAGAAGCTGCCGGAACGGTAGCTGTTGCATAATTGGACGGATTATTATCTACAATCGCTTCCGGATTGGTCATTTTAGCTAAAATAAGACCTAGAAATCCTGGTCCTGATGTCCATGAGGCTCCTGTTACCAAGTTTCCAGGAACAGAAGAACCGCTTGTCTGGATCTTATCGTCACATTCGCAAGAAATAGGCTCTTCGAAAGCATAGTATACTTTAAGTGCTCCTAAATTAAATCCTACGGTCTGGGTAATTTTTAACCTTACTTCATTAAAGGGCTTAGTGGTCGTCAATGTAATTTTTTGTTTTCCTGAACCATACCCTAAAACTTTAATATTAATCAAGCCTCCTCCGTCAGATAACTGCTTAGAATCCTGAAGCTGCCCGAAAAGATAAGTTTCTATCGTAATATTCTTTAAAAACTCAGCACTTAATAATTTCCCCTGATCATCCGGCTCTATGACAAATCCAGTTCTGTTCCCTGCAGGATACACCTGATTTTTATCTAAAACTCCCACTGAATAAGATCCCAGTAATCCGATTGGAAGAACGATTGATCCATAAGAGTTCTTATTTCCATCCCCTATTCTTTCTTTATTCTGAACATAAGAAAGCGGAGCCAGGAAACTGCTGCTTCCCGATACATTCCCGTCAACACCACTTCCTGCAATGATATCATCACAAAGACCATTATTATCTGTCGGTACTTTCGCAGGATCAAATGCAAATGCATAATACACATTCATCGCACTGAATACGGAAAGAACATTGGTTTGATATAATCTCACCTCATTAAATTCTTTTGATGTTTTGAAGTGGAGAAATATTCTGTTCTTACTTCCTCCAAATGCAGGTACTGATAAAAGCGTACTGCTGGTAGTTGTTTCCTGAAGAACACCATTTTTATAAGTACTGATCCTCAAAGAACTCAAAAGATCTATCGTAATAAAACTTGTCCCAAGGTCTACATTGAATCCTGTAATATACCCAGCAGGATAGGTTATATTTTTATTTTTCACAGATATTCCGTTTCCACTTAACAAGGAAGCGAAATTTCCCATGCTTACGCTGTTATCCAGGCTGGCATCCACCACCGGATTCATACTTCCGTTATAACATGCTAAGCAAATCCCTGAATTGTTCACAGGTTTTGCTTCTACACCCATCCCACGGATTGGTTCATAGCCCTGCTGCCCCAATACTACTGCAGACATTATGAATGTCATCAGCATAGCAGCTAGCTTTCCGAATAATTTTTTGGTCATATTCATTCTTTTTAAGTTTGTGTTTTTTTGATTAGTTAGTGTAAAGCGCTTTCCAGTTGGTTCCATTACAGCCCTCGTGTACTTTTGCAGTCGTATTATATCGGATCGCTCCTTCCTCAGCACCACTACATGCCGCATCAGCACCAGAAGCAATTCCTTTCATCTGAATAGCAGCTCCTGTAGATGTGGCTGCAGTAGGGACCATATTGATTCCCAATATAGTATCTGTCCCATTGCTTTTATTGAAGAAAACATGTGATTTATTGGCATAAACCATTTGCCCGGCAGCTGCCTGACCTGAAAACCCTATCACCAGAGCTTCTGTACCAGAGGCGGTATTTGCCGAACCGATAGCAATATTATTCAATGATGTTGTATTTCCGCTCCCTATGGTAATTCCTCCACTGTTTATATTACTGTTCCCAACCGTTAGCCCCGTTAAACCTGTTACTGTATTTAAGTTACCAAAGACTAAATTATTCGGGCCGGTAGCACTATTCGTATTCCCTATGACTTTAGCACCATTGTTGGCGGTATTTCCTAGTCCAATAGCTACTGCAGGAAAGTTTCCCTGCGCAGAAACAGCGTTATCTTTTCCCAAAGCCACATTTGAAGAAGTACTGTTGGTTAATGTATTATTTGATCCCCAGGTAAATGAAGCATAAGGACCTGTTGCAGAATTAGAATTCCCTCCCTGTAGCGTTCCATTAATATCCAGTATTCCTTTTACATTTTTCTGAGTGGCCAAAACTAAATTCTGACCATCATTTGTTCCTAAGTAGTTTCCGCTACCGATATTGGCTCCCAAAGCAGCTGTTGCTGCTGTTGTTCCCGTATTTCCCATAGTACGCCAGCTCCCGCTTAAGCTTCCCCATTTCGCACCATCAAAATAATAATACCCTGGTGAGACCACATCAGCAGTCTGCCCGGTAGGTGCAGCTTCGGCTACGGTAATGTATACGATTGCTCCTGTTTGAGCGGTAGTATAGTTTTTGGCTTTCAACTCTATTCCTGTAAGCCTTGGAGCAATCACGCCATCAAATTTATTTGTATTGGAAGGTGATCCTACTATATCAAAGGTTGCCTGAGGCTGAGGAGTATTAATCCCTACCTGAGCTATCATGGGCAATCCAGATGTTAAAAGAGCTAAGGTTAATAATTTGTTTTTCATTGTTAATGGTATTTGCTATTTTTATGTATGTGTGTTTTTATTAAAAGGACAGTTCTCTGGCTTTCTCATTTAAATAATAAATGAATTGCCGGATGATTCGCTAAAGAGTGGTAAACATTATTAGAACTATTTAAGATACAAGAGTATGAGCTGATTTGTCGGGGATTTTAATGAGAAATTTAAACCCTTCAATAAGTTTAAAAGAATTCGTATAGAACTCTTTGGCTTCTTTGAATGCCGGAAGAGCATATTCTTTATTGATTGAATAGGAATGTCCCCATTTATTCCAGCCTGCAACAAATTTTATATCTCTAAGGAATACGATCTGAATATGGCTATCATTAAAAGAAAGAAAGTTGTATTGTGAAGGGATACTATAGAATCTATTGGATTGCTTCTGATCAACGGACCGCTCATTTACCTCTACGAGATTTTTCCCTTCTGCAGGCCATTGATGAACTGAAGCACTTGCTAAGCATTGTTGTAGATAACTATTTATATCTGTGCGATATGGTAATTCAGACTTACCCATAGCTACAGATATAAACTTAGCGTTTAGTTTTCCTACAGCCGCCATCAGCAAAAGAATTGCTATCTTATGGCCACAGGAAAGAAAATAATTTCTATCCAATTATGTTGTGTTTTTTTCGGTACAAATATAATATTTTTTCAATCAAAACAATAATTTATTAAATAAAAATCAATCAAAATAGGTAAACAATAAAATACAGATAAAATATACTATTGATTTTTATCAAATAATCAATCATAATAAAATATTACACAATAGGAAATAAGAATATTCAAATACTATTATATATTAAAAGTCATATTTACAGAGTGTTACAACAAAAAAAAGCCCGGGCAAATTGCCCGGGCTTCTATATTTAGAATAAAATCGAAAATTATTTCAATTCTACTTCAGCACCAGCTTCTTCTAATTGCTTCTTAAGAGCTTCAGCTTCGTCTTTAGAGATACCAGTTTTGATTGGAGCAGGAGCACCATCTACGATATCTTTAGCTTCTTTAAGACCAGCACCAGTTAAATCTTTTACTAATTTAACGATAGCTAATTTAGAAGCACCTGCAGACTTAAGAATTACGTCGAATTCAGTTTTTTCTTCAGCAGCTTCTCCACCACCTGCAGCAACTACTACAGCAGCAGCAGCTGGCTCAATTCCGTACTCATCCTTAAGGATAGTAGCTAATTCGTTTACGTCTTTTACTGTTAAGTTTACTAGCGTTTCAGCTAAATTTTTTAAATCTGACATTGTTGTAATGTTTTTGTTGATTATTTATTTAATTTTTTGAGAGTAATTATTCAGCACTTGGAGTTTCTTCCGTGCTTTCTGCAGCAGGAGCTTCTGGAGCCACCTCAGCAGGAGTTTCTTCAACAGCAGGAGCAGCTTCTTCAGCTTTAGCTTCTACAGTTTCAGATTTGTTTTGAAGAGCAGAAACAACTCTTTGAATTGGAGATTGAAGTAATCCAATGATTTCTCCGATCATTTCTTCTCTAGACTTGATGTTAGCAAGTGCAGATAAGTTTTCGTCTCCAACATAGAAGGTTTCCTGAACAAAAGCAGACTTTAAAGCTGGCTTTTCTTCTTTCTTTCTGAACCCTTGGATTAATTTTGCTGGACCGTTTGCAGTCTCAGAAATCATTAATGCAGAGTTTCCTTTAAAAGTCTGGAACATTTCAGAGTAATCTACTCCTTCAATTTGTTCCATTGCTTTTTGTAAAAGTGTATTTTTTACAACTTTTACTTTGATATTTTGCTTGAAAGCCTGTCTTCTGAATTCTGAAGACTTAGCAGCGTTCAAACCGTCTAGATCCGCTACGTATACTACTTTTGCATCCTGAAGCAAGTCTTTGATCTCTTGTATTGCTACAACTTTTTGGTCTTTTGTCATTGTCTTAAGGATTTATATTAGTTAACAGATTTAGTATCAATTGCAATACCAGGGCTCATTGTAGAAGACAAATAAATGCTTTTTACATAAGTACCTTTAGCAGCAGTTGGCTTCATTTTGATCAATGTAGAGATCAATTCCTGCGCGTTTTCTTTGATCTTAGCAGCATCGAAAGATACTTTACCAATACCAGCGTGGATGATACCATACTTGTCTACTTTGAAATCAATTTTACCTGCTTTCACTTCAGTTACTGCTTTACCAATTTCCATTGTTACAGTTCCTGATTTAGGGTTAGGCATTAGACCTCTTGGACCTAATACTCTACCTAATGGACCTAATTTACCCATTACAGCTGGCATAGTAACGATAACGTCAACATCTGTCCAACCTTCTTTGATTTTTTGTAAATATTCGTCAAGACCTACATAGTCAGCACCAGCAGCTTTAGCTTCTGCTTCTTTATCTGGAGTTACAAGAGCTAATACTTTAACATCTTTACCAGTACCGTGAGGAAGAGATACAACACCTCTTACCATTTGGTTTGCTTTTCTAGGGTCTACACCTAATCTTACAGCGATATCTACAGAAGCATCAAACTTTGTAGTGTTCACCTCTTTTACAAGAGCTGAACCTTCTTCAAGGTTATAGATTCTTCCTTTTTCTACTTTACTTAAAGCTTCCTTTTGCTTTTTTGTCAATTTTGCCATTTCTTTAGGTTTTAAGCGTTAGTTGGTTTAGTTCCTGTTACTTTTAATCCCATAGATCTAGCAGTACCTGCAACCATAGAAAGAGCAGAGTCCAGTGTAAAGCAGTTAAGATCTGCCATTTTATCTTCAGCGATCTTTTTCACTTGATCCCAAGATACAGAACCTACTTTGTTTCTGTTTGGTTCACCAGAACCACCCTTGATTTTAGCCGCATCCATTAACTGGATTGCTGCAGGAGGAGTTTTAATTACGAATTCAAAAGATTTGTCTTCGTATACTGTAATTACTACAGGTAAAACTTGTCCTGGCTTATCTTGGGTTCTTCCGTTAAATTGCTTACAAAACTCCATGATGTTCACACCTGCAGAACCCAATGCTGGACCTACTGGTGGAGAAGGGTTAGCTGCGCCACCTTTCACCTGAAGCTTTACCATTTTAAAGACTTTCTTAGCCATTGTTTGTTTTTTAAATTTGAATAATTAATGAGTTTGGAAGCATTTATTATTCAGCAGGTTATCCTACTCACTTATGATAAACCTACTTTTTGGACTGCAAAAGTATAAAATATTTTTGAAATAGCAAACGGAAATTGCTGATTTTTAAAAAGTTTAAGAAAAAAAAATTATAAAGTACAGCAATCCATTTTATAATATTGCCAAGAAGATATAAAACAAAAACGGCCATTTAAATTAAATGACCGTTTTTTATAAAAAGAAAGTATTTTTAAAAACCAGATGGTTTATTAATCGTTTGTGTAGAACCATCAGTACCACCAAGATCAGCATTGATATCGCTGATATTCTGTTTTTCAATCAATCTTCTATACGCCATCAGATAAAGGTCAACAGTAAAGTTGTTATATGTTCTTGATGGAGTGGCTGAAGACACTGAGAGAAGTCTGCTGTCAGTAAACCTTGCTCTGATATGCCATGTTCCGTTACTTTTAAAGGCAACAACATCCGGAGATCCCTGTTTGTTATCATTCACACCATTGTCTCCATAATCAAGCATAACATTTGTAGTTCCATCATTTAGTTTGAATGAGTAGTTATGAAGTATAACCAGAAAATTGTTTGCATCAATTTTGGTATCATAGTCTGTAATTCCTGCTCCGGATATTCCTGTAAGGGTAAGCTTAAGATAATTAAATAACCCACTGCTTTCTAAGGTCGGATCATACAACTGCAAGCCATTTTGTGAAGTAGCCAAAAAGCTTCCTCCCGTCATGGTAGGCTCTCCCGGATTTCTTAAATATAAAGAATTTGTATATGTTTTTCCGTTAACGTCAAGTGTTTCTGTAGGGTTTGCTGTATTGATCCCTACTTTTCCTTTCTGGGCATTCAGAAATATCCCAAGGCACATGATTATTGTGATATAAATTTTTCTTTTCATAGTTTTTTATTGAAGCCCTATAGGCGTATTGGTTGATACTCCTGAATAACCAGGTGACGATGATGCAGAAACCGAACCGTTGAAGGTTCCCCAGTCTTTTACCAGTGATTTTTCAAAAACATTCAGCGTAAGTGTCCATGTTCCGTTTTGGGAAGAAACGGTTCCTGCCCCTTTAAAAGCTAAATTAATGGCATGGTAGTTTTTACCTCCACTCACAACCTGAGTAACTTCTGTGGCATAAGAACCATATGATTTTGGATTGGTTGTCGTGTTTGCTGCCGACACCGCTCCTGTAAAAACAGCACCTGTAATTGCTACTACATATTTATTAACATCCAATCCTGTATTGAGATTCACAACTTCATCTTGTCTTACATTGGTCAATACAACATTATACATATTTACAGGGGCTACATTACGGAGCGAGATATCCAGCAGCTTCACCTTACCTACCGGTGAAGTATCTTTAGAACGAGTAAGGAGAAGATAATTTCCGCTTGCCTTCGTGTTTTCAGTATCTATTAAATAGGACTCTACCAATGTTTCTCCTTCAACATCAAGAGTTCCCTGAGGTGTTTTAGTATTAATTCCTACTTGAGCGTTTATGCTTAAAGCAGCAAAACCCGTAAAGAGGATTGCAATAATTTTTTTCATATCGTATTTTATTGAATTAATGGAGCTGCTGCAGCACCTGTAGTTGAAGCATTAAGATTTTGTGTAGAATTAAAATCTTTGGCATATGATCTGTCAAATACCAATAAATTCAGTGTCCAGATTCCCGTTGGGAAAGAGTTATCGGGAGCAAATCCCTGATAATCTGCTTTAAGCTTCCATGTTCCTCCTGATGAATATGCAAAGATCTGAGGCATTGGAGTAACCCAGTCTGCAGTAAAAGTTCTTGTAGGCTGTGTAAATCCAAAAGATGAGATAACTACCAGAAATTTAGTAGAATTAATCATTGTGTCAAACTGATTTACCCAATCTTTATCAGAAGGATCACAGGTGATTTTGAACTGAATAAGATTAATGGGTGCCGGTGAATTGGGTACAAAAGAGTCATTGTACGCTGTAATTTTGTTTTCCGGAGCAGGAGATTTGATAATGAAAGTGTAATTCTCATCCGCCTTCAGTTTTTCCATCGGCTGTTTGAAAACAATTCCTGATGTCTTCATTGTACCGTTTACGCTAAGTTGCTTCTCCGGTGTTGTGGTATTGATGCCAACCTGAGCACTGGTGAGCACAGATGCCCCCACCAAAATGATCATCGAAATAATTTTTGTCATTGGGTTATGTGTTTATATAAGCTTGTGTTTTTGAATACCTAATCCAATTTTTTATGCTTTTAGTTAAAAACATAAAATATTCATACACCTGCAAATAGTGTATAGAAATAAAAAGCATAAAATTTTATGGATTATTTAACAGTTGGTTTGCAAGAAGTATGCCATCTAAAAGTGAATTAAGTAAAAGAAAAAAGCTTTGGAGTAAAAAAAAACACAAATAATCCCTAAAAGGAGAAAATTAATACAAAGCAAAGTACGCGATAGAAGTAATCAACAGAAGAATATATTTTAAACCATTAAAAAAATAATAATCAGAAAGTTTATATACATTTAATATATAGACAAAATCGAAATTTATTTTCAACATTTAAGCAAAGTTTTACAGTAGGAGGATTTTACTTATTGGAAAATTTAAAGCTAAAATCTGTTTCCATGAATTGCTTCATAATCTTATCTTCATCATTTATAATTAATACGTAATTCATGTAGAAAAGCAAAAAAGACCGCTTAATAGCGGTCTTTTATATTTTATATAAGTAATTATTATACTTTTTCTACTTGCATATAGCTAAGCTCCATTGGAGTTTTTCTACCGAAGATCAATACAGAAACTTCAATTTTCTTTTTGTCTTCAAGAATTTTCTCAACTGTACCATTGAATCCGTTGAAAGGTCCATCGATTACTTTAACGTTTTCACCTACTACATAAGGAATTTCAATATCGCTTGCGAATTCAGAAAGTTCATCCATTCTTCCAAGCATTCTGTTTACCTCTGATTTTCTCATTGGAACAGGATCTCCTCCTTTTGTTAAACTTAAGAAAGAAATAACCCCAGGAATATTCTTGATAGCGTGAGGAATCTCTCCCATCAGATCAGCTTCAATCATCAAGTATCCAGGATAGTAAGGTCTTTCTTTAGGAACTTTTTTACCGTTTCTAATTTGGATTACCTTTTCCATAGGAATAACCACTTGAGTAACGTACTGCTCAAACCCTAGACGTTTGATTTCTGTCTCAATATAGTTTTTCACTTTATTTTCCTGTCCGCTGATTGCTTTCAGCACATACCATTTCAATTCGCTCATTATGGGAAAATACTTAATTATTAATTGAACAAGTTGATTAGCATTCCTATTATGTTGCTGACTGCTTTTGAAAACAATTCATCAACTCCAAAGGTAAATAATGCCAGAATCACTGTCGCAATAGTCACCACGATTGTAGAAGACTGAAGGTCAGCCCATTTTGGCCATTCAACCTTATGTCTGAATTCGTTATAAGAACCTTTTAAAAAATCGACAAATGAACTCATAATTTATATTTGCACGGGCACAAGGATTCGAACCCTGATCAACGGTTTTGGAGACCGGTATCCTACCATTGGACGATGCCCGTAGATTAAAAGCTCCGTAAAGAAATTCCTTACGGAAGCTTTTTATATTTTTAAGATGATTAGTCTAGGATTTCAGTAACCTGACCTGAACCAACTGTTCTACCTCCTTCTCTGATCGCAAATCTAAGACCTACGTTAAGAGCGATTGGTTGTAACAATTCTACAGTGATCTCTAAGTTATCACCAGGCATTACCATTTCTACACCTTCTGGTAAGAAGATCTCACCTGTAACGTCAGTAGTTCTTACATAGAACTGAGGACGGTACTTGTTGTGGAATGGAGTGTGACGTCCACCTTCTTCCTTAGAAAGGATATAAACAGAAGCTTTGAATTTTTTGTGTGGCTTAACTGAATCTTTCTTAGCGATAACCATACCTCTCTTGATGTCAGTTTTTTCAATACCTCTCAACAATAGACCTACGTTATCTCCAGCTTCACCTCTATCTAGGATCTTTCTGAACATCTCAACTCCTGTAATAGTAGAAGTTAATTTCTCATCACCCATACCAACGATATCAACTGGATCACCAGTGTTGATAACACCAGCCTCGATTCTACCAGTTGCTACAGTACCTCTACCTGTAATAGAGAATACATCTTCAATAGGCATCAAGAATGGCTTATCCATATCTCTTGTTGGTTGCTCGATCCAATTATCAACAGCATCCATTAATTCTTCTACACTTTTGAACCATTTGTCTTCTGTGTTAACAGGAGATGAAGTAGCTGCAGTAAGTGCACCTAGTGCAGAACCTTGAATTACTGGAGAGTTATCTCCGTCAAAATCATAAGTAGACAATAAGTCTCTAAGTTCCATTTCAACTAGCTCTAATAATTCAGCATCGTCTACCATGTCAACTTTGTTCATGAAAACAACAATTCTAGGTACGTTTACCTGACGGCAAAGTAAGATATGTTCTCTTGTTTGAGGCATTGGTCCATCAGTTGCAGCACATACTACGATTGCTCCATCCATCTGAGCAGCACCAGTTACCATGTTCTTAACATAGTCGGCGTGACCTGGACAGTCAACGTGAGCATAGTGTCTATTTTCAGTTTCGTACTCAATGTGAGCAGTATTGATAGTGATACCTCTTTCTTTTTCTTCTGGAGCAGAGTCAATAGCAGAGAAATCTTTCTTCTCAGCAAGACCTTTGCTAGCTAACACAGCACTAATTGCTGCAGTAAGTGTTGTTTTACCATGGTCAACGTGACCAATAGTACCAATGTTCAAGTGTGGTTTGTTACGATTAAACGTTTCCTTTGCCATGATTTAAATTATTTATTTATTGTTTTTCAAATTTTCAGTGTGCAAATATAATGAATTTTTAAATACCAAAAACTTTTTATTAAAAAAACTTTCAATATTCTCATCCACTGAAGGACAAACCTTACATTTCCACGTATTGAGAATGCAAATTTACACAAATTTCTTAATTGAAAAAAATCCTTAGAAACGTTTTATTAAAAATATAAACTATCTTACTAATTATGAATACAATATACAGGTGAAAAAATCCTGAGAATAAGTCTGTCCGTAAATCCATTTCTGTTTTTTTCTCGTACATACAAAAACAACAACTAAAATTAATATTATGAGAAAACTATTACACATCTGCCTGGCCCTGTTTGCCTTTGCAACTTTGTTTTCGTGTGACAATTCGGATGAAAACTATATGTCAGAAAATACCCCTCAGGGTCCGGATCTTATGGTATACGGAATAACAGCAATGAATGAGCTTGTTTATTTTAATTCCAATAATCCGAAAACTTTCACCTCAAAAACAGCTGTAACAGGCGTTACATCAGGAGAAAAATTGTTAAGTATAGATTTCAGACCTGCAACAGGAGAACTATATGCATTATCAAGTGCCAGTAAATTATATATCATCAATACTTCCAATGCTTCAGCAAGAGCCGTAAGCTCCACAGCATTTGCTCCTTTGATTTCGGGGACAATAGCTTCTATTGATTTCAATCCTACCGTTGACAGAATTCGCCTGGTGAGTAATACCGGACAAAACCTGCGTTTACATCCGGAAACCGGAGCTGTTGCCGCCACTGATATTACTATTAACGGTACCGGAACCCCTTCGATAACAGGATTAGCCTACACAAACAGTAAAGCCGGTGCTACTGCAACTGTTTTATATGATATTGATCCGGCTTTAGGAAAATTATATAAACAAGATCCTCCCAACAATGGAACTTTAGTGGAAGTGGGAAATTTGGGAGCTACTTTTACCGGACAGGCCGCCTTTGATATTAAATTTGATAACAGTACCGCTCTATTGGCTCTCAGTGATAAATTGCATGTTCTGGATCTGAATAATGGAAAAACTACTTATGTAGGTTCTCTTCAGCAGGCAGTCATTGATCTTGCCATTCCCACAGAACCGGTAGCCTATGCCATTGACAATTCTAATAATCTACAAATTTTCAATCCAAACAGTCCGATGCCAGTTTCCAAGACAGTGGCAGGATTACAGAGTGGTGAGAATATTTTAGGGATAGATTTCCGTCCTGTAAACGGACAATTGTATGCATTGGGAAGTTCAAGCAGAATTTACACCATCAATTTGGGTACAGGAGCCGCTACCGCTGTGGGTACTTCTCCTTTTGCTACTTTACTTTCAGGAACAGATTTCGGCTTCGATTTCAATCCTACTGTGGATAGAATAAGGGTAGTGAGCAATACAGGGCAGAATCTTCGCTTAAATCCTAACGACGGAACAATTGCCGCTGTAGATCTTGCATTAAATCCAGGAAGCCCTATGATAAGCGCTGCAGCGTATACGAATAATTTTGCAGGAAGCACGGCTACTACTTTATTTGTAATTGATCATAATACGGATAAATTATACCAGCAGAACCCACCTAATAATGGAACTTTAGTAGAGACGGGTTCTTTAGGGATTAACATTACAAGTGCTAATGGTTTTGATATTGGAAGCATGAGCCAAAAAGCCTATTTAATGGCGTCGGTAGGTTCATCTACAAAAATTTACTCCATCAATACAACAACAGGAGCTGCAACTTCAGTATCCGATTATCCGAATGCTGTAAAAGCTTTTACAGTGGGATTAGGATTTTAAACTTTGACTCATCCTTTTTTTATTTCAATAAATGCAGAAGCGCGGAAAACTTTGTTTTCCGCGCTTCTTACTAATATAAATGAAAGATAATTTAAATATGACTGAGCTTCTTCGTCCTGTTGAATATCCAGAAGATAATCGGAAAAATAAGCAGTGTAAGAACTGTTGCTGTAATAAGTCCTCCAATAATTACAATAGCCAAAGGTTTTTGAGATTCCGATCCAATACCTGTAGATAAAGCTGCCGGCATCAATCCGATAGATGCCATAAGTGCCGTCATAATTACCGGTCTGGTTCTTGATTTCACTCCGTTTAATATCGCTGAGTCTATATCCATGCCGTCTTTAACGTTCTGATGGAACTCCGTGATAAGGATAACACCGTTCTGGATACAAATTCCCAAAAGGGCAATCATTCCTACTCCGGCAGAGATTCCAAAATTGATTCCGGTAACATGCAGTGCAATAATACCACCGATTAAAGCAAACGGTACGTTGGCCAATACCAAAAGGGAATCCTTCATATTTCCAAACAGAATAAACAGCAGGAAGAAAATCATCAGAATACTCACCGGTACCACCTGCGTCAGCCTGTGTGATGCACGTTGCTGGTTTTCAAACTGCCCGGTCCATCCTACGGAATAGCCATCAGGAAGTTCAATAGCATCCACTTTTTTCTGGGCATCAGCGATAGTACTTCCTAAATCTCTATCACGAATGGAGAATTTAACCCCAATATATCTTTTGATATTATCTCTATAAATAAATGCAGCCCCGTTGTCTTTAACGATAGTACTTATTTCTTTTAAAGGAATCTTTGCCCCATCCTGTGTAGGAACCATCAAAGCTGCAATGTCATTTTCATTGGTTCTGTATTCCTGGGAATACCGTAGACGGATTGGGAACTTTCTTTCGCCATCGAACATTTCTGAAGCGGTTTTCCCTCCAAAAGCCATTTCCAGTACAGCCTGTGCATCTGCCGGCATTACTCCATAAGCAGCCATTTTATCTCTGTCCAGCACAACGCTTACTTCCGGCTGTCCGATATTTTTAATAATTCCCGGATCTTTTACCCCTTGTACATCTTTAATTTTCAGTACCACTTCGTTGGCTAATTTATCAAGGGTTTCCAGGTTATCACCATAAATTTTGATTCCGTTTTCGGCTTTAAAACCAGCTACGGCTTCTGCTACGTTATCGGAGATCGGCTGGGAATAGTTGAACGTAATTCCCTGATAACTTCTGAGCTTTTTGTCAATTTCATTAATCAATTCATCGTAGGTGATCTTACGTTTCCATTCTTCTCTCGGCTTAAGATTAACGGCAAACTGTACAAATCCGAATCCATTGGGGTCTGTTCCATCGTTACTTCTCCCCGTCTGTGCCAGAACATCTGTGACTTCCGAGAAGCTCATAATATCTTTCTTTAAAAGATCTGCTGTTTTCAATGATTCTTTCAATGAAGAACTCATTGGCATTTCCGCAGTGATCCAAAGTGAACCTTCGTTGAGCTGCGGCAAGAATTCTGTTCCTAAAAATTTACCGGAAAATAAAGTGACTACCAGAAACGAGATCGCAACAATCATACTCGTTTTTTTATGCTTAAATGTTAAATTAAAGCCTTTCAAAACGATTCTATCCCAAAAATTAACAAACGGATTATTTTTTTCTCTTACATTTTTATTTAAAAGCAGATGGGAAAGAACAGGAACCAGTGTTAATGTAAATATCAACGCTCCTATCAATGCAAATCCTAACGTAAATGCTAAAGGCGAGAACATTTTCCCTTCCACTTTCTGGAATGAGAAGATGGGAATAAGAGAGGTAATGATAATCAATTTTGAAAAGAAGATTGCTTTTCCTAATCCGGTTCCGGTCTGCTTGATCCAGCCTCCCTTTGCGAGTTTATTAAATTTCTCCATGCCATACCGTTTGGCTTTATGATCCAGCATTACGAAGAGTCCTTCTACCATGACGACGGCTCCGTCAATGATAATTCCAAAGTCTACCGCTCCTAATGAAAGAAGGTTGGCACTCATCCCGGCTAGTTTTAAACATAAAAATGCAAACAGTAAGGATAGAGGAATAATGATGGAAACAATTAATGTTGTTCTCCAGTCGGCCATAAAGATCAAAACGATTACCGTTACCAGTACAATTCCTTCAATAAGATTATGCATTACAGTATGGGTCGTAAAATCCATCAGGTTATCACGGTCATAGAACGTAACCATCTTCACATCTTTTGGAAGAACTTTTTCGTTGAGCTCTTTAATTTTAGCTTTCACTCCCACCAAAACTTCTCTTGGATTTTCTCCTTTTCTCATTACCACGATTCCTTCTACTGTATCATCGTGATTATTCAGAGCCGCCTGCCCTACTCTAGGCATAGAGCTTTCATGTACTTCTGCTACATTTTTTACCAAAACAGGGTTTCCACTATCATTTTGAATGGTAATATTTCCGATGTCAGTAATCGATTTTACCAAACCAATTCCTCTTACAACATAGGCCTGCCCATTTTTCTCAATCACATCACCCCCTACATTCAGATTACTCTTGGTAACGGCATCATATACCTGAAGTGGTGTCAGATTGTATTTATCTAATGCGCGTGGATCGATACTCAATTCGAACACTTTATCCTGTCCTCCGAAAACGTTAATATCCGCTACACCGGGTACTCCTCTTAAAGCACGGTCTATCACCCAATTTTGCAGCGTAAGCAGACTACGGGAATCTTTTGTTTTACTTTCCAGCGTATATCTGAAAATCTCACCGGTTGGCCCGTAGGGCGGCTGTACTTCCGGGTCTACCTCATCAGGAAGGCTAATGGTTCTTAACTGGTTATTGACCTGATTTCTGGCAAAAGTATCATCCACCCCATCATCAAACAGAATTTTAACAATGGAAAGTCCAAACATCGTGGTACTTCTCACACTTGTTTTCTTCTGAACCGGGCTCATTGCCAATTCAATGGGTGTAGTAACAAAACGCTCTACTTCTTCTGCACTACGGCCATTCCACTGGGTAATGATTACAATCTGGGTATTGGTAACATCCGGAAAAGCTTCAATAGGCATATTTTTGAAACTTATAAAACCGGAGATCGCTAAAATCGCCACCCAGATAAAGGTAAATGCTTTATTTTTTAATGAAAAAGCGATTATATTTTTTATGAATTTATTCATGATAGATAAATTGATGACCTAAAAAAGCCGTTGAAAGAAAATACAAATATTCTTAATGGTTTAATAAGACTAGCTGTTCAGTGAACGGTATATCAGCAGCTGATTGTTGGTAATCACTTCTTCTCCTTCTTTCAGTCCATCTGCAACATAGGTAACATCTCCTACCTGCTTTAATACTTTAATTTCTCTGATTTTCACATCTGTTCTGGATTTGAAAATAACGACAAAGCTTTTATTGTCATCAAAAATAACAGCCTTTGACGGTAAAGTAAGCATCGTACTGCTTTCTAAGCTGGATACTTTTATCGTAGCTTTACTATCCGGAATCAGAAGTCCGTTGGCGTTATCCAGCACCACTCTTGCCTGCATGGCATTGGTCTGCGGATCAATAATCTTGAATATTTTATCAATTTTCCCGTCAAAAAATTTATCCGGATAAGAAAGAGTAGATACCTGCGCTTTCATTCCAAGGCTGATCTTATCAATATCAGATTCATTGACGTTCATGATGGCCCATACATTGGTTGTATTGGCAACATCAAAGATATTATCACTTCTGTCACTTCTCAGCTGCATATCTTTATTGATACTTTTCTGAACAATATAACCGCTGATAGGGGCTACTACACTGTATATATTTCCGCTTTTCACATTATAGACCGTACTGATTGCTGCTGTTCTCTGCATTTGGTCTTCGGCTTTTTGCAATTGGCTTTTGGCTTCCAGGACATCTCTTTCTGTATTAAGCTTTCCTTCATACAATTCTTTAGCAACACGAAGGTTATTTTTAGCTACTACCATATCGGTTTTAGCATCACTTACATCTTTTTGAATTTCTGCAAGCTCGGTACTTCGGATTGTTGCCAGCACCTGCCCTTTTTTCACATAATCTCCAAGCTCTACATTTACACTCATTACGTTTCCTCCTACCAACGGATAAACATCTATATAACTGTTTTTATCTGCAGAGATCTTTCCGTAAAAGCTATACTGATCTTCTATATTCTTCTTTTCAACTTTTGCCAGAGAAATGGAACTTAACATGGTATTGCTAAGCTCAAATCCTTTTTTAGCCTGATTGGGTTTTTCTTCCTCTTTTTTTGAACATGCCAATAATGAGAGGGCTATCAATACGGGGATAATATATGTTTTCATGGTTTTAATAGAAGATTTTCGTTTGTACTAGTTGATTAAGCTGTTCTGCCGACTGCATGATTTCATTTTTCATATCATAGATCTGAAGGGCTGTTTCCCTATAGCTGTCCATGAAATCTGTAAATTCTATCAGGTTGACATTTCCTTTTCTGAAATTGGTCAGCATTCCGTTGTATACAAGATCCATATTCTGCAGATCTGTCGTTTTAATATCCAGGAGCTGATCATACTGGGTCTTCCAGGTTTTATAGGCAGACTGAATTTTGGTTTGTAGCGTGAGTTTCTGGAAGTCTGCATTTTTCTGGTTCTGCTGAATAGCATAATTTGCTTTTTCCACATTCCCCTGATTTGATTTCCATAAAGGCAAAGGAATTCCTAGAGTCAGGTTGGCTTCATTATTAAATGTTCCTCCTGCCTGATCCCATGCAGCACCTACTGTCACATCAGGTACATTCAATGATTTCTGCCATTGTGCATATAGTTTGCTGTTATCAATAAGTTTCAGGTTATATCGGTAATCTGCATTATTTTCCAATGCTTTGCCTTTAAGCTCTTCTTCATCACCGAAGGGTTGTGCTGCCAATGCTTCTTTAGCTTCAGCCTCAGACATTGCTGGTTCTATATCTTCTGAAATTCCCGTTAAAACTTTTAAATTCTGTTCAAAATCAAGAATGTTTTTATTGATCTCCAGTTTATCATGATTCAATTGGATCACAATACTCTGTAATCTGACAGCATCTTTAAGGGAAACGTTTCCTTTTGCCGACTGTACACGATAGGCATTTAAGAGGTCGTTCATATACCCTAGCTGCTTATTGGTGTTCTCAAGTTTTAGTTTTTCGTAATAAAGATTAAAATAAGCAGAACGAAGCTGAGATCTTAGATCGGCAAGCAATTGGGAAAACTGAAGCTGCGCCAATTCTTTATTGGATTTGGCAAAAGCAATTTCATTTTTCTTTTTCCCCCCCATATAGATCAGCTGTGTAATTCCTGCTCCTTTTGAATGTCCTACATCAAAAACCTTTTTGTCCTGAGGGTTGTACGCATTAAACTGTCCGCTCAACTGGGGCAATTCCCAGATTTTAGCCTGCAGAATATCTGCATCAGCCATATTGATGTTGTATTGTTCGGCGAGCAGTTGTAAGTTGTTCTTCTGAAAAGCTTCTTCGCAATCCAAAAGAGACATCTGCTGTTGTGCCGCCATGAATGAGGAAATGGTGAGGCACAGCACTGCAATTCTGTTCATTATTTTTCTTTTTAAAATACAAAATTGCTTTGATGCGATTAAAAGAAACTTAAATGACGCTTAAAAAAATATTAAAATAGGCTTGAATAGCCCATTTACAAGAAGTCTGAAAGAATAAAAAGAGCATTTTATTCTCTTATTGTTGAATTTTTAATTAAAAATTTAATCCGTAGTTTAACAAAAAAGCAACTGTTTTTTTAAGACCAGTTGCTTTTATACTTATTTTTTAAAAAATAATGTGAATTTATTAATGTAATCTTCAGGAGAAGAGTATATAATATCAGCATCGTGATATTCCAGGATTCTTTTAACGATTCTAAGACCCAAGCCTGATCCTGATATATTTTGAGCATTATTTCCTCTTGTGAAAGCTTCAAACAGCTTTATCTGCTCTCCTTCAGAAATAGTATTTCCGTGAGAAATAACTTCTATAGAAAGATTATCATTTGTTTCGGTAATCAGGACATTCACTTCCGTATTGTCTGAATATACCGCTGCATTTTTGAACAGATTAATAAAGACAATCACCAGCAGCGACTGAATCCCTTTTATAGTCAGAAAAGCATTTTCAGAACTATCTTCATTAATCAGGAAATCCATCTTAAGTTTCGGGTAACTTTTCTCGACTGCTTCAAAGGCCTCAAAAATGACTTCATCAATCCTTACCTCTTCATAGATACTCTGAATATTTTCTTTATCAAATTTCGTAAGCAGCAAGAGGGAATTCGTCAGATCTGACAACTGGTATACATCCCGCTGAATCTGCTGTAAGGCAGATAATGTTTCTGGAGAGTGTTCCTCAAATTTAATAAGGTTTTCCAACTGAAATGCCATTCTTGTAATGGGTGTTCTGATCTCATGTGAAGCACTGGCCGTAAAATCCTTTTGCGACTGAAATACATCATCCAGTCTTCCGATCATCGTATTAAAAGATTTTGCAAGGACACTCACTTCATCATTGGACTGCTGAACAGGAATCTGCGTCGTCAGTTTATGGGCCGTAACTTCAGAAATTTCCTTATTCAGGTCTTCCAGCGGACGAAGAAATTTTTCCACAAAATAATAACTAAAAAACCCAATAAGCATTGTACTCATCACATATGCTGTGATCAAAAGATATTTAAGATACCCCAGCTTTGATTTTCCATTAGTATCAAAAGCACTGGTAAGAATATAATAGTTTTCACCATTGATATTTCTAAGTGCAGCATAGATCTCCGGAATTGTTTTCTCGGTGTAAATAATCTTCTTTCTATCCAGCTCTTTAAGCATTGCACTGTCCCAGGTGACATTCCGGTCCTT
This sequence comes from Chryseobacterium sp. KBW03, assembly GCF_003852415.1. Taxonomy (NCBI): domain Bacteria; kingdom Pseudomonadati; phylum Bacteroidota; class Flavobacteriia; order Flavobacteriales; family Weeksellaceae; genus Chryseobacterium; species Chryseobacterium sp. KBW03. The sequence continues at coordinate 17,338 of NZ_QAJO01000007.1, read as the reverse complement.
GATTGTACTATAGATCAGTTCCTTTTTTTCATTGAAAATTAAAATCTTTTCATTCAGAAGGATATTATCTGAGTTCTCATTGAAAAAAACCGGGGCTTCTTCTTCAAAGTCTTTGGATTTTGAAATGAAATGAGAAGTAAATTCCAGTCTCTGTCTGAATCTTTCTTTGAACTCATCTCTTCTAAAATCATTAAAAGATAAATAAATGACCGCCATCACCATTCCAAAGAGTAATGAAAAGGCGATACTGATCGTCAAAGCTATCTTTCTTTTTAAAGACATTTATAATGGACTTAGGTAATATCCGAAACCGGAACGGGTGTGAATTAATTTTACTTTGAAATCTTTATCAATCTTTTTCCTTAAGAAATTAATATAAACTTCCACTGTGTTCGTATTTGTATTAAAATTGTGCTCCCAGACATGTTCTGTGATCTGCTGTTTGGAAACCGTTCTCCCTTGCGCTTCCGCAAGATAGACCAGCAGTTGAAATTCTTTCAGCGTAAGTGTTATTTCATTTCCACCTCGATAGACCTTTTGCTCAGTTTTATTAATAATGAGGTCATCTATCCTCAGAATATCCTGATCCGAATTATCTGAAGGTGCTTTTCGTCTCAACAAAGAATTTATTCTTAAAAGAAGTTCTTCAAACTGAAAAGGTTTTACCAGATAATCATCAGCCAGCCTGTTAAAGGCATCCTTTTTATCAGAGATATCTCCATAAGCAGAAATGATAATAATGGGTGTATTCTTGTCAAAAGAACGAATCGTCTGGCAGACATCAAGTCCATTTATTTTAGGAACATTGATATCTAATAAATACAGATCATATGTATTATTCTTTATCTGGCGGAGAAAAGTTTCTCCGTCATAGATCTTATCACAGTTAAAATTATTTGATTCTAAAAATCTGCAAAGCTCTGCAGAAAGAATGAGATCATCTTCTAATAAAAGAATATTCATCAAAAATTTATTTTACACGAATTTAACGAAAATTTTATGATTGAGATTCTAAAGATGAAGTAAAAGTTTTTAGGACCCATCTCTATTTAATATTTAAGAGAGATTAGGTTAAAAAATTGTAGAGCAATCGGTCATGATTTTATCTAAGCAAATGTTTAACCATAAGATGTCTTTAAGAACAAAATCAATTTCCTTTTCTAAATAAAATTTGGGTAAAAAAAAATCCCGAAGAAATTCGGGAAAATCGAGAGCCAACTACGGGACTTGAACCCGTGACCTCTTCCTTACCAAGGAAGCACTCTACCGCTGAGCTAAGTCGGCATCAAATAAAAAAATCACACTGAGTAGCGTGATTTTTTTGAGCGGAAGACGGGGGTCGAACCCGCGACATTCAGCTTGGAAGGCTGACGCTCTACCAACTGAGCTACTTCCGCAATTTTGTTTCCAAAATTATTGGTAAACGCTGTGCAAAACTAAGAAAACTTCTTTGATTTTGCAAGTTTTTTTTAATATAAAAAGTGGGGAGAGCAGGATTCGAACCTGCGAAGCCGAAGCAACTGAGTTACAGTCAGTCCCATTTAGCCACTCTGGAATCTCCCCAAATATGTTATATTAAATTGAGCCTCCAGAGGGATTCGAACCCACGACCCCGAGATTACAAATCACGTGCTCTGGCCAACTGAGCTATGGAGGCATTTTAATAAAAGACTGAAAGTGATAGAGAGACTCTACTCTACACATTTCAGTGTTAAAAAAAATCACTTTAAAAGGGTGATTTTTTTGAGCGGAAGACGGGGGTCGAACCCGCGACATTCAGCTTGGAAGGCTGACGCTCTACCAACTGAGCTACTTCCGCAATTTTGTTTCCAAAACCATTGGTAAACGCTGTGCAAAACTAAGAAAACTTATTTAATCTTGCAAGTTTTTTTTATAAAAATATAAAGTGGGGAGAGCAGGATTCGAACCTGCGAAGCCGAAGCAACTGAGTTACAGTCAGTCCCATTTAGCCACTCTGGAATCTCCCCAAATATGTTATATTAAAATGAGCCTCCAGAGGGATTCGAACCCACGACCCCGAGATTACAAATCACGTGCTCTGGCCAACTGAGCTATGGAGGCAAATATAAAAAAGAATTCAAAAGATCGCTGTTCCTTTTTTGCGAGTGCAAATATAGAACGGATTTTTTGAATTCTCAAATATTTTATAAACTTTTTTCGACTTTTTTTTTAAGCCATTTCTTTCTTCTTGATTAAGAGCTTTTTAGCAGTATCAACGCAAAGGTCCATACTTTCTTCAAAACTCGCTGTTGTCTTTTTTACTACGATATCGTCACCCGGAACCGCCAAAATAATCTCAGCAGTTTTATTCGCTTTATCAGCGTTATTTTCTACTTTCAAGAATACCTTACACTCATGAATCTTGTCATAAAAGGTATCCAATTTGCTTACTTTTTTTTCGATGTGTGATTCTAGTGGTTCGTGTGGAGTTAAACCAATTGATTGTACTGAAATCTTCATAATTCTTCTTTTTTTGATGCTCGAGGGTGAGCCTGATTAAACACTTTTTTCAATTGTTCAATATTAGCATTCGTATAGACTTGAGTACTGGCAAGACTGGAATGCCCTAATATTTTTTTCACTTTGGAGATCTCCGCCCCATTATCCAATACGTGAGTAGCAAAGCTATGACGAAGGATGTGAGGACTTCTTTTTTCTTTCGTTGTTATAAGACTAAGGTACTTATTAACTACCACATAAACAAATTTTTCGCTGAGTTTTTTCCCTTTCTTATTTACAAAAAAATACGATTGATATTCTGCCTGTGGTTTTCTTATTTCCATATAGCTCTTAAGAAGCTCAGACAATTCATTGGAAATGGGAACTACCCTTTCTTTATTCCCTTTCCCTATTACTTTTAATTCATTTCCGTATAAGTCAACATTCTCAAATATCAGGCCACAAAGTTCGGCTTTACGCATCCCAGTTTGGTAAAGTACCTCCATAATGCATTTTTCAAGAACATTATATACCTGTTCGAAGATTCTTTCATTAAGATCCTTCATTTCTTCTTCAGACATAGGGATCTGTTTTTCAGCGTAAAACTTCAGGGAAGAGATTCCTTCGGTAGGAGAAACTTTAATTTCCCCTATTTTCAAAAGAAATAGATAAAAACTACGAAGAGATGACAGCTTCCTATTGATACTTCTTTTGGAAATATTGTTTTCACTCAGTTCAACAATAAAATTTCTTATAATTTTCTTGTCTGCTTTGGCTAAATTGTCGGAAGATTCTGTTCGGAGACAGAAATGGGAAAAGTCTGCAAGGTCTTTTTTGTAGCTTGTAATGGTATGAGGAGAATACCTTTTCTCGAATTGTAAGTAGTCTATAAATTTATCCAACATGAGCTAGGGTATAAAATAAAAAATTCACTCCTCAAATATAATATTTAAGAAGTGAATTTAATATGTGTTTAAGAAAAAAATTCTTAAGCCTGCTCTTCCTTGCTAAGTGCTCTTTGTTTGTAAGCAGCTTTTAACTTAGATTGTCTCAAAGTTACAGAAGGCTTGATAAACGCTTGTCTAGATCTTAATTGACGAACTGTACCTGTTTTATCAAATTTTCTCTTGTATTTTTTTAAAGCTCTGTCGATGGATTCACCATCTTTTACTGGAATTATTAACATATTTTACATCTCATTTTGGATTGCAAAACTAAACTTTTTTTCTTAAAGTACAAAATATATTACAACAAACAATCAATTCCTTATTCAAAATTTGCTTAAAAATCCAGTATTGAAGACCATTAACACAGAATAATATTTTTATCCACAATGATCAAATGTGATCATCACAAGATCTTTAATCCATATACCCTACGCCCAATTTTTATTAAAATCCAACCATATTAATGAAATGTAAACTAAAAGCATTATCTTTGCATTCACTTTATTCATGGGGTTGACTGGTTTCGACAGCAAGACCAATGGGTAAGTAAGCATGCAGAGAACCGTAGCGCGATCTCTATAATCCCTTGCTACAAAATTTTAACTGGCAACGAAGAGTTCGCTCTTGCAGCTTAATATCGAAGTATAGTAGATCAAGCGTTTTCCCGAAGATAGTAAGGAAGCAAGATATTCCACAAATGCTCTGTTCTGCGGCGTTTGATTCTGGGATATAGGAATGCGGAAATAAGGTTTTAGAAGCTTCGGCTAAAACACGAAAACTTAGAAGATAAGCTGGAAGTTGGGCGTCTGCTCTCTGCCTCCAGTCGAAAATCAATAGTAGAATAAGCATGTAGAAAGCTTATGTATTGCTTGTTTGGACGAGGGTTCGAATCCCTCCAACTCCACAAAAAACCGCTTGAGTTTAACTTAAAGCGGTTTTTTATTTCAATATTAAAGTATTATCCGAAATTCTTATATTTACTCAAATTAATAACAACTACTCATGCTTTGGGTAGAATAATAACATTAACTCATGAAATTTTCATTATTATTACCTCTTCTAGGTATATCACTGTTAACTCTAAGTTGTTCAGGAAACGATGATACTCTACCTAACACTGAACAAGAACCGACAACACCTGTTCAACCTAAAACTACACATTTTAATCCACCAACATGGATACAAGGCACCTGGTCATGGAAACAAACGAGTGTCGCCCCAATTCAACGTATAAAATTCACTCAAAATGACATTATCTTACCTAACAATGTAAGCTATAATGATTTAATAAACCAATCAAAAACTAAAACTTTGGTACTAGCAATTGAAAGTGAAGGATCTTCAAGCACAATGTATGCTTACACAGAAACTCGCAGACCCACTACTAGTAGTGCATATAGTGCTGATGAATTTAGAGTTAAAAAAATAAATGACACCCTAATGGTAAGATATCCGGAGTTTTCCCCTGCTATATATTATACAAAGGAATAAGCAACTTTAAGAACCGACTTCTATTTAAGGTTTCATTAAAATAGAATAGAAAATTTATGCATTACCAGGCTGTATAAGGGCTCAATACATTTAAAACTACTGATTTTCGGTAGTTTTTTTTATTTTGCACACTTTTTACCCTAATAAAACAAGCACTCATATATTATATAGTATAGGCGTATGTTTAAGAAAAAAAGTTTCTAACCCGTTTTTAGAAGTTTGATTTGACAATACTTCTTAACTTTAAAGATCAAAAAAAACAAATAAACTAATTTTCCAAGATCATATTTCATCAAACTAGAGTTCACAATAGTGAAATTTGGAAGATATATCTTTATACCCCCTATTAGACTTTCTATGATTGGTTTTATATTTATCCACAAGCAACAAATATAACCTACTGAAAACTAAAAGACTAAATCGGGACAATCCAAAATGAAAGTTTCTGGTCCACAAAAAAGACTAAAAAAATGTTTTATCGTAAAGAATTTTATATATTTGCACCATCTAACAATTAAAAAAATAATTTACTATGTCAGACATTGCATCAAGAGTAAAAGCTATCATCGCTGATAAGCTTGACGTTGAAGAAACAGAAGTAACTCCTGAAGCTAGCTTCACTAACGATTTAGGAGCTGATTCACTAGATACAGTTGAACTTATCATGGAATTTGAAAAAGAATTTAATATTCAAATCCCTGATGACCAGGCTGAAAAAATTACTACTGTAGGACACGCTATCGCTTACATCGAAGAAGTAGTAAATAAATAATATTCTTCAACAAAAAAGAAATTAAACAAAGTTTATGGAATTAAAAAGAGTAGTTGTAACAGGATTTGGAGCAATAACACCAATAGGAAATAATGCAAAAGAATACTGGGAAAACCTTGTAAAAGGTGAGAGCGGTGCCGCTTCGATTACTCTTTTTGATGCCACAAACTTTAAAACAAAGTTTGCCTGCGAGGTGAAGAGTTTCGATCCACTACAGCATTTCGATAAGAAAGAAGCTAAAAAAATGGACCGAAATACTCAATTGGGACTTGTTGCTGCTAGAGAAGCAGTGGCACATTCCAGAATTATTGAAGACAATGTAGACAAAAACAGAGTTGGTGTAATCTGGGGATCCGGAATTGGAGGTTTAGAGACCTTCGAAACTGAGGTATTAGGATGGGCAAATACGGAAATTCCGAGATTTAACCCTTTCTTTATTCCTAAAATGATTGCAGATATCACTCCTGGTCATATCTCAATTGAATATGGTTTCCACGGACCCAACTATACTACTGTTTCTGCATGTGCATCTTCAGCAAATGCTATAATTGATTCCAAAATGCTGATCCAATTAGGAAAAGCAGACGTGATTGTGTGCGGAGGCTCTGAAGCAGCCGTTACAGCAAGTGGTGTCGGTGGATTTAATGCAATGATGGCCCTTTCTACAAGAAACGATGATCCAACAACAGCTTCAAGACCTTTTGACAAAGACAGAGATGGATTTGTATTGGGTGAAGGTGCAGGAACAATCATTCTTGAAGAATATGAGCACGCAGTAAAACGTGGGGCTACAATTTATGCAGAATTATTAGGAGGAGGTTTGAGTGCTGATGCACATCACATGACTGCTCCACACCCTGAAGGTCTTGGTGCTTATCTGGTAATGAAGAGTTGTTTGGAAGATGCAGGTTTAACTGCTGATGAAGTAGATCACATCAATATGCATGGTACATCTACTCCATTAGGAGACATCGCAGAATCCAATGCAATCTCAAGACTATTAGGCGAGCATGCTTACGACATTCAGATTAATTCTACAAAATCAATGACCGGACACCTTTTAGGTGCTGCAGGTGTTATTGAAGCTATCGCTGCATTGGGAACTATTATTCATGGTATTGTTCCTCCTACCATCAACCATTTTACTGATGATGAAAATATTGACAGCAGACTAAACTTTACGTTTAATTCAGCTGTGAAGAAAGATGTAAAAGTAGCCATGAGCAATACTTTCGGATTTGGCGGGCATAATGCTTGCGTTCTATTTAAGAAAATCTAAATTCAATGAATGGAGTTACAGAAATACTTTTCTAAATTCCTTATCAAAAAAAGAAAAAGACAACTCACGGAGAGAGAATATTTTCTCAGTACCGAACTTAAAAAAGTATTGGGTACCGAGGTACAAAATATAGCTCTTTACCGCGAAGCTTTTTCTTTGAAAAATTCTTCTAAAAATCAAGACAGCAATTACGAAAGACTTGAATTTTTGGGAGATTCTGTTTTGGGTACAATTATTTCTTGTCATTTGTTCCAGACTTATCCTCAAGCTAATGAAGGATACCTGACACAGATGAAATCTAAGATTGTTAATAGGAAAAACCTCAATAAATTAGGAGAAGACCTTAAGCTTACCAGCCTTTTGCAAAAGCAAAACAATTCTTCAGCCTTAGGTGAAAATATCTCCGGAAATTTATTCGAAGCTTTAATTGGTGCCGTTTATTTGGACTTCCACTATGATGCCTGCAAAAGGATCATTCTGGAAAAATTACTGACCCCTTCCGAGATCAACAAGCTTGAAAACAAAATTGTAAGCTACAAAGGTCTCCTGCTTGAATGGAGCCAAAAGAAGAAGGTTAATATCAAGTACGAAACCTGCGAGGAAATACAAGCTAATAAATCTGTCGTATTCAGGTGCCACGTGTGGCTGGGAGATGAAAAAATTGCAAATGCATCAGAGACTTCCAAGAAGAAAGCAGAGGAAAAAGCAGCACAGAGGGCATTTTATATTTTAAATAAAAAAGAAAATATACTTGGAAATTCAAAAACTTTATGATCTTGATGATATAGAATTTGAAGATATTGCCATAGGATTGGTAAGATTAGCAAAAGATATACCTGCTCATGAGTTTTTCTACAAAATAAATCAAACCAACAACCTCAATTTTGCAAGAAAGAAAGACCTGGTCTTTCATGGGGGATATTATGATTATTTTTTTCCTAGATATGAGGCCTACCACAAGTTTTCAAAAACTTGTTTTACCTTTATTTCAAATAAATCTTCGGAAAGTAAGCAAAAAAAAGTTCAGACGGAACTCTTTACAGAAGAAGAAAACATTAAATTTTTATTAAATAATCAGGTAGATGTCGAATATATTTTACATAGTTCGGAACAGTTTCCTGATTTTTCCGTAATTTTGCTCCCTGAAAATCTTGTGTTTCCAATTCAAGATTATACACTGAGTTCTGATGAGGAACTTTATCAAATTATCCAGTATTATGAATAAGTATTTAAAGAAGACAAAAATTATCGCAACACTAGGACCTGCTTCATCATCGAAGGAGGTAATGTTAGATTTAATGAAAGCGGGTGTTGACATTTTCAGAATAAATTTTTCCCATGCAGATTACGACTTAGTTCGATCAAATATTGAAATAATTAGAGAGCTAAACAGCGAGTATGGGTATTCAGTGGGTATTCTAGGAGACCTTCAGGGACCTAAACTAAGAGTAGGTGTTGTAAAAGAAGGTTCTTATCTGAACCCTGGAGATATTCTTACTTTCACTAATGAAAAGATGGAAGGAGATTCTACCAAGGTTTATATGACTTACCAACAGTTTCCACAGGATGTAAAAGTAGGGGAAAGAATCCTTATTGACGATGGGAAGCTAATGTTAGAAGTTATCGAAACCAATGAAATAGATACTGTAAAAGCAAAAACCATTCAAGGAGGTCCGTTAAGTTCTAAAAAAGGAGTTAATCTACCTAATACGAATGTTTCTCTTCCTGCTTTGACAGAAAAGGATGTTCAGGATGCTAATTTCATGCTTGACATGGAAGTTGACTGGATTGCCTTATCATTTGTTCGCCATGCTCAGGATATTATCGACTTGAAGGAGCTTATCAATGCGCATCCAAATGGTAAATTCAAAACTCCGATCATTGCGAAGATTGAAAAGCCTGAAGGGGTAAAAAATATTGAAGAAATTCTTCTAGAATGTGACGGATTAATGGTTGCCCGTGGTGACCTGGGTGTAGAAGTTCCAATGGAAGAAGTTCCTGCTATCCAGAAAAATCTGGTAGAAAAGGCAAGATTCTACTCCAAGCCAGTTATCATTGCTACGCAGATGATGGAAACCATGATCAACAGCTTAACGCCAACCAGAGCAGAAGTAAATGACGTTGCCAACTCTGTATTGGATGGAGCTGATGCTGTAATGCTTTCAGGAGAAACTTCTGTAGGGAGGTATCCGGTACAGGTTGTGGAAAACATGGCTAAGATCGTAAAGAATATCGAAACAACTCATTTTTACCAACATAAAAATGAGCCTATCGAAAAGGATTACAACTGCATCGATGAGAGGTTCATTACCAATAGAGTTTGTCTTGCAGCAGTAAGAATTGCTAAAACAACTAACGTTTCTGCTATTGTAACGCTTACTCATTCGGGGTATACCGCTTTTCAGCTTGCAGCACACAGACCTAACTCACAGATCATTGTTTACAGTGGAAACAAAAGAGTAATCGCTATGCTGAACCTTCTTTGGGGAGTTCATGCTTACTATTATGATATGAAAAAGTCTACTGATGAAACGATCATCCAGGTAAATATGCTAACCCATAACTATGGTTATATCGAAACAGGAGATTTCGTAATCAACATCAATGCTACTCCATCATACGAAGGTGGAAAAACGAATACATTGAGATTGACTACTGTTTAAGACGAATAGGCAAATTACTTTTGTCAAAACATACAAAAAAACTCCCGGAAATCAATTTCCGGGAGTTTTTTATTTATAAAAATAAGGCTGTGTCATTAATACCAACCTTAATAATGTCCTACAATAGTTCTCGCCGTTACAAACTCTTTTAGAGCCAGCAAAGAAAGCTCAGTTCCATATCCTGAAGCCTTGCTCCCACCGAATGGAAAACGTGGATCAGAACTCGTCATTCTGTTGATGTTTACCGTTCCGGATTCAAGATTCTCAATAAAGAATAATTGACGCTCCGGTTTCTTTGTCCAAACAGAATTGGAAAGTCCGAAAGGAATATCATTTGCCATTTGTAAAGCTTCCTCATCACTTTTTGCAATCATGATCATTCCAAGAGGTCCGAAAAGTTCTTCTTTTAAAATTGGATTTCCTTCCTGAACTCTGATTAAACCGGGTTTAAATTCATTCTCTGAAATTCTCTCCAAAGGAATAATAATTTCTGCGCCATTTTCCAATGCTCTATTAAATTGAGCTTCTAACTCATCAGCAAGGTCGGGTCTTGCCATTCCGGCTAATTTAGTTTCCTTAAGTAAAGGATCTCCGATTTCATATTTTTTATATTCTTCAATGAATTTAGGTAAAAACTCACCTTCAATCTTTTCATCTATAATAAATCTTTTTGCTGCAGTACAGGTTTGTCCGCAGTTTTGAAGTCTGGATTTCACTCCTGCTTTTGCTGCTGTTTCCAGATCTGCATCATCGAAAATGATAAAAGCATCACTTCCTCCTAATTCAAGTAAAGATTTTTTGATATTTAAACCAGCTATTGAAGCCACTTCTCCCCCTGCTTTACCACTCCCTGTTAAGCTTACTCCTTTTACAACATCGTGTTCAAGAATTTCCTTTACAGCCTGATGTCCTACTTCAAGATTCTGGAAAATACCTTCCGGAAAGCCTGCCTCCAAAAGAACATCTACTATTGCATTTCCACTTCCGAAACAAATTGAAGCATGTTTCAAAACGACTGTATTTCCAGCTAAAATTGCAGGAACAGCAAATCTCAATACCTGCCAGAAAGGAAAATTCCATGGCATTACTCCTAAAATCACTCCTTTTGGAACATAATGAACTTCAGAATAAGCAAATTCAGATTCAATTTTTTCGGGTTTTAAAATATTCTCAGCGTCTGCATAATAATTCATCATTAAAGCACACTTTTCTACTTCCGCAATCGATTCTGAAACAGGCTTATTCATTTCCTTAGTAATGATTGTCCCAAACTTTTCAGAATTATTCTTTAAAATTTCTGCTGCTTTTGCAATTAACTTCTGCCTTTCCTCAAACGGCACTTTTCTCCACACTGAAAACGCTTTATCTGCTTTAATAAGCTTGCTTTCAATTAATTGTTCCATAATATAATTTCTGTTTTAAATTCAGCTAATGAATTTATGAGCGCTTTTATTTTAAAAGCACGGTGAAGTCAGCAAATTTCATTCCTTAAGGGTTAATAAAATAATGATTTTCTCTATCGGAAGAATATAACTTCTTACATCATTAGCCATTCATTCACAAGACATGCTGCCAGCCTTGCCGTCCTATCCTGAATATCGAAAGACGGATTAACTTCTGCTACATCCAGTGCAACCAGTTTTTTGTTTTTTAAGATATGTCTGTAAAAATGCATAAAGGTTGTATCTGCAAAGATACCATTATATGCTGAAGCGGAAACTCCGGGAGCAATAGATGCGTTAAATACATCCATACAAATAGTAAGATAGGCGAAATCCACATTATCCAGCAGTTCATCTATACGCTGATAGATAGAAGGAAGGTTTTCAAAAAACAATTCATCTGAAAGGATGTATTTCATTCCATACTGATGAGCTGTATCAAAAAGCTTTAGCGTATTCGAGTTTCTCTGAATTCCGATATGAAGAGAATTGATAGGACCTTCCTGGGCAATCTGCCAGAATCCTGTTCCGGAGCTTGGTCCTATCCCTTTTTCCGGCTGTCTGTTATCAAAATGGGCATCAATATTAATGATCCCGATTTTTTGTTCAGGAAAGGCTGTTTTCAGCCCTAAATAATGGGCATACGTCACTTCATGCCCTCCGCCCAGCACAAGAGATTTCCCGCCTTTTAAAAGTAGTTTTGAAACATTTTTGGCAAGATTATTCTGAGTATTTTCCAGATTTCTGTCTTCACAGGTAACATTCCCAAAATCCAGCATCGAAAACCCCGGAATAATTACCGGAAAATTAGCCATATTCTTTCTGATCAGATCAGGTGAATCTTTAGCTCCCTGACGACCTTTGTTTCTCCTTACTCCTTCATCTACAGCAAAACCATGCAAAACAAAATCATCTGTAGAAATGTTGTCGTAATTACGTTCTTCCTTTACTCTTTGAAATAATCTGTGATAGAGAAGTTCTTCTCCGTCCAATCTGCCTTGCCAAATCATAATCTAAAATTATTCTCTAAACCTACCTTTTATTGTAGGTATAAATGTTCTGAAAAATAAAACTATAAATACTAATAAAGCACTACCGAGTTTAAACTGCATACTTCTATTTTCTCTACTAAAATAAAAAGTCACAATACCTAAAGCAACAATGGCTATTAGGTAAAATGTAGAATAAAGATATCCTCCTCTATTTTCATACTTAAATTCCCCGCCATTTGCAGCAAACATTTCATCCAACATATTATGGGCTATAGCAGGCTCTACTTTTCTAATATCTGAAGTCAAATTCTTCATGATAAAGTCTTTTTTCGTGCCTGACTTTACAGCATTTAATGCATAATCAACGTTTTTTTCTGCAATACCAAGAGAGACATATTTATCTTTAATCTCTTCTAATGTAATTTTCATGGATGTGTTTTCTATTACTTTTTATTTCCATCAATGTACACACTTTCCGCTTTTAAGCTTCCCTGATTATAAAGTACATTCTGGAAATTATTGGTTTTGAAAGTGACAAAATCCGCCTTTTTTCCTGCCTCCAACTGCCCTCTATCCTCAAGATTAAGTGCATAAGCAGCACGGAAGGTCATTCCTGCCAAAACTTCAGCAGTTGTCAGTTTCTGGAAAGTTGCCAGAATAGAAGCCTGGGTAATTAAATTTCCCATGGGAGCTGATCCCGGATTCCAGTCACTTGCGATGGCTACGATAGCTCCTGCATCTAATAATTTTCTTGCCGGAGTAAATTTTTCACCCAATCCTAAACTTGCGCCAGGAAGGGCTGTTGCCACAGTATCTGATTCAGCCAAAAATTGAATATCCTCGTCAATGGTTGCTTCCAAATGATCTGCAGACTTCGCTCCTACTTCTACCGCAATTCTTGAACTTCCCGGTGTAAACTGATCCGCATGTACGGTAATTTCAAAACCTAATACTTTTGCTTTAAGCAAGAATTCTTTACTCTCGTCAGGCTGAAATGCGGACTTTTCAATGAAAATATCTACTCTATTCGCCAATCCCTCTTCTTTTACTTTTGGTAAAATTTCGGTAATGATATATTCCAGATATTCGGGATTGCTTCCTTCAAAGTCTCTTGGTTTTAAATGGGCCGAAAGACAGGTAGGTACCAAAGTTGCCTTCGTTGAATTTTGTGCTTTTTTAATAATTCTAAGCATTTTAAGCTCATTTTCCACATCCAGTCCGTAACCGCTCTTCACTTCAATTGTGGTAATTCCCAGATCAACCAGAAAATTGATTCTTTCTATCAAAGTTTTCAATAATTCTTCTTCTGAAGCATTTCTTGTGTGCTGCACAGAACTCCAGATTCCACCACCGCTTTCTGCAATTTCCAGATACGTCTTCCCAGCATTACGCATGGCAAAATCGTTAGCACGGTTTCCTCCGAAACAAATATGGGTATGTGAATCTACAAAGGCAGGAAGAACAATCTGTTCTCCTTCTATCTTTTCGATTTCTATGGTAGGATTTTCTGTTTTTAATGTTTCAAAATTTCCAACTTTCTGAATGGTATTCTGATTTACTATAATTCCTCCGTCTACAATAATTTCCAGTTGTTCATCGGAAAGTTTTCCTCTTAATGGTAAGTTAGCAAGCGTTACCACCTGCTTAAATGGTCCTATTAATTTCATTTATTTAATATTAAGGCGAATGTTTACTTCATCAATTGGTATTGATCTATCTAAACAATCAAAATTTATTAATTTTTATTAATAATTTCTCCTCTCAAAAATACTTAAAATATCCCAATTATTTCAATCTTAGCGATTCTCATTTTTAACGTCTGTCTAAACGTCTGTATCAATCTTAACCTTTTCTCAATCTGCCCTTCAACCTTAGCCTAAATTTGCTATCTTTGAAGTAAATGAAATGAATTAATGCCAGATTTTTTACATCCAGATAAGGAAAACTACTCACGAGAGGAGCTCATGCAGGAAGAACAGATCCGTCCCCAAAGCTTTAAAGATTTTGCGGGACAGAGAAAAACGCTGGAGAACCTTGATGTTTTTGTTACCGCTGCGAAAAGACGTGGTGGAGCACTAGATCATGTTTTATTACATGGTCCGCCGGGGCTTGGAAAAACTACTTTAGCCAATATTATTGCCAATGAACTTGGGGTAAATTGTAAAATCACTTCGGGTCCTGTATTGGATAAACCTGGAAGCTTAGCTGGTTTGTTGACCAATCTGGAAGAAAATGATGTTCTTTTCATTGATGAAATTCACCGCCTATCTCCTATTGTAGAAGAATATTTGTATTCTGCAATGGAAGATTACAAGATTGATATTATGCTGGAAACAGGTCCTAATGCCAGAAGTGTACAAATCGGACTGAATCCCTTTACCCTGGTGGGCGCAACAACCAGAAGCGGAATGCTTACGAAGCCTATGCTTGCCCGATTTGGAATTCAAAGCAGACTGGAATATTATTCTATTGAACTTTTATCAATGATTATTCAAAGAAGTGCAAGGGTATTAGGAGTTGTTATTTATGAAGATGCCGCAATAGAAATTGCAAGAAGAAGCCGTGGAACACCAAGGATTGCCAACGCATTATTGAGAAGGGTGCGTGACTTTGCCGAGATCAAAGGGAATGGTGAAATTGAAATCAATATTACAAAATATGCATTAAATTCTCTGAATGTGGATGAATTCGGTTTGGATGAAATGGACAATAAGATCATGCGTGTTATGATTGAAAACTTCAAAGGAAAGCCCGTTGGTATTTCTGCTCTTGCCACATCCATTGCTGAAAATCCTGAAACATTAGAGGAGGTTTATGAACCATTTTTGATCCAGGAAGGATTTATTATCCGGACTCCTCGAGGAAGAGAAGTTACTGACAAGGCTTACAAACATTTAAATATTACAAGACCTAAAAATCCGGGTGAGCTTTTTTAATGCAAAGTTCAAGGTTTAAGGCTAATTAGAATTTCTTAGTTTATGTTTATACCCAAATTATACAGAAGTGAAGATTTTGATGTGATGAGAGATATCATCAAGGAAAACTCTTTTGCTCTACTGATTTCCTCCACTGATAAAATCAGGGCGACTCATTCTATGATGATGCTGAATGAAGATGACCCTGAAAATGCTTATATTGAAACTCATATTTCGAGAGCAAATCCTCAGGCAAAAATCTTAAAAGACGGCGATGAAGTTCTCTGTGACTTTTTGGGAGCCCATACTTATATTTCCAGCAGCTGGTATGATCATATTAATGTTTCCACATGGAATTACGAGGCAGTACAGATCTATGGCAAGGTTGAATTGATGAATCATGACGAGCTTTATGCCCATTTGGATAAATTAACATCCAAATATGAAAATTACCAGCAATGTCCAATGATGGTGAAAGATATGGGAAAAGAATTTGTAGAAAAGGAAATGAAAGGAGCTTT
Organism: Chryseobacterium sp. KBW03; assembly: GCF_003852415.1. Taxonomy (NCBI): domain Bacteria; kingdom Pseudomonadati; phylum Bacteroidota; class Flavobacteriia; order Flavobacteriales; family Weeksellaceae; genus Chryseobacterium; species Chryseobacterium sp. KBW03. Next base: position 1,856 of record NZ_QAJO01000007.1, on the reverse strand, counting down.
TGGGATAAAGATAATTCCTACCGAAATATTTATCAAGCAAAAACTTTCCCAGAACAGGAAAGAGGCTGATTTTAACAACATCATTACGCAACTTGAACAATCTGATGATAACGGAAAAAAGATTGCGGAGAAAATGAAATTAATAAAGAAATAATCAAAATATACATATGAAGTTATATCCAATACAATGTGGAAAATTTAAACTGGACGGCGGCGCTATGTTCGGAGTCGTCCCAAAGAGTCTGTGGGAAAAAACAAACCCAGCAGACGAAAAAAACCTAATCGAGTTGGGAACACGCTCCCTGCTTATAGAAGACGGAAAAAAGCTTATCCTTGTAGACTGCGGTCTGGGCAACAAGCAGGATGATAAATTTTTCGGACATTATTCTCTTTGGGGAGATGATACTCTTGATAAAAATCTAAAGAAATACGGCTTTATAAAGGAAGATATCACCGATGTATTCCTTACTCACCTTCACTTCGACCATTGTGGTGGCGCTATAGAGTGGAATGGCGACAGAACCGGATACAGACCGGCTTTCAAAAATGCCAACTTCTGGACTAATGAAAACCACTGGCAGTGGGCAACTGAACCTAATGCGAGAGAAAAAGCAAGCTTCCTGAAGGAAAATATTATGCCGATACAGGAAAGCGGACAGCTTAATTTTTTACCCCTTCCTACTACCGGCAACTACGGTTTTGCCCCGGATCTGAAAATGGATGTCATTTTTGTAGATGGCCATACGGAAAAACAGATGCTTCCGGTAATCCAATACCAGGAAAAGACTGTTGTTTTTGCGGCAGACCTTATTCCTACAGCAGGGCATATCAATCAGGTTTATGTAATGGGATATGATACGAGACCTCTTTTGACTTTGGAAGAGAAAGGAAAATTCCTTAAACAATGTGTAGACAACGAATATCTATTGTTCTTTGAACATGATGCTCACAATGAACTTGCAAGCCTTAAAATGACTGAGAAAGGCGTAAGACTTGATGAAACGTTCACCTTTAATGATGTTTTTGGATATTAATTTTTAATTATGGAAGAATTACATTCAGAAATACAACAGACAGAACCGGAACCATCGCCCAAGGTTATAGGATTAACAGGCGGAATAGGTTCTGGAAAAACAACAGTAGCCCAATTTATAGAAGAACTCGGTTTTCCGGTTTACTATTCTGATGACAGGGCAAAAGCGATCGTTAATGAAAGCGAAGAACTGAAAATAAAAGTCAAGGAACTTCTTGGTGAAGAATCCTATGATGAAAACGGATTGTATGATAGAAAATTTGTTGCAGATAAAGTTTTCAACAATAAAGATCTGCTCCATCAGCTAAACGAAATTATTCATCCTGCTGTACGGATTGATTTCGAAGATTGGGTGAAAAAGCAGAGTAAATATTTAGTATTCAAAGAAACAGCACTCTTGTTTGAACTAAAGCTCAACAGAAAATGTTATAAGTCTCTTTTGGTAACAGCTGAGGATAATATCAGGATCAAAAGAGTGATGGACAGGGATAACAAAACCTACCGTGAAGTAGGAGTTGTCATGGAGAAACAAATGCCTGAAAGGGATAAAATTAAAATGGCAGATTGTATTATCTACAACAATACCAATCTGGAAGAATTAAAAGAACAGACTGAAAAAGTGATTTTCAGTATTGAATAAATAAAAACTCGTTAGAAGCTTTTCTAACGAGTTTTTTTATGTAAAAATATTATTCTGGAATTGTTTCTCCAACGAGATCTTTTAACAAAAATAAGCCTCCATTTCTGGAGGCTTATTCTATTTGAAATTCAGTTCATTTATTCTTTGATAAATTTCTTCTGAGCAGTTTTACCGTTATCATCG
>NZ_QAJO01000006.1:0-5680 GCF_003852415.1 Chryseobacterium sp. KBW03 | reverse complement strand
GCATAAACGGATAATCAGAAAAATCTATATGAACATTATAATTTAAAACCATATGTCATAAGTTATATTGACACAATGTTATTTGCAGATAAACTTGGGATGCCTAAAAAAATAAAAGATTTAGCAGAGAGTTTGGACTTAGAAGTAACAAATCATCACGACCCAGAATTCGATGCAAAACTTTGTGCTTTAATATTTGGCGAATTGACTGACAAGTATCCAAGTTATCAAGAACTAATAAGAAAAATTGATGACCAGCCTAAAACAAATAATAATTATTTCAATCAACCAAGTGAAGATGTTTTAGAAGAAAATGAAGAGCATTTATCAAATTATCAAATAACTCAAAACGAACTTGAAAACATTGATTTAATAGGAAAAGGAATAGTTATTACGGGCAACTTTTCAATAGAAAGAGAAGAAATAAAAACTTTTCTAATGAAAATTGGTGGACAAATAAAATCAGGAATAACAGGTAAAGTAGATTTTGTTTTTGCAGGTGAAGATTGTGGTTGGTCAAAAATCCAAAAAATAAACGACTTAAACCAATCAAAAAAAGCAAACATTAGAATTTTAAACGAAGCTGACTTAAATTATCTTATCAAAAAATACGGCATATAACATCGCATTGGCAAAATGGCGGGTTAAGTGCCAAACTCAACTTTTGTGCATTTTATTCCGCCGAATGTGTTCCACATTCAGCTTTTTTTAATAATTTAGCTTCTGTGGAAACACATCGGCTACGTCACTGCTAAATTGAACTTTTTGTCCAATTTATCCGCCACTTCGCCAATGCGTTTCCCGTTATGCGGCAGCTTAAAAGACGACACCAAACCAGAAAAATCATCTTGACAACCACCCGACTTTGAACTACGAAGGATGAAATTTTTCAGGGACAACTTCCAGCATTTCCAAAAAACAGTTTACCCATTGACTTGGAGACAAACAAACAATTTGAGCATTAAGGTTTAAACCGAATTTTTCCGAAATTGACCTGACCTGACTTTTCCTGAAAATCGACTTTAAAGCTGTTTTTACAGATAAATCAGGTTTCTCTAACAGACAGGAAATAAATGCTAAGTATTTGGCTTTAAACTTAAAATCAAAAAATAACTGTTTTCTTTTAATGTTTAACAGGGCTGATTTGACAGTTGGCGGTGGAAAGAAACTTTCAGGACCTACCTCATAGACAAGTTTCAAATCAAAAAAAGTATGATAGAAAACGGTATATGGATTGTAAAGCTTCCTCGAAAATAACTTTTGTGTAGGTTCTAACTGAAGGACAATGGAACCTCCCAGAAAATTTCCAAGACTCTCAAACATCAGGATTTTGAAAATATCGGAAGTAATGCCATAAGGAATATTTGACACCACTTTGAAAGGAAATTTCGGAACTGCAAAATTCCTAAAATCACAACCGACAACTTGAACATTTCGGGCATCAGAAAATAATTTTCGTAAATGTTCAACCAAAGCTGTGTCGTTTTCAATAGCAACAACATTGTTGGCGATTTTTAATAAATGAACAGTAAGAAACCCCTTGCCTGCCCCAATATCTAAAACCGTATCCTGATTACTTATATTTGCTTGTCTTATTGCATCTTTTATTAGCACTTTATCAATAGTAAAGTGCTGACCCGTAAAACGAACGGGCAATTTCTTTTTTGTCATTAGTAACTTCTTACAGGTGAATACTTGAATTCAAATCGTGGAGAAGTGAATAGACAGTATTACCCGACAGAGCAACTATGACAACGTAACGCCTTTACAAAAAAGTCGGTACACGAAACCCATAGACTAATTGTCTTGACCTAAAAGAGATTGGAATTTTCAGGACTGCCTATCACTTAGATAGAAGTCCAAGGTCTGCTGAAATACATAATTCAAAAATTGAAATTGCTTGACTGCAAATTTAGTAACTTTGCTTGACAAATTAACGAGAAAGAAGAGAAAATGAAAACCGACCGCATAACATCACCTATACGCAAGCAGGGGTTTCGTGCTTCGTAGGACAGTTAAGTGGTAAATTTAAAGTTCAGTTCTTCGTAGGAAGTTCAGTGGTTAAAATCCCTGCCTGCGTATAGCTGAGAACCGTTATGTGAAAGAATAAAACGGCACCTCCAAAAAGAAAGTGCCGTTTCGAAATTAAATTTATAAATTCTCAATCCACTACTTCTGAAACAGTTGATTTTTCTATTAGAAAAATTCCGTCAAAAGCTTCTTCTATTTCAGTTTTTAGGCACATCGAATCAAATCGAATCTTATTACAATTTTTTAATTCCGTACTTCTGTTCATTAGTAAACAGCATTCTTTTCCTCCAAATTCTTGCATAATAAATTCAACAGAATCCGACTCTGGAAAATCAAGTGGAAATTTATCAACCCTAAAGCCAAATTGATAATCATTATCAGGATACAATGCCGCAGTTTCTCCACGTAGATTAGTTATTGCAAATGCTTTATATTTTTCTCCAAAAGTCATCGAAAGTCTTTGCCCCATTGGATAACAACTAATAAATCCATCAAAATCTACCGGAGTTTTTTGAATGTGAGCATTGTGGGCAACCAAAATAATCTTTTTACCAAGTGAATTTTTCAAAAACCAATCAATGCTTTCTGCCATATACTGGTCTTTTGCTCCCATATCTCCTTCAATTCCCCTTTCAGTAATGAAACTTTCCATAGCATCAGCATTATAATTCATATAAATCAAGCCTTTAACTTGATGAACTATCGATTGAAATTCTAAACTTTCTAATTTTGGTTGAAGAGTAATCAAACGAATGTAAACTTTTAATAGCAATGCTTTTAATTCATTATGTTCAGCTTCATCAAAAAGCGATAAATTTAACGCAAGCTGAGAAGTCGAATAGAAATCAAATTTCTCAGCAAGATTTAAAATCTTCTGTAAGACATCAGAAGAAACGATTGAAAGTCTTTGCAAATAATCAGATACAATACGAAAGTTTGGAAAATAAGAACCTCCATTTTTAGGAATATCCACACCTAAAAAGGTAATTTGATTATTATTGTCTTGATTATACCGACGAAGCCATAGCAAAGTATCTTTAAACTCATTTGGATAATAAAAGTGTGACAGTAACTTATCCAAATCGTCGAATGGAATTTGTGATTTTATCCACTTATCAACTTCTAATCCTTCAGAAAAACCAAACTCAAATGCCAAGGTGTCAAAATCACATTCAGTTACTAAAAACTCAATAACTTGATGCCTGAATGTAAAAAACTCTTTTATGAAATGTGCGTTTTCGCCTAAACCAACAATTGTAGAAGAATCAAAATATTCTCGAAATCGAAAAAGACTTTGTTTTATGGATGTATTATTTTCCGAATTAAACGGAAAAGTTAAGGGTTTTATATTTTTCATTATTACCTTATTTTAAATTAAAAATTAACGTACCAAATAGCAACCGTCTCAAAAAGACGATTTAATAATTTACTTTAATTTTTAATTACCAAGGCTTGCTGAAATACATAAAATGTGAATTATTTGAATACAAAGATACTAAAAATTCCTTCACATAACATCGCATTGGCAAAATGGCAGGTTAAGTGCTAAATTGAAAGTTTCTGCATTTTATTCCGCCGAATGTGTTCCACATTCGCTTTTTATTTGTAAGTTAGCTCTGTGGAAACACATCGGCTACGTTCTCGCTAAATTGAACTTTTTGTCCAATTTATCCGCCACTTCGCCAATGCGTTTCCCGTTATGTGCCATTTTTGAATGACAATGCGAATAGATACAGACAAACAAATGAATTTACTTAGTGATAAGAACGTTGCAATAATTGGTGGTGGACCCGTTGGACTGACTATGGCAAAATTATTACAGCAAAACGGCATAGACGTTTCAGTTTACGAAAGAGACAACGACCGAGAGGCAAGAATTTTTGGTGGAACCCTTGACCTACACAAAGGTTCAGGTCAGGAAGCAATGAAAAAAGCGGGATTGTTACAAACTTATTATGACTTAGCCTTACCAATGGGTGTAAATATTGCTGATGAAAAAGGCAATATTTTATCCACAAAAAATGTAAAGCCCGAAAATCGATTTGACAATCCTGAAATAAACAGAAATGACTTAAGGGCTATCTTGTTGAATAGTTTAGAAAACGACACGGTTATTTGGGATAGAAAACTTGTTATGCTTGAACCTGGTAAGAAGAAGTGGACACTAACTTTTGAGAATAAACCGAGTGAAACAGCAGATTTGGTTATTCTTGCCAATGGCGGGATGTCCAAGGTAAGAAAATTTGTTACCGACACGGAAGTTGAAGAAACAGGTACTTTCAATATACAAGCCGATATTCATCAACCAGAGATAAACTGTCCTGGATTTTTTCAGCTATGCAATGGAAACCGGCTAATGGCATCTCACCAAGGTAATTTATTATTTGCTAACCCCAATAATAATGGTGCATTGCATTTTGGAATAAGTTTTAAAACACCTGATGAATGGAAAAACCAAACGCAGGTAGATTTTCAAAACAGAAATAGTGTCGTTGATTTTCTTCTGAAAGAATTTTCCGATTGGGACGAACGCTACAAAGAATTGATTCATACGACGTTGTCATTTGTAGGATTGGCTACACGGATATTTCCTTTAGAAAAGCCTTGGAAAAGCAAGCGCCCATTACCCATAACAATGATTGGGGATGCCGCACATTTGATGCCGCCTTTTGCAGGGCAGGGAGTAAATAGTGGGTTGGTGGATGCCTTGATATTGTCTGATAATCTAGCCGATGGAAAATTTAATAGCATTGAAGAGGCTGTTAAAAATTATGAACAGCAAATGTTTATCTATGGCAAAGAAGCACAAGAAGAATCAACTCAAAACGAAATTGAAATGTTTAAACCCGACTTTACGTTTCAGCAATTGTTAAATGTATAAAATGGAATAAAACGGCACATAACAAACAAATTGGCAATAGAGCCGGTGAAGTACTTCTATTGAACTTTTGTGCAATGTTGAAGATTAGTAATTCTATTCAACATTTGTGCTAAAAGTCGGCTCCATCGCCAATTTGCCAAACGTTATATGCCATATTACACCAAAACTCGTCTGAATTATACAAAATGAACTATGTTTAACTTTTTTAAACCTAAACCAAAAAATCAAATTGAAATGGAAGTTTCGGGAATAAATCCTGAAACAAACAATGAATTTCTATTCTATAATTTTATCGAAAATACACCAAACTATATTCTTGAACCTTGGCTAAAAAAAGCAAAACAAGTTGGTTATAAAGTAAAACCTCAATACGAACAAGCGATTTTGCAAAAATTGAAATTCAATCAATTTAAAAATCCTCATACATTCCCTGAGTACTTTGAAAATAAATTTGATTTTATTGCTATTGACTTTGAGACAGCAAATAACAGTAGATTAAGTGCTTGTGCAATCGGATTATGCTTCGTGAAAAATGACACAATAGTTTATTCGACAAAACACTATATAAATCCACCAAAATCAGAAAAGTTTTTAAAAACTCATACTTCAATACACGGAATTTCATATGAAGATGTAGAATTTTCCCTTAATTTTCAAGAATTATGGGAAGACGAACTTTCTAAATATCTTTCATCTAATTTATTAATTTTTCATAATGCGAGTATGGACTTGAGTGTTTTGAAAAATCTATCTGATTCTCCGCAAACA